>NZ_MKRR01000133.1:263470-269142 GCF_001897045.1 Sphingomonas sp. 66-10
GCGAAGATGCGTCGGCTGTTCGACGTGCTGATCAGCGAGACGGCGAAGGCAGGCTATGCCGAATATCGCACGCATCTCGGCTGGATGGACAAGGTCAACGCCACCTTCGACTTCAACGACCACGCGATGCGCCGGCTCAACGAGCGGGTGAAGACCGCGCTGGATCCCAACGGCATCCTCGCGCCGGGCAAGCAGGGCGTGTGGCCCGCCGCCTATCGCGATCTTTCGGGGGGAGGAAAGGCATGAGGAACGGCGCGATCGCGCTGGTCATCGCGGTGGCCGGCTTCGGCGCCGCACTGGCGCAGGGCGGCCCGCATGACGCGGGCCCGCCGACCTATCAGATGCGCGCGCCGGAAAGCGGCGGGGACAGGTTCGCCGCGTCGCAGGATGCGGCGGCAATTTTCTCGCACCGTTGCGGCTATTGCCATCTACCGGCGGGAATGGGCACCAATTTGCTGACCAAGCAGCAGGTTCTGGCAGGCAATCCGCCGGCGATGGGGTTGCTCACCAATCGCAACGATCTGGCGGTGGATTATGTGATCGCGGTGGCGCGCAACGGCAAAGGCGCGATGCCGCCGCAGACGCGCGTCGACATCACCGATGCCGAACTCAAGGCGGTCGCCGCCTATCTCGCCAAAGGGAAAGCACGGTGATCGTCGACCGTCGGCAGGCGCTCACCGGGTTGATCGCGGGGGCGGCGCTGAGCGGTGCGCCCGCGGCGCGGGCGGCTGTGCGCGATGCACAGACGGTGATCGTGGCAGATCTGCGCTTGCCTGCAGTACGGCGGCTGACCGCCGGATATCGCCCCGCCCGCCTGATCGACCTGTCCGCCGCGCATGCCGATCTCTGGCGCGAGATGCGCGGCTTCGTCCCCGGCGGCGCACGCGTCATCGGGGTGACGCGGTGGAGCGACTGGATCGCGGTGCGTGGCCTGTTGATCGAACGCGGGCTCAGGGTCCGCGCCGAACGCCCGCTCGCCGTGGTGCGCGCGTTTTTCTGGGAAATGTCCTGAGTTGGAGTATCGCCGCATGATCCGCCTGTCCCCGCTCATTTTTGCCCTTGCCGCGCTCGCTGCCGCGCCGGCGGCGGCGAAGGAATATGTCGTCCACATGAAGAACAGCGGCGCGGCGGGGATGATGGCGTTCGAGCCGATGGTGGTGAATGCGAAACCCGGCGACACCGTGCGCTTCGTCCCGACCGACGCCTCGCACAATGCCGAGACGATCCCCGCGATCTGGCCCGCCGGCGCGCCGCCGATCAAGGGCGCGATCAACAAGGAGGTGACGCTTTCGGTCACCAAGGCCGGCATCTACGGCATCAAATGCCAGCCGCATTATGCGATGGGGATGGTCGCGCTCGTCATCGCCGGGAACGCCAATCGCGCGGCGGCACAAGCCGCCACGCTGCCGCCGCTCGCCGCGAAGCGGTTGAAGCCCGCGCTGGCGGCGATCCGATAGGCGCTACGCCGCTTTCTCGTCCGCGAAGCGCAGCTTGAGCGCGCCGAGCGCGATCGCCGCGATCAGTGATCCGGCGGCGAGCGCGATCGCCACGCCGGCGAGCGGCAGGCCGGCGCTGAACAGCACGCCGGCGAGGATCGGCGACAGCGCCGCTCCGCCCCGCCCGATGCCGATCGCAAAGCCGGTGCCGGTCGCGCGCACATGTGCGGGGAAGGCGCGCGCGAAGATCGTATAGAGCCCGACGACCGCGCTGTTGGTGAACAGCCCGGAGATGCACGCCAGCGCCGCGAGCCCGCCGAGCGAGCGCACCCCCGCCGCGCCGAACAAGGCGACCATCACGGTAGACAATATCAGCGCAACGATCGTCATCGGCTTCAACGCGAAGCGCTGTGCGAGCAACCCGAAAATCGCCCCGCCCACCGCGCCGCCGACATTGGCCCACACCAGCACCCCCGCGGCCTGCGCCGGCGGATAGCCCAGATCGACGACGATCTTCGGCGACCATTTGAGGATGAAGTAGAAACTGACGATATGCGCGAAATAGGCGAGCGTGACGAGCAATGTGGTGCCGAGCAGCCCGGGGCGCAGGATATCGGCGACCGAGGCGCGCGCCGCGCCCGTCTCCACCGGCGGCAGCGCATCGACCGGCGCATGGCCGAAACGCGCCAGCGTGCGGTTCACTCTTTCCAGCGCGTTTTCCGGTCGCCTGGCGAGCAGGAATTGCACCGGCTCCGGGACGAAGAACCACACCAGCGGGATGAAACAGGCGGTGACGATCGCGCCGAATTCGAACACCGCGCGCCAATCCCCGCCCTTGAGCAGCAGCGCGGCGATCAACCCGCCGAGTACCGCGCCGATCGGATAGCCGATCACCATGATCGCCAGCGCAAGATTGCGCCGGCGCACGCTGGCAAACTCCGCCGCCGCGGCATTGATCGCCGCGAGCATCCCGCCGATCCCCAGCCCGGTGAGCAGCCGCCAGACGGAGAGCGTGGTGACGTCATGCGCGGTCGTCACCATCGCCATGCCGATCGCCATGGCGACGAGACAGCCCAGGATCGTGCGCCGCCGACCGATGCGATCGGCGACCCCGCCGAGCAGCACCGAGCCGACCGCCATGCCGATCAATTCCATCGACAGCACGATCCCCAGCACCTTGCGGTCGATGCCCCATTCGGCGGCGATGCCCGGCGCGGCGAAGCTGATCGACAGCACGTCGAAGCCGTCGAGCGCGTTGAGCCCGACGGTGATCGCCACCGCCGCGATCTGCAGCCAGCTCATCGGCGCCTCGTCGACGATCGCGCGCGGATCACGGTTCATCTCTGATTTCCTCCCCTTGGATACAGGCGCCGGCTAGCGTCGCACGTCCGATGCGAGAATCTTGCCGAAGCGCGGATGCGCGAAATGCATCGGCACGTCCTGACGATACGGCCAGGTCCGCCGGTGGTGGCTCGCCGGGAGCAGCCGGTCCGGGCCGATCGGGTCTTCCGGAAAGGTGCGCGCGGCGGGTTGGAGATGCGCGGTGGTGTGCGCCCAGCCCGCCTCATAATCCGCCTGCCATTGCATCATATAATCGAGGCGGCTGATCTTCCACACGCCATCCTCGCGCACATAGTCATTCTCGTAAATGCCCGCTTCCATGAACTGCTGCGGCATGCCTTCCTCGCGTGTGTCCTGGAAATCATCATGCCAGCCGCCGAACAGCATCCCGCGGAACCGGCCCTTGGCGGTGCGCCGATCGGGCGCGACGGTGATCACGTCCTGCATCTGAAAATGATCGAGCAGCAGCCCGTCGACCGGCCCCGGCCGGCCGCCGGTGAAACGCTGCTGAATCCAGTCGCCGTACAGCCGCCGGATACCGGCATGGCCGACATATTCGCCCGACAGGAACACCACCACGCCATCATCGGCGAACAGCTCCGCCACCTGATCGGGCAGGTTGAAATCGATATAATAGCCATAGGCCCAGTGCAGCCGGCGAATCGCGTTGATGTCCTCCAGTTCGCCGATGCGATGCTCCAGCGCATCGAGCCGCTGCGCGAGCGCGGCGATATCCGTCTCTGGCATGATCCTCTCCCTCGCGGTATTTGTATGCAAGACTAACGAATAATCGTGGATTGGCGAGAGGAAATCGGCATGGGCGAAACGCAGGACTGGCGCGGCAAGGTGGCGTTCGTGACGGGCGGGGTATCGGGAATCGGCTTCGGCATCGCGCGCGCCTTTTCGGACGCCGGGATGCGGCTGGTGCTGAGCTATCGCGACGAGGAACGGCGCGCGGCGGCGGCGCGCTGGTTCGCCGAGCGCGGGCGCGAAGCTCCATTATTCGTGCCGCTCGACGTGACCGACCGCGCGCGCTTCGCCGCGGTGGCGCAGGAGATCGACGCCGCGTTCGGGCGGCTCGACGTGCTGGTCAACAACGCCGGGGTCAGCGTGTTCGGGCCGACCGACGAAGCGAGCCACGCCGATTACGACTGGATCATGGGGGTCAATTTCGGCGGGGTGGCCAACGGGCTGGTCGCGCTGCTGCCGCTGGTGAAGCGCACCGGCGCCGGCGGGCATGTCGTCAACGTCGCGTCGATGGCCGCCTATCTCTCCGGCCCGCAGGCGGGAATCTACACCGCGAGCAAATTCGCGGTGCGCGGGCTGACCGAGAGCCTGCGCTACAGTCTCGCGCCTTACGGCATCAATTGCGCGCTGGTCTGCCCGGCGTTGACCCGTACCGACGCCTGGGGCAGCGCGCTCAAGCGGCCCGATGTTTTCGGCGAAAGCGGCTTTGCCCCGGCCGATCGCGCGACGCTCGAACAATTCGGCACCGCGTTCGAGGCGGGGATGGATCCGCTCGAGGTCGGTGAGAAGGTCTTGGCAGGAATGTCACGCCGCGACGCGCTGATCCTGACCCATCCGGAATTCGCGGAGGATTTTCGCGAGATCTACGAAACCAGCATCGCCGCGCTGCCCGACGAGCCGGCACCCGAGGCGCGGCTGGCGATCGAGCGTCTCCGCCGCGAGGCCGCGCGCGCCGCGCTCGCCGGCAAGACGATCGGGCTGGAGAATCTCACCTGACCCTAAAACCAATAGGCGATCGCGCGCATCTCGATCGACGCGCGCGGCGGCGCTTCGGCGGGGCAGTCGGGGTTGTCGAACGCGACATGCGGCACGCAATGCGCATGGCCGGCGTCGCTGTCGTTGGTCTTGAACACGATCGCCTCGTCGCGGGTGAGATCGGAGAACCAATGCCAGCGATGCGCCGGCGAATGCGCCGCGAGCAGCCCCTCGAACGACCAGAGGTCGGCGCCGTCGCGATCGAATATCGCGTCCGCCGGCAACAGATCGCCCGCCGCCACCGTCCGCGCGTCGCATAAAGCGAGCGGCACGTCCTGCGGCGCGGGGGAGATCGCACGCCAGACATTGTAATGCGCGGTCCGGCGCGGCGCGGCGCGATCCGCCGGGCGCGCGCGATCGGCGAATTGCGCGGCGGCGACATCCGACACGTCGACATGCGCGAACCGTGCGGGTCGCGAATTGTCCAGCGCGCCGGACTGCGCCGAACGCTCCGCGAAACGCAGCACCCCCGCGCCCGTCACCACCACTGCGTCGGCGCCGGCGAGCTCGGCGATCAACCGCTCGATCTCCGCGGGATAGACGCGCGCCACCGCCTCACTATCGGCGAAATCCGCTACCGCGCTGCAATGCTTCACGAGCGCGAAGCCCTCGCGGTCCAGCCCTGTCGCCAACCCGCGCGAATCGGTAATCGCCATCACCTCCGGCGCCAGCACAACGGTGTCGCGCCGGGAATCGTTGGCGAAATAGCGCATCCGCCCCTGCCCGCGCGCCACATAATTGATCGCCGCCCGCATCGCCGCGTCTCCCAAATCAATTGTTTGTTTTGCTTACTATTGTGCGGGGTGAAGGCGCAGCACGCAAGCGCGTCCGCACAGGCTGTCAGCGGTTATGGTGGTAGTTCGCCTACTCCTTGTCACCCACGAAACTGTATGCCTAACTCACAAACGAAGCACGCAACGTCACGCGTCTTCGGGGGAAGGGCCGGCCGTGGAGCTTGGGTCCGCCCCGCATCAGGAGAGGAACTGCGATGCACCATCTCACCCACAAGCGTCTGACGGCGGGGCTGCGCGCCTCGGCCTCGACCGCCGCCCTTCTGTCCACGCTGGCGATCGCGGCGCCCGCCTTCGCGCAGGACGCCGGCACCGCGCCGGC
>NZ_MKRR01000133.1:269222-275133 GCF_001897045.1 Sphingomonas sp. 66-10
CACCCAGGTCGCGAAACAGGCCCCCAGCGTGGTCGTCGTCCCCGCCGGCGGCGCATTCGGCCCGTCGATCGGCGCCTCGATCCGCGGCGTCGGGCAGTTCGACTTCAACCCGGCGTACGAGCCCGGCGTCGGGCTTTACATCGACGACGTTTATTATGCGACGCTGACCGGCGGGGTGTTCGACCTGCTCGATCTCGACCGCGTCGAAATCCTGCGCGGGCCGCAGGGCACGCTCGCCGGGCGCAATTCCGAAGGCGGCGCGATCAAGCTCTATTCCAAGCGGCCCGACGCCAATGAGGGCGGCTATGTCGAGGCCGGCTATGGCGCGCGCAACGCGATCAACCTGCGCGGCAGCGCCGATTTCAAGATCACCGACACCTTGTTCGGCCGCGTCGCGGGCGTCTTCAAGCGGCAGGACGGCTTCGTCGATCTGGTCGACTACGGCTGTGCCCGGCCGGGCAATCCGGAGAATATCGCGGCCACCCGCGCCGCCGGGACCTGCACCGTCGATAAGCTGGGCGAGACCGATTATAAAGGCCTGCGCGGCCAGTTGCGCTGGAACCCCAGCGACGCGGTGGATATCACCTTGTCGGGCGACTATACCTACCAGAACCAGACCAACGCGCCCGAAGTCACCACTTATTCGACCAATCCCAATTATCTCTGCGGGCGTTACTGCACTTTCGCGGACTTCAGCACCAAGGGCTATAATTTCCAGCACACCAATCAGTTCAAGGGCGGTGGCGGATCGCTGAACGCGGTGTTCAAGCTCGCCGACGATCTGTCGCTCAACTCGATCACCGCCTATCGCGCCTATACCGCGACCTTCGGCACCGATGACGATTTCTCGCCGGGCGTCGAATCGACCCCGGGCGACCCCAATACGCGCAAGGAAGCCGGCGGCTTCAACCGGCTGCGCCACCATTTCTTCAGCCAGGAAGTCCGGCTCAACGGCGCCTTCCTCGATCGCGCGGTGGAATGGACGATCGGCGGCTATTATTCGTCGCAGAAGACGACCTATTACACGCTGCAGAACATCGGCTATATCGTGCCGGGCGCGTATCTTACCTTCATGGGCAACGATCCGGTCAACGCGAACAGCAAGGCCGCCTTCGCCACCGCGATCATCCACCCGGGGATCGAGGGGCTGACGCTGACCGGCGGCATCCGCTACACGAAGGAACACAAGGATTATACGTTCGTCCGCGTCAACCCGGATGGCTCGCCGCTGAGCGGTCTTGCCGCCGCGTTCGGGCTCGGCGCGCTCAACGGCCTGACCGCGAAGTTCGACGGCGACCGCGTGGATTATCGCGCCTCGGTCGACTATCGCTTCTCCCCGGCGGTGCTGCTCTACGGAACGATCTCAACCGGCTTCAAGGGCGGCGGCACCAGCGCGCGGCCGTTCACCGCGCAACAGGCGCTGCAGGGCACGTTCAAGCCCGAGACGCTGACCAATTACGAGATCGGCATCAAGACCGACCTGTTCGATCGCCGGCTGCGCCTCAATCTTTCCGCCTATATCGACGAATATAAGGACATCCAGCTCCCGCTGCGCGACTGCACCGCCTATGGCGGCGGCCCTTGCGGCGTGGTCGCCAATGCCGGCAATGCGCGCAACAAGGGCGTCGAGCTCGAGATCAGCGCCACCCCCACCCCGGGGCTGAACATCGACGGGTCGATGAGCTACATCCACTCGCGATTGACCACGGTATCCGCGGCGCTGGGCAGCGACTATCGCATCGGCGATCCGGCGACCTTCTCCCCCGCGTGGCAGGCGAGCGCCGGGATCCAGTATAAGGCGCAACTCGGCGGCAATGCCGGCAGCATCACTCCGCGCGTCGATTATACGTATAACGACCGGCAGTTCACCGGCCGCGCGCTCGGCTTTGCTTATTATCTGCCGGCCTATTCGCTGGTCAATGCGCGGCTGACGTGGCGCAATAGCAAGGAAGACCTGGAGTTCTCGGCCTCGGTCACCAATCTGTTCGACAAATATTACTATAATTCGATGTTCGCCTCGGTCTACTCCTTCTCCGGCACCGCCTATCAGCAGATCGGCCGGCCGCGCGAATGGATGCTGACGGTGAAGAAGACGTTCTGATCCGGCCCGCGCGGGGCGCACCACGCGCCCCGCCGGAACCGGCCACCGCAGCTTTTCGGGATCATGCAATGAGCGCAACCAGCGGCGTCACATTATACCATTGGGAACCCAATGCGAATTCGGGCAAGCCGATGCTCGCCCTGTTCGAGAAGGGCGTCGCTTTCGACAGTCATTATCTCGATCTGCTCAATTTCGACCAGCACCGCCCCGACTATCTGGCGATCAACCCCGCGGGCACGATCCCGGCGATGACCCACGGCGATCTCGTACTGACCGAATCCACCGCGATCATGGAATATGTCGACGAGGCGTTTCCCGGTCCGCGGCTGATGCCGGCCGATGCGAAAGATGCGTGGCGCGTGCGCTGGTGGATGAAGTTCATGGACCAGTGGCTCGCGCCCAGCTTCTCGATGATCGGGTGGAGCGTGTTCGTCGGCCCGTCGGTCAGGAGCCGCGATCCGGCGGAGCTCGAGCAAGCGATCGAGCGCATCCCGATGCCCGAGCGGCGCGTCGCGTGGCGCAAGGCGATCTCGGGTGCGTTTCCGCCCGAGGAAATGGCCGAATCGCAGCGCCGCGTCGCGCTGGGCATCGGCTATCTGGAGGAGGCGCTAGGGCAGCGCGAATGGCTCGCCTCCGATCACTACAGCCTCGCCGACATCAACGGCTTCAACCTCGCTTATGCGCTGCCGCTGTCGCAGCCCGCGCTGTCGAACGACACGCTGACCCCCAACATCATGCGCTGGCTGCGCGCGATCTACGCCCGCCCGGCGACCAAGGCGTGCTGGGCATTGGGCCGCACCGACATGGCGCGGCGCGTCACCATCCTGGAGAGCGAACCGGCATGAGCGCGATTCTCTATCATGGCGAGCCCAACGGCCCGTCGCTCACCGTTCTCGCCGCCGCCTTCGAGAAGGAGGCGGATGTGGCGCTGGCGCGCATCGATCTCGCCGCCGGGGAGCGCCACGGCGATCGCGTGCCGCACGCCTTCGAGGTCGCGCAATCGATCGAGGGCGAAGGCCCCGTGCTGGTGGCGGACGGCGTGGCGATGGCCGACAGCGTGTTCCTCGCCTGCTATCTCGACGATACCGGCACCGGCCCGGCATTGCGCCCGGCCGATCCCTATGCGCGGTGGCAGATGATGGCGTGGTGCCGCTATGTGATCGAGCGCGTGGCGCCCGCCGCTGCCTATCTCGGCCTTGCCGCCGGCCCGCCGCAAACGGTACCCGCGGGGATCGCCAGCGCCGATCTCGCCGAACGCTGGCGCGACGCGACGGCGGGGCGGTTCGATCCGGCGAAGCTTGCCGACAGCCGCACCAAGATCACGCTCGCGGTGGAGAAGATCGAAGCGCAGCTCGCCGATGGGCGGGACTGGCTGATGGGCGATTTCAGCATCGCCGATCTCGAAAGCTACGCCTGGCTCGCCGGGATGCCCGCGCTGGTGCCGGATGCCTTTGCCGGCAAGCCGCTGACCGAGGCGTGGCTTGCCCGGGTAAGAGCACGGCCCGCGGTCGCGCGGGCGCTCGCGCTCGCCACGGTCGCCGCGCCGGAAACAATGTGGGCGCCGGGCCCTGAAATCAACCGCTGGGGCTGACATGCGCTCGATCGACTATTTCGACCGCGGGCATGACCGCGCGCCCGGCCGCGCGGCGCTGATCGACGCAGCGACCGGCGAACGCTTCACCTTCGCCGAGGTCAAGGCGCGGACCGAGCGGATCGCGGTGGCGATGCATGCCGCGGGTTTCTCCAGCCAGCAGCCCGCCGCGCTCTATGGTCCGAACAGCGCGGCGATCATGATCGCGCTGCTCGCGATCTGGCGCGCCAACGGCCAATGGGTGCCGGTCAACACGCGCAACGCGATCGATGCCAATGCCGCCTATCTCAACTATGTCCGCTGCGGCTGGCTGTTCTACCACTCAAGCATGGCGGCGGACGTCGCGCTGCTGCGCGCGCGCGTGCCGAGCCTCACGCAGTGCATCTGCCTCGATCGCGCGATGGACGGCGACGCCTCGCTCGACGATCTGGTCGCGGGTGCGCCCGACGCCGACCTGCCCGATTTCTCCGATCCGTTCGGCGCGCCGCACGACGTCGTCGGGCTGTTCCCCACCGGCGGGACGACCGGGCCGTCGAAGGGCGTCGTCGTCACCAACCTCGGCTGGGGGACGATGCTGGAGACGCTCGGCGCGGCGGTCGACGGACGCACCGACGCCCCCGTCTCGCTGGTGGTCGCGCCGATCACCCACGCCGCCGGACCGGTGGCGTTGGGCACGCTGGCGCTCGGCGCGACGCAGGTGATCCTGCCCGGGTTCGACGCGCCGGCGGTGCTGCGCGCGATCGCCGAGCATCGCGTGACGCATATGTACCTCCCGCCGACCGCGCTCTACGGGCTGCTCGATGCGGCGGAACAGGCCTTGCCCGACGTCTCCTCGCTGCGCGTCTTCATCCTCGTCGGCTCCCCCGTCTCGCCGGAGAAATTGCGCCGTGCGGTCGAGGTGTTCGGCCCGTGCATGTGCCAGGCCTATGGCCAGGTCGAATCGCCGATGATCACCACCTGGCTACCGCCCGAAACGGTCGCGGCCGCGGCGGCAGGCGATCATCCCGAGCGGCTGGCGAGCTGCGGCCGGCCGACCCGTTCGGTGCAGGTCGCGATCATGGACGACGACGGCCGGCTGCTCCCCGACGGGCAGCGCGGCGAGATCGTCGTGCGCGGGGTGCTCGTCTCGAAGGAATATTTCGAGCTGCCCGCCGCAACTGCCGAGGCGCGCCAGTTCGGCTGGCACCATACCGGCGACGTCGCCTATCGCGATGCGGACGGCTATTATTATATCGTCGACCGCAAGAAGGACATGGTCGTCACCGGCGGCTTCAACGTCTTCACCGCCGAGGTGGAGGCGGCGATCACCGAGCTCGCCGCGGTCCGCGAATGCGCCGTGATCGGCATCCCGCACGACAAATGGGGCGAGCAGGTCCACGCTATCGTCGTCGCCGAGGGGACCGACGAACAGGCGGTGATCGCCCACGCCAAGGCCCGGCTCGGCGGGGTGAAAGCCCCCAAGAGCGTCTCCTTCGTCGATGCGATACCGCGTACCGCCGCCGGCAAGATGGACAAGAACGCGCTGCGCGCCGGCTATTGGCGTGATGGCGCGCGAATGGTGAACTGAGTGGAGGCGAAAGAGGCATGATCCGGTCGTCTGGATTATTTCTGGCGGGCGCTGCGCTGCTGGCGCTTGCCGGCTGCGGCGCGAACGGCGGCGGCGGCGCGACCGGAACCGGCGGCGTCGACGGCGCGCGGATCGCCGCGGCGACGCCGGGGGAATGGCTGTCGACCGGCCGTACCTATGACGAGCAGCGGTTCAGCCCGCTCGGCGCGATCAACCCGGGCAACATCGGCCAGCTCGGCCTCGCCTGGTCCGCCGATCTGGATACTGCGCGCGGGCAGGAAGCGACCCCGCTGATGATCGACGGCGCGCTCTATGTCTCGACCGCGTGGAGCATGGTGAAGGCCTATGACGCGGCGACCGGCAAGCCGCTCTGGTCCTATGATCCGGAGGTACCGCGCGAAACCCTGGTCAAGGCGTGCTGCGACGCGGTGAACCGCGGCGTCGCGGCCTGGGGCGACCGCCTCTTCGTCGGCACGCTCGACGGCCGCCTGATCGCGCTCGATCGCAAGACCGGGAAACCCGCATGGACCGTCATGACGATCGATCCGAAGAGCAACCAGACGATCACCGGCGCGCCGCGCGTGGTGAACGGCATGGTGCTGATCGGCAATGGCGGGGCGGAATTCGGCGCGCGCGGTTATGTCACCGCTTA
>NZ_MKRR01000133.1:275155-293801 GCF_001897045.1 Sphingomonas sp. 66-10
GCGAGCCGGAATATCTGAAAAAGGCCGCCGCGACCTGGCACGGCCAATGGTGGAAACAGGGCGGCGGCGGCACCGTGTGGGACGCGATGGCCTATGATCCCGCGCTCGATCTGCTCTACATCGGCGTCGGTAACGGCAGCCCGTGGAACCAGCTCTACCGCTCCGAGGGGAAAGGCGACAATCTCTATCTGTCCTCGATCGTCGCGATCCACGCCAAGACCGGCGAATATGCCTGGCATTATCAGACCACGCCGGGCGAAAGCTGGGATTTCACCGCCACCCAGCACATCATCCTGGCCGATGTGACGATCGACGGAAAGCCCAGGAAGGTGCTGATGCAGGCACCCAAGAACGGCTTCTTCTACGTGCTCGACCGCACCGACGGGAAACTGATCTCGGCGCGCAATTTCGTCCCGGTGAACTGGGCCAGCGGCATCGACATGCGGACGGGGCGCCCGATCGAGAATCCCGCGGCGCGCTATTACAAGACGGGCAAGCCGTTCATTGGCTCCCCCGGCGCGACCGGCGCGCATAGCTGGCAGCCGATGGCGTTCGATCCCAAGACCGGGCTGGTCTTCATCCCCGCCAATCTCGCCGCTTTCCCCTATATCCCCGATCCGGCGTGGAAACCGGCGAAGCTGGGGTTCAACGTCGGGGTCGATATGGGCAAGGCGGCGATGCCGGCCGATGCCGCCGCGCGCAAGGCCGCGCTCGCCGCGACGACCGGCGCGCTCATCGCCTGGGATCCCGTGGCGCAGAAGGAGCGCTGGCGCGTCTCGTTCAAGGGGCCGTGGAACGGCGGGGTGCTCGCCACCGCCGGCGGCCTCGTCTTCCAGGGCAATGCCGCCGGCGAATTCGCTGCCTATGCCGCGGCGGACGGGAAGAAATTATGGTCGTTCCCGGCGCAGACCGGGATCGTTGCGCCGCCGATGAGCTATGAGCTCAATGGCCAGCAATATGTCGCGGTGCTCGCCGGCTGGGGCGGCGTCTGGGCGCTCGCGCCGGGCGTGCTGATCGACAAGAGCGGGCCGGTGCGCAACATCAGCCGCCTGTTGGTGTTCAAGGTCGGCGGCAAGGCGCAGCTTCCCGCTCCGCCCGCGCTGGAGAAAGCGCCGCTCGATCCTCCCGCCTCGACCGCCGCGCCCGATGTGATCGCGGCGGGCGGCGAACACTTCGGCCGCTTCTGCGGCGTATGCCACGGCGATGCCGCGGTCGGCGGCGCGCTGGTGCCCGATCTCAGGCGCAGCGGGGTGCTCAACGACGCGACGACCTGGCAGCAGATCGTCCACGACGGGCTGCTGAAGGACAATGGCATGGTCAGCTTTGCCGGCGTAATGTCCGCCCCGGAGATCGAGACGATCCGCCAATATGTCATCAAGCGTGCCAATGAGGACAAGGCGCTGGAGCGCGCGTCCGCGCCCAAGACGCGCTGAAACCACGAAGGAATATCCAATGCCCATCGATCCCGCCAAGGTCGCCGCGATCGACGTCCACGTCCACGCCGAAGTCTCATGCCACGATCCGGAAGACCCGGTGATGGCCGAATTCTTCGACGCGGCCTCGACCTATTTCAAGGCCGACCGCAAGCGCCCGACGATCCCCGAGACGATCGCTTATTACCGCGAGAAGAACATCGCCTTCTGCCTGTTCACGGTCGATGCCGAATGCGGCATGGGGGCCAAGCGGATCAGCAATTACGAAGTCGCGGAAATCGCCGCGCAGCACGACGATATCGTCATCCCCTTTGCCTCGATCGATCCGCACAAAGGCAAATATGGCGCGCGCGAGGCGCGCGACCTGATCGAGAATTATGGGGTCAAGGGCTTCAAGTTCCACGGCATCGCGCAGAATGCGCACCCCGCCGATCGCATCGCCTATCCGATCTATGAGGTGATCGCCGAATATGGCCTGCCCGCGATCTTCCACACCGGGCATTCGGGGATGGGCACCGGGATGCCGGCGGGCGGCGGGCTGCGGCTCAAATATGGCCAGCCGATGCTGATCGACGACGTTGCGGTCGATTTCCCGACGATCAAATTCATTCTCGCGCACCCGAGCTGGCCGTGGACCGACGAAAGCCTGTCGATGGCGCTGCACAAGGACAATGTATTTATCGACTTGTCCGGCTGGTCGCCGAAATATTTCCCCAAGCAGGTGATCCAATATGCCAACACCCAGCTCAAACATAAGATGATGTTCGGATCGGACTGGCCGCTGATCCGCCCGGAAAAATGGATCGACGCCGCGCGTGAGGCCGGCTTCCGCGACGAGGTGCTGCCGCTGATCATGAAGGATAATGCCGCGCGGGTACTGGGGCTCGGCTGAGATGGCGCCGTTCGATTGGCAGCGGCGATGAACGATCTCGCCGGCCGTCACATCCTCGTCACCGGCGCCTCCTCGGGGATCGGGCGCGCGACCGCGCTGCTGCTGGCGGAACGCGGTGCGCGCGTATCGCTGATCGCGCGCCGCGCCGCCGCGCTGGCGGCGGTGCGCGCGGCGATCGAAGGCGAGAGCTTCGCCGCGCCCGCCGATGTCGGCGACCCCGCGGCGTTGCTTGCCGCGATCGATGCGGCGGAACGCGCGCTCGGCCCGGTCGACGGGTTGTTCGCGAATGCCGGCACCGGGGGCGCCTTCGCTCCCTTCGCCGATTATGACGATGCGGCCTTCGAGGAGGTGCTGCGCATCAACCTGCTCGCCCCGTTCCGCGCGATGAAGCGCGTGCTGCCGGGGATGATCGCACGGCGGTGCGGCGCGATCCTCGTCACCGGCAGCCTGGCGAGCGTGCGCGGCATGGCGCATAATCCCGGCTATGTCGCGGCCAAGCACGGGCTGCTCGGGCTCGCCCGCGCCGCCGCGCTGGAAGCCGCGCCGCACGGGGTGCGCGTCAATTGCATCATCCCCGGCTTCATCGAAACCGAGATGCTCGCGAACCTCGGCCCTGACGCGCACGACGCGATGCGCGCGCGCACCCCGCAAGGCCGCACCGGCACTGCGGCGGAATTGGCCGAGGTCGCCGCCTTCCTCCTCTCCGACGCGGCGAGCCACGTCACCGGGCAGAGCTGGGCGGTCGACGGCGGCATTCTCGATACGCTGACGCTTTAGGGATCGGCTGCTTTACTTCAGCGCCACCCGGTCTCGCACCGGGGCGCCGGGCCGCGCCCGCCACGATCAGCCGCGCGCGAATCGTTTGCGTTACATACTAATTCGATTATGGTCCGCCGGGTGGGAACCGGCCCCGGCCAGCGTGCGGGGGCCTCGCAGGAGAGGATTTGATGGCCAGGAATCTCGAAGACGTGCTCAACGCGGCGGGCAATACCGTCGACATGCTGCGCAACTCGCAGCTCGGCGCCTATGTCTATCCCGTCGTCGCCCCGGAGTTTCACAACTGGCGCTCCGAACAATGGGCGTGGCAGCATTCGGCGGTGCTGTTCGATCAGTCGCACCATATGGTGAACCTGTATCTGCGCGGCCGCGATGCGCTGAAATTGCTTACCGATACGATGATCAACTCGCCCAAGGGGTGGGAACTCAACAAGGCCAAGCAATATGTGCCGACGACGCCTTACGGCCATGTCATCGGCGACGGCATCATCTTCTGGCAGGAGCCGGAGGAATTCTGCTACGTCGGCCGCGCGCCAGCCTCGAACTGGCTGCGCTATCATGCCGAGACGGGCGGCTATGACGTCGCGGTCGAGCTCGACGACCGCTCGCCGATGCGGCCGATGGGCAAGCCGGTCAGCCGCTCGGTGTGGCGCTTCCAGATTCAGGGGCCGAACGCCTGGGCGATCATCGAGAAGCTCAACGGCGGCCCGCTCGAAAAGCTCAAATTCTTCAACATGAGCACGATGAACATCGCCGGCCACACCGTGCGCACGCTGCGCCACGGCATGTCGGGCGCGCCGGGGCTCGAGATCTGGGGCCCCTATGCCGAGCAGGAGGAGATCCGCGCCGCGATCCTCGAGGCAGGGCGTGAATTCGGCATCGTGCCGTGCGGCAGCCGCGCCTATCCGTCGAACACGCTGGAATCGGGCTGGATCCCCTCCCCGCTCCCGGCGATCTACACCGGCGACAAGCTGAAGGGCTATCGCGAGTGGCTCGGCGCCGACAGCTATGAGGCGACCGGGTCGATCGGCGGCAGCTTCGTCTCCGACAATATCGAGGATTATTATCTCAACCCGTGGGAATTGGGCTATGGCCCGTTCGTCAAGTTCGACCATGATTTTCACGGCCGCGAGGCGCTGGAGAAGCTTGATCCGGCGGCGCAGCGCACCAAGGTGACGCTCGCCTGGCACCCCGAGGACATGGCGAAGATCATGGCCTCGCTGTTCGATCCCGATGGCGAGCAATATAAGTTCTTCGACGTGCCGCTCGCCAATTACGCCTCGTCGAACTACGATCGCGTGATCGATGCGAGCGGACGGACGGTCGGCGTGTCGATGTTTACCGGCTACAGCTACAACGAGAAGCAAGCCCTGAGCCTCGCGACGATCGATCCGACGATCCCGGTCGGCACCGAGCTTCGCGTCGTGTGGGGCGAAGAGAACGGCGGCACACGCAAGACCACGGTCGAACCGCACAAGCAGATCGAGGTACGCGCGATCGTCAGCCCGGTGCCCTATTCGCGCGTCGCGCGCGAGACCTATCATCAGGGCTGGCGCACCGCCGCCGAGGCGTGAGGTGACCGATTACGTTCTGGTCCACGGCGCGTGGGGCGGCGGCTGGAGTTACGACCGGCTGGCCGCCGACCTGCGCGGCGCGGGCCATCGCGTTCTCGTCGCCGCGCTGACCGGGCTCGGTACGCGTGCCGATGAGCTGACGCCGGCGATCGACTTGTCCCGCCACATCGGCGATGTAGTGGAGCAAGTCGAGGCGGCGGGGTTCGACCGGTTCGTGCTCGCCGCGCACAGCTATGGCGGGATGGTGGCGACCGGCGTCGCCACCCGGCTCGGCGCGCGGATCGATGCCTTGGTCTATATCGACGCCTTCCTGCCGGGAGACGGCCAGTCGCTGTGGGACATCACCGGCGACTGGGAGCATAAACAGTATATCGACGGCCAGCGCGATCGGCCAGGATGCGTCGCGCCGCTGCCGGGGCTGGAGCGCGACGCGCGGCTCGGGCGGCACCCGCTGCTCACCTTGCTCGAGCCGGTGCGCTTCACGGGCGCGGAGGCGGCGGTGAAGCGGCGCCTCTATGTGTTCGCCGAAAGCTGGTCCCCGACGCCCTTCGTGCGCTTCCACGATATGGTGGCCGCCGATCCTGGCTGGGAAGTCCATCGCGCCGATGCGGGGCACGACGTCATGGCCGATCAGCCGGCGCAATTGCTGCGGATCATGCTGGGCGCGGGCGAGCCGTCGTAAACCGACGGGTGACCGGTTCGTCCTTCGATAAGCTCAAGGCGAACCGGTCATGTTTGCGCGCGACGCGCTATCCCCGCTCCGCTCCATGCTGCGCCAGCTGCTCATCGAACACCGGATTGCCGAGCAGGAAGCCGATCGCTTCCGCGCGCGCTGCATTGACCGGTTCGTCGGGCATCGAGGCGAGGATCGCGTCGAAACGGGTGCGCATACCGGGGGCGAATTCGGGATGGGTGAGGATATAAAGATCGTTGCGGCGGATGCCGGCGAGCACGCGCTCCCCCACTTCGTCCGCGCTCATCCACAAGGGCGAGACCTCGCGCTTCCCGAGCTGCTGCTCGCGCGCGATATAGCCGCTGTCGTGCCGGTAACGATCCGGGCGCAGCTCGCCCGAGGCGGCGATATTGCTCTGCACCGGACCGGGCAGGAAGGCGGAGACGCCGATATTGTCCGGCGCCAGCTCCCCGCGGATCGCCTCCGACAAGCCGAGCACCGCGGCCTTGGCCGCGGTATAGGTCGCGGAGAAGGAGATCGGGATCAGCGCCGATTGCGAAGAGGTGGTGACGATCTGCCCGCCCTCGCCATGCGCGCGGATGCGCGGCAGGATCGTGACGAGACCGTTGACCACGCCCCCGAAATTGACCCCCATCGCCCAATCCCAGTCGTCATATTTGGTCTCGGTGATCGGCCCCATGACGCCGACGCCGGCATTGCCGATCAGCATGTGGATAGCGCCGAAACGCGCCTCGGCGCGGTCCGCGGCGCGCGCATAACCCTCGCGATCGGTGACATCGAGCTGGACGGTCTCCACCTGCGCATCCGCGCCGAGCGAGGCGCGCGCCTCGTCCAGCGCGCTTTCGCGAATGTCGGCGATCACCACATTCGCGCCCGCGGTCACCAGCGCGCGGGCGATGCCCAGCCCGATGCCGTTCGCGCCGCCGGTGATGAACGCCGTCCGCCCGCGCACCTCCGCCATCGGCGCGCGCTTTGCCTCAGCCTCTCCAGTCATTCGCTTCCTCTCCGTTTTTTCTCAGTGTTTCAGCCCGAGCATCGCCCGCGTCTCCCCGACGCTCGCGACATCGCCGCCCAGCCGCTCGATCAGTTCGACCGCCCAGCGCACCTGCGCGGCATTGTCCTCGGCGAGCCGCCCGCGCCGCAGATAGATCGTATCCTCGAACCCGACGCGGACATTGCCGCCGAGAAGCACCGCCTGCGCCGCCATCGGGAAGGAGTGGCGGCTGACCCCGAACCCCGTCCAGCGCGCGCCGCGCGGAATCTGGTTGCGGGCATAGACCATCGCCTCGGTAGTCGCAGGAAGGCCGTATTTGGTGCCGAGCACGAAGGAATAAGGCGCATGCGCCGGCAGCGCGCGCTTCGCCATCAGATCGTCGGCGAAGACGAAATCGCCCGCCTCGAAACATTCGATCTCGGGCAGCACGCCGGCATCCTGGATCATCTGCCCCATGCGGGTGATCATCGGATCGAGGTTAATCGCCACCCCGCCCCACAGGTTCATCGTGCAGATATCGAGCGTACACATATCGGGCTTGAGATCGAGGATATGCTCCAGTCGGCGCTCGGCGGTGAACATCAGCGTCCCCGGCCCGCACACCGCCGGATCGTCCGGGCTCTGCATCCAGGTGCAGCCGGGGCCGGTGGTGACGTTGAGGATCACCGCGTCGTTGCCGGCGCGGATCAGCCCGACCACCTCGCGATAATCGTCGAGCGACTGGCTCGGCGCGCCCGTCTCGCGATCGCGCACATGCAGGTGGATGATCGTCGCCCCCGCCTCCGCCGCCGCCAGCGCCTCCGCCGCGACATGATCGGGGCGGAACGGGAAATTGGGATGATCGGGCAAGGGCGAGCTGCCGGTGACGGCACAGGTGATGAAGGTCTTCTCGGCCAAAAACGCTCTCCTGTCGAACCGCCGTTTCGCGGGGAGTCGCAGAAGCCGGCGGATGCGACTAGACGGTTCCATCTGCCATCATTGGAAGTAACGGGATAAGCATGGCGCATAGGGAGGAATTATCGCGGTTCCTGAAGGCGGCGCGGTCGCGCCTGTCGCCGGGCGACGTCGGGCTGCCGGCGGGCGAGCGACGGCGGACCAAGGGGCTGCGCCGTGAGGAAGTCGCCGCGCTCGCCGGGATGAGCGTCACCTGGTACACCTGGTTCGAGCAGGGCCGCGACGTCCAGCTATCGGTGCCGATGCTCGAACGGCTCGGCCGCACGCTGCGGCTCGACACCAACGAGCGCGAATTCCTGTTCGCGCTGGCGCAGCATCGCCCGCCACCGCTGGAAACCCAGATCGACGAGGAGATCCGCCCGGCGACCCAGCATATGATGGACAGCCTGTCGATCCCGGCGCTGGTGATCGTCGAGGATTGGACGGTGATCGGCTGGAACCAGCTGATCGCGCGCGCCTTCCGCGATTACGGTCCGTTGCCGCGCGCGGAGCGCAATCTGTTCAAGATCCTGCTGCTCGACGAGCGCTACCGCACCGACGCCGATCATTTTCGCGAAATGGCGCGTCGGCTCGTCGCGCGGTTCAAATGGGATTACAGCCGCACCTCCAAACCGGAGATATTCGACGAGATCATCGCCGAGATGATGGAAGGCTCCGCCCTGTTCCGCGAATATTGGCAGGAGTCCGAAATCCTGCCCTATTTCGAGCATGTCAACATCGCGATGATGCCCGAGGTGGGGGACATCACCTTCTGGCATTCATCCTATGCGGTGGAAGGCGCGCCGGGGCAGCGGCTGATCCTGTTCGCCCCGCGCGATCCGGCCAGCGCGGCGCGGCTGGCGCGGCTCGCGGAGAGCGTGCGGCGGTGAACCCCGTCCCCAACGGGGATCATCGGAAATAGGCGATCGCGCGGAATTCGTAGCTTTCGCGGGTCACGGCGTCGGGCCGCGTGGTATCGTGAAAAGCGGTGTGCGGCGCGCGCCATGCGCGGCCGTGATCGCTGTCGTGGAACTTGATGAAAATCACCTCGTCTGCAGTCATGTCGGGGAAATACCACCAGCGATGCGCGGGATTGTGGTGGAAGATCGTCGCCGCGCTCATCGCCTCCTCGCCCTCGATCGGGGCGTAGAGCGCGTCCCCCTCGGGTGTCTCGTCGACATCGACCTTGACGTTGGCGACCGCATCCTCGTCCCCGACGCTGCGGCAATCACATAGCGCGAGCGGCCAATCCTGCGGCGGCGGGGAGAAGGTGCGCCACAGGCTGAAGCAGATGAAGCGGCTGTAGCCGGCGCCGCCGGGCACGGCGCGGTCATAGAGCGCGCGCGCCACGCGGTGCGCGGTCGCGGTGTTGAAATCGACATGCGCCTCGGCGGCGGGCGGCTGGACGCTCGCGCCGCTGATGACGGGAGAGCGCAATTGTCCGCCCATCGGCAGCACCAGATCGCAGCCGGTGAGCGCCTTCGCCACCGCCGCCACTTCGTCGGGATAATCGCGCACCGCCGCCGCATCGCGAAAATCGCGGACCGCGCTGCGATGCCGCGCGATCGCGAAGCCGTGGGTGTCGAGCGTGAACGGTTCCGGTGCGAGCCGCGCGTTGCGGATCGTGACCGGATAGGGGGCATAGACCCCGGTATTCACCTCCCGCCCCGGCGCCCAGAACCGCCGGTTGATGCGCGACGTCGGGACCAGATAGTCGATCACGGTCTCGATCGCGTCGCCCGCGCGGCTCCGGTCGGTGATCACGCCAGGATATTCCGGCCCTGTTTCACCGTTTTCGCCTCCATCTCCTCGGGCTTGGGCGGTTCGGGGACGTTGAGCCCGCGCTGGACCGCGGGACGCGCCGCGATCGTATCGCGCCAGCGTTGCAGATGATCGAGGCCGTCGATCGGTATCTGTGCCCAGTCCGCCCCGCGCACCCAGGGGAAACAGGCGATGTCGGCGATCGAATATTCCCCCGCGAGATAGTCGCGGGTGGCGAGCCGCGCATCCATCACCTCCAGCAACCGCCGGCTCTCGCGCACATAGCGATCGATCACCGCCGGCAGCTTTTCCTCGAAATAGCGGTTGAAGACGGTCGCCTGCCCCATCATCGGCCCGAGCCCGGCCATCTGCCACATCACCCATTGGATGACGGTGCTGCGTCCTTGCGCGTCGGCGGGCAGGAAGCGGCCGAACTTTTCCGCCAGATAGATCAGGATCGCCCCGGATTCGAACACCGCGAAGCCGCCCGCATCGTGATCGACCAGGGTCGGGATGCGTCCGTTGGGATTGAGCGCGACATACCAATCCTCTTTCTGCACGCGATCGGTGAGCGAGATCGGCGTCACCTTATAAGGCACGCCGAGCTCCTCCAGCATGATCGCGGCCTTCCAGCCGTTCGGCGTTTCCGAGGTCAGCAGTTCGAGCATGTTTCTCTCCGTAAGTCGTCACGATGAAGCATCCCCCCAGGGCCCGGGCAAGCGCAGCGGATATGCTGTCATTGGGGCTGATAGTATCGCCACATGACTTGCGGCACGCGCGCCTGCCCGCCACCCCGGTGCCGATAATTGGAGAGGAACAAGCGCCGATGTTGACGCTCTACAGCTTCGGGCCGGCGGCCAATTCGTTGAAGCCGCTGCTCGCGCTCTACGAGAAGGGGCTGGCATTCACGCCGCGCTTCATCGATCCGCGCCGGTTCGAGCATCACGAGGATTGGTTCAAGCGGATCAACCCGCGCGGGCAGGTGCCGGCGCTCGATCACGACGGCCATATCGTCACCGAATCGACCGTGATCTGCGAATATCTGGAAGACGCCTTCCCCGATGCGCCGCGGCTGCGCCCGACCGACCCGCTGGCGATCGCCGAGATGCGCGTGTGGACCAAATGGGTCGACGAATATTTCTGCTGGTGCGTCTCGACGATCGGCTGGGAACGGATGATCGGCCCGATGGCGCGCGCCTTGTCCGACGAGGAATTCGAGGAGAAGGTGAAGCGCATCCCCGTCGTCGAGCAGCAGGTGAAATGGCGCAACGCGCGCGCCGGTTTTCCCAAAGAGGTGCTCGACGAGGAAATGCGCAAGATCCGCTTCTCGATCGACCGGCTGGAGAAGCGCCTGTCAGAAAGCGAATGGCTGGCGGGCGACCAATATACGCTCGCCGATATCTGCAATTTCGCGGTCGCCAACGGGATGCAGCACGGCTATGCCGATATCGTCAACCGCGAGGCGACGCCGCATCTGGTGGCGTGGATCGAGCGGATCAACGCGCGCCCTGCCGCGCGCGAGATGTTCGCCCGCTCGCAGACCGAAATGCCCGATCGCCGGCCGGCGCCCGCGCCTGCTGCCTGAGGAGCGACGATGGCCTGGAACGACGAACCCGCGACCGGCGCGCTGCGCATGTATCACATCCCCGGCTGCCCCTTTTCCGAGCGGGTCGAGCTGCTGCTCGATCTCAAGGGGCTGGGCGACGTGATGGCCGATCACGAGATCGACATCTCCCGCCCGCGCCCCGACTGGCTGCTGCGCCGCACGCGCGGCACCACCGCGCTGCCCGCGCTCGAGCTGGAGAATGGCGAGACGCTGAAGGAAAGCATGGTCATCATGCGCTATATCGAGGATCGCTTCCCCGAGCGCCCGGTGGCGCGGCGCGATCCCTTCGAACATGCCGTCGAGGCGATGCTGTGCGCGACCGACGGGCAATTCACCGGCGCGGGCTATCGCATGATCCTCAACCGCGATGCGGCGAAGCGCGCCGAGCATCGCGCCGAGGTGGATGCGCAATATGCCCGGCTGGACGATTTCCTCCGCCATTATGCCCCCGATCGCGATTTCCTGTTCGATCGCTTCGGCTGGGCCGAGGTGGCGTTCACGCCGATGTTCAAGCGGCTGTGGTTCCTGGAATATTATGAGGAATACGCGGTCCCCGCACAGTTGACGCGCGTCCTGCGCTGGCGCGAGGCGTGTCTTTCGCATCCCGCGGCGCAGCGGCACCACAGCCACCGCGAGTTGATGACGCTCTATTATGATTACACCCAGGGTTGCGGCAACGGCCGCATCCCCGAAGGCCGCACGCTATCGAGCTTCACGCTCGATCCGGCGTGGGACACGCGCCCGATGCCGCCGCGCGACAAATGGGGCCCGCCCGCCACCGACGCCGAGCTTGGCCTGCTCCCGGCCTGATCCCTTTTCTTTTCGAGGACCATGACATGAAGAGCTATCCGCAGCTTTATATCGACGGCCGCTGGACCGACAGCAAGGGCGGGCGCCGCCACATCGTCATCAACCCCGCGACCGAGCAGCCTGCGAGCGAGATCGTGCTCGGCACCGCGGCCGATGTCGACGATGCGGTCGTCGCCGCGCGCCGCGCCTTCGACAGCTTCAGCCAGACGAGCAAGGCCGATCGCATCGCGCTGCTCCAGCGGGTGATCGAGGAATATCAGAAGCGCATCCCCGACATCGCCGAGGCGATCGCGATCGAGATGGGATGCCCGATCAGCGTGGCGCGGACGGCGCAGGCCGGCTCGGGGCTGGGGCATCTCGCCAATGCGCTCAAGGCGCTCGAGGAATATGACTTCGCCGAGGCGATCGGCGACAATCTGGTGGTGCGCGAGCCGATCGGGGTGGTGGCGCTGATCACGCCGTGGAACTGGCCGATGAACCAGATCGTCGCCAAGGTCGGCCCGGCGCTCGCCGCCGGCTGCACGATGATCCTCAAGCCCTCCGAGGAAGCCCCCAGCTCCGCCGCGATCTTCGCCGAGGTGATCGACGCGGCGGGGGTGCCGGCGGGCATCTTCAACCTGGTGCAGGGCGACGGCGAGGGTGTCGGCACCGCACTGGCGCGGCATCCCGATATCGATATGGTGAGCTTCACCGGCTCGACCCGCGCCGGAATCGCGGTGGCCAAGAACGCCGCCGACACGGTGAAGCGCGTCGCGCAGGAGCTGGGCGGCAAATCCCCCAATATCATCCTCGAAGGCGCGCCGCTCGATCAGGCGCTGCCCGGCGGCGCGGGCGGGGTGCTGCTCAATTCGGGGCAAAGCTGCGTCGCGCCGACGCGGATGCTGGTCCACCGCTCGCAGCATGACGAGGCGGCGCGGATCGTGGGCGAGATATTCGCCGCCAAGCCGGTCGGCGATCCGCTGGCCGAGGGCGACCATATCGGCCCGGTGGTCAACCAGCGCCAATGGGAACGCATCCAGCGCCTGATCCAGCAGGGCATCGACGAGGGCGCGACCGTCGCGGCCGGCGGCCCCGGCCGGCCCGACGGGCACGACATCGGCTATTATGTGAAGCCCACCGTCTTCGCCAATGTCACCCCCGAGATGACCGTCGCGCGCGAGGAGATTTTCGGCCCGGTGCTGGTGATCATGCCCTATGAGGACGAGGCCGACGCGATCCGCATCGCCAACGATACGCCTTACGGGCTCGGCGCCTATATCGCGGGCGATCCGGCGAAGGCGAAGACGATCGTCGGCAAGCTGCGCGCCGGCGCGGTGTTCGTCAACGCGGGCGGGCTCGCCTTCGACATGCCGTTCGGCGGGTATAAGCAATCGGGCAACGGGCGCGAATTCGGCAAATTCGGGCTGGAGGAATTCCTCGAGGTGAAATCGGTGATCGGGAAACTGCCGGCGTAAAGGCGGCTAGAGCCCCTCCCCTTCAGGGGAGGGGTTGGGGTGGGGGAGTCACGAGTCACGAGCGGACGGTCTCGGTGAGACCCCTACCCCACCCCCCGCCCCTCCCCTGAAGGGGAGGGGTTTTTCCTTTCGACTCAATAATTCGACAGGATCGCGAGGCTGCGGCTGTCGAGCGGTTTGCCGGCGCGTTTCAGCGCGAGTTCGCGTATGCGGGTCTTGGCCTGCATCTCTTTGAGATAGGCGTGGACGGCGGCGGCGTCCGCCTTCGTCAGCACGTCGTCCCAGCGTGGCATCCCGGCGTCCTTGAGCGCGCCTTCCAGCACGATGCGGTCGAACATCGCATGCACTGCGCCGTCCAGCCGCCGCAGATCGGGGGCGGTGGAGCGCGGCTGGTTGGAATGGCAGATCGCGCAATTCTGGAAGAATATTTGCTGCCCGTGCGCGATCACCGCCGCGGTGGTGCCGGCGGCCTGCGGCGGCGGCGCGGGCGCGACCTCCAGCGGCGGTAAGGGCGCAGGCTTGGGCACCGCCCCGCCGCCGAGCTTGAAGACGATCAGCCGGTTGGCATTGCCGTAGCGATAGGCCGCCGAATAATCCGGCACATAGGGCCAGCCCCCGCCACCGAAGCCGGTCGCGACCGCGATATATTGCACCCCCTTTACGCGATAGGTCATCGGCGCGGCCATGATCGAGCTGCCGGTGTCGATCGCCTTCAGCGCCCGCCCGGTGCCGGCATCGCGCGCGACCAGCCGGCCATCGAGCATGCCGTGGAACACCAGCCCGCTCGCGGTGGCAAGCACGCCGCCGCGATCCTGCCACCCGCCGGTGGGCACCGCCCAGCGTGTCTTGCCGGTGAGCGGGTCGATCGCGCGGATTTCAGCCGAATAGGGCTTTTCGCGCACCCATTTCATCTCCGGCAATGCCTCCACCGCGGCGCGCACCGGCGGCGGCAGCGTGGGGAGCGCCTCGACGAGATCGGGGGTGAAGATCAGCGCCGCGCCGGTGTTGAGCGCCTTCGCGCGGCGCGGCGGCGCGCCGCTGACCGTCGGGAAGATCAGATTGCCCATGTCGAGCACCGAGGCGAAATACAGCCCGCGCGCCGGATCCCACGCCCCCGGCATCCAGTTGCGCGCACCGGGCGAGCCGGGGAAGACGATCTTCGGCCCCTGCCAATAGGCCGATCCCGCCGGGGTCAGCCGCGGCCGCCCGGTCTTGAGGTCATAGCCCGACGCCCAGCTCGTCCGCACCAGCGCAGTGGCCGCCAGCGGCTTTCCCGTCTCGCGATCGATCACATAGAGGAAGCCGTTCTTCGGCGCGTGGATGATCACCGGGCGGCGGCGCCCGTCCACCGCCAGCTCGGTGAGGATCATCGGCTGGGTCGCGGTATAATCCCAGCTATCGCCGGGCGTTTCCTGATAATGCCATTTCAGCCGCCCGCTTTTGCGGTCGAGCGCGACGATCGAGGAGAGATAGAGATTGTCCCCGCCCTTCGGCGACCGTTCGGCGATCGAATAAGGCCCGCCGTTGCCGACGCCGACATAGAGCGTGTCAGCCGCCGCATCATAAGCGATCGCATCCCAGGCGGTGCCGCCGCCGCCGATATCCCAGCGGCTCGCCGGATCCCATGTCTTGAGCGCGGCATCCAGCGCGGGGCTTTCCTGCGGCCCCTGTTTCGGATCATGCGGGACGGTGAAGAAGCGCCACGCCGCCTTGCCGTCGGCGATGCGATAGGCGGTGACATAGCCGCGAGTATCATATTCCGCGCCGGCATTGCCGATCACCACCAGATCGCCGGCCACTTCGGGCGCGCCGGTGATCGTATAGCCGCGCGTACGATCGGTGATCGTATCGACCTTCCACGCGACCTTCCCCGTCTTGGCGTCGAGCGCATAGAGCCAGCCGTCGAGCGCCCCGACGATCACCTTGCCCGCCGCCACCGCGACCCCGCGATTGACCATGTCGCAACACGCGGCGCGCGCCGCCTGCATGTCGAGATCGGGGGTGAAGCTCCACAATTCGCGCCCGCTCGCTGCGTCGAGCGCATAGACGCGCCCGGCCTGGCCGCTGGTATACATCACCCCGTCGATCACCACCGGGGTCGCTTCCTGCCCACGCCCGGTGCCGAGATCATAGGCCCAGGCGAAGCCGAGCGTGCCGACGTTCGCCGGGGTGATCTCGCCGAGGCGGGAGAAATGCGTCTTCCCCGCATCCCCGCCCGGCGTGGGCCAGTCGTCCCCCGCCCCGGCGGCGGTGTCGCTGCCGCTCCGCGCGCAGCCGGCGAGGCCGATCAGCGCCAGCGCGACGATCCACCCCCGCCTCATGCCGGCCAGCTCGTGCGCTGCGCCAGCATCACCTCACGCAGCGTCTTGGGCGTGCGGCCGGTGATCCGCGCGACATGATCGGTCACGCGATCGAAGAAGCCCTCGCGGATCGACTGGCCGAACGTCACCATATCGTCGCTGCTCCACGGGATCGGGCCGTCGGGTATAATGTCCGACGCATGGCGCGGCACGCCGAGCGAATCGAAATAGGCGAACATCCCCTGGTCGTCGGTCGGCGCCACCGCCAGCGGCCGCCCGGCAATCTCGCCCGCCAGCGCCAGCGCCTCGGGAATCGTGAACAGCTCGGGGCCGGTGAGATCATAGGCGCGGTTCTCGTGGCCGTCCTGCGTCAGCACGCCGACCGCGGTGGCGACGCAATCGTCACGCGACACGAACGCCACCCGTCCCGCCCCGCAATTGTCCGGCTTGGGCTGGCCCGACAGCAGCACGGGGATCACCATCGGCCCCGCGACCGCCTCGGCATATTGGCTGTCGCGCAGGAAGGTCCATGTCGCGCCGGATGCCTCGATGATCTCCTCGGTCGCGCGGTGATCGTTCTTGACGATCGCCGGATTGTCGGGCGCGTCGGCCCCGAGGAGCGAGGTATAGACGATATGCCGCACGCCGGCCGCGACCGCCGCCGCGACCGCGTTGCGATGCTGGCCGACGCGGCTACCGACCCGCGCGGTGCTAATCAGCAGCATCCGTTCCGCCCCGGCGAAAGCGGCGGGCAAAGTCGCCGGATCGTCGAAATCGGCGTGCCGCACCGATGCACCGCGCGCCGCGAAATCCGCCAGTCGCGCCGGGGTGCGCGACAGCAGGATCAGATCGCCCGGTGCGATCCGTTCCAGCAGCATTGCCGCCGCCGCCCCGCCAAAGGCGCCGGACGCGCCGGTGACCACGATCTTCACGCTATCCCCTCCTGCCACTCTTGCCGATGATACTAACGATTGTTATTGTTGTGGCAAGGGAGAGGATGATGGCCGACGTGGCATTGGAAGACCGTATCGCGCTGCAGGATCTGATCGCCGCCTATAGCTGGGCGCTCGATACCGGCGATGTCGAAGGACTGGTCGCCTGCTTCACCGCCGATGCGCGGATGGTGGAGGAAGTGTTCGAGGACCCCGACGTGTGGGAGGGGCATGACGGCATCCGCGCGCTCGCCGCGCATTATTTCAACGCCCCCGGCTTTCCCGGCCGCCAGCATCATGTGACGCAGGTGCAATATCTGCCGCAGGACGACGGCAGCGTGCGGCTGCGCGCCTTCGCCTTCGTCACCGAATGCGACGGCGAGCCGCCCTATCTGCTGCGCTTCACCGGCTGGTATCAGGATCATGCGGTGAAGGGCGCCGACGGCCGCTGGCGCTTCCGCAGCCGCATCGTACGGCTGTGGGACGGTGAGGTGCTGAAGAACTTCCCCGGCCGGGGCGAGTGGACTCCGCGCAAGCGCCCCGAATCGCTGCGGATCAGACAGCAGCAGCCCGCCAACTGACACGCATTACCCGATCCCACGGAGACAGCATGGCCAACACCCAGCCCGACGGCGTCCGCCTCGCCCACCCCGACCGCCTGTTCATCGACGGCGAATGGATCGCGCCGGCCGCGGGCGGGACGATCGCCATCGTCTCCCCGCATAACGAGCAGCTCGCCGCGATCGTCGCCGAGGCGCGCGAGGCCGATATGGATGCGGCGGTCGACGCGGCGCGTCACGCGTTCGACGCCGGGCCGTGGCCGCGGATGCCGGTCGCCGAGCGCGCCGCCGTTCTGCGCCGGATGGCCGACCATTTGCGCGGCCGGCAGGCCGAGCTCGCCGCCGCCTTCGTCGCGCAGATCGGCGCGCTCGCCTCGTTCGCGCCGGTCGCCGCCGCACAGGGGACCGAGACGCTGGCCGGCTATGCCGATATCGGCGAGCGTTACGAATGGGAGACGCGCCGCCCCTCTACGCTCCCGGGCAATCTGTCGGTGCTGGTGCGCGAACCGGTCGGCGTGGTCGCGGCGATCGCGCCGTGGAACATGCCCTATTCGATCATGATCCAGAAGATCGCCCCGGCGCTGATCTGCGGCTGCACCGTCATCATGAAGCCCGCGCCAGAAACCCCGCTCGAAGCCTATCTGATCGCCGAGGCGGCGGCAGCGGCGGGACTGCCGCCGGGCGTACTCAATCTCGTGCCGGCGCATCGCGACGCGGCGGATCACCTCGTGCGGCATCGCGGCGTCGACAAGATCAGCTTCACCGGCTCGACCGTCGCGGGCCGCCGCATCGCCAGCGTCGCGGGGGAACGGATCGCGCGCGTCACGCTGGAACTGGGCGGGAAATCCCCCGCGATCGTGCTCGACGACATGCCCGCCGAGGCCGCGGGCGCGATCCTGGCGCGGACGATCACCGTGCTTTCCGGCCAGGTCTGCGCGATGCTGAGCCGCGCGATCGTCCCGGCGCATCGCGTCGACGCCATCGCGGCGGCGATCGCGGCGGAGATGCAGCGGGTGCGGATCGGCTCCCCGCTCGACCCGGCGACCGAAATGGGGCCGATCGCGATGAAGCGCCAGCTCGAACGGATCGAACATTATGTCGAAACCGGCAAGCGCGAGGGTGCGCGGCTGGTGACCGGCGGCGGGCGACCCGCGCATCTTTCCACCGGCTATTATTTCGAGCCGACGCTGTTCGCCGAGGTCGACAATCAGATGACGATTGCGCGGGAAGAGATTTTCGGCCCCGTCCTCACGCTGATCGCTGCGCGCGA
Organism: Sphingomonas sp. 66-10; assembly: GCF_001897045.1. Classification (NCBI taxonomy): domain Bacteria; kingdom Pseudomonadati; phylum Pseudomonadota; class Alphaproteobacteria; order Sphingomonadales; family Sphingomonadaceae; genus Sphingomonas; species Sphingomonas sp. 66-10. Next base: position 293,146 of record NZ_MKRR01000133.1, read on the forward strand.
CGCCGACCATGCGATCGAGATCGCCAACGACAGCGATTATGGCCTCAATTCCGCGGTGCTCACCAATGATCGCGACGCGGTCTATCGCATCGGCCGGCGGCTGCGCGCGGGCAATGTCGGGCACAACGGCATGAAGGCCGATTTCAGCCTGCCGTTCGGCGGATTCAAGCAGTCTGGCGTCGGTCGCGAGGGCGGCGTCGAAGGATTGATGCCGTATCTGGAGACGAAGGTGATGCAGATCGAGAGCGAGGCGGCGGCTTAGCGGCGTCGCGGCTTAAATCGAAATCCCCCCTCCCCGTTCGCCCTGAGCCTGTCGAAGGGCGGCCCCAACGCTCGAACGGCAGGACGCCCTTCGACAAGCTCAGGGCGAACGGCTTGTATGTTGCGCGACGACGGCGCGGATTTCGATATCAGGGGCGATCCCCCTCCGCCGGCCGAGTACGCTCCATGAACAGCGAGCGGCCCTTTTCGTCGGTCGCCTCCAGCGTGTCGATCAGCGTATCGAGAAAGCGGTCGAGCGCCATCACTTCGTCGGGGCGCAGCGCGGACAGCAGATAATCGCCGACCAGATCGCTTTGCGGCCGCATGATCGCATAGAGCCGCTCGCCCTCCTCGGTCAGCCGCAGCGTCTTGCGCCGGCGGTTGGCGGGATCGCG
>NZ_MKRR01000133.1:293853-295122 GCF_001897045.1 Sphingomonas sp. 66-10
CCATAGCGGCCGATCATCATCAGCAGCCGGAATTCGTTGATGCTGATGCGATATTGCCGCTCCAGATTGGCCGAGAAGGGCGCCATCAGCTTGTTCGACAGCTTGAGGATACGGTGCAGCGTATCGGCCGAGTCGATGCCATATTGCGCGAGCGTGGGCGCGGGACGATCGCGCGGGGCGGTAGGATCAGCCATAAGCACACTCTAACGCATGTGACGACGCGGGCGTCAACCACTCCTGGCGGCTCCAAAGCATCTTGGCGCGAATTATAACGAGTGTTATCGTTCGGCGGAGATTAGGAGAGCCAGATGGGCGCGTTCCCGACGACGATTCACTTCACCGGACTCAACACCCCCGTCCGCACCGAATGCGCGATCCGCGATCTGGAGGTGATCGGCACGATCCCGCCCGAAATATCCGGCGCATTCTTCCGCGCGGTGCCCGATCCCGCGCATCCGCCGATGTTCGCGGACGATATCGTGCTGTCGGGCGACGGGATGATCTCGCGCTTCCTGATCGCCGACGGGTATGTCGATTACGACATCCGCTACGTCCGCACCGAGCGCTATATGCTGGAGCGGGAGGCGAGGCGCGCATTGTTCGGCCGGTATCGCAACCCTTTCACCGACGATCCCGCGGTCGCCGGGCGCGACCGCACCGTCGCCAATACGACCCCGGTGTGGCACGCCGGGCGGCTGTTCATGACCAAGGAAGACGGGCTCGCCTATGAGATCGATCCGGTCTCGCTGGAGACGATCGGCCGCTGGGATTATTATGGCGCGCTGCGTTCCGAAACCTTCACCGCGCATCCGCGGGTCGATCCGGCGACGGGGGAGATGTTCTTCTTCGGCTATGAAGCGGGCGGGCTCTGTTCGCGCGACATCGCTTATTGCATCGCCGATCGCGACGGAAAGCTCGTCTCCGAACAATGGTTCGAGGCACCCTATTGCGCCAGCGTGCACGATTTCGCGATCACCGAGACGCGCGCGGTCTTCCCGATCTTCCCCACCACCGCCGATCTCGATCGGCTCAAGGCGGGTGGGCCGCACTGGGCGCATCAGCAGGAGCTGGAAAGCTGGATCGGGATCATGCCGCGTTACGGCAAGACCGATGAGATGCGCTGGTTCCGCGGGCCGAAGGGGGTTTCCGCCTTCCACCTCGTCAACGCGTTCGACGAAGGCGATCTGGTCCATCTCGATCTGTGCCTCACCGATACCAATGCCTTCGCCTTCATGCGCGAGGCGGGCGGCATCCACCGTATGCCGTGGG
>NZ_MKRR01000133.1:295236-297572 GCF_001897045.1 Sphingomonas sp. 66-10
GCCGCTGCCGGGCGGGCCGGTCGGCGCGGCGTTCAATGCGCTGGTGCGGATCGAGCCGGGCAACGGCCGCGTCGAGATGATGACGCTGGCGCCCGATATGGCGGTCAGCGAACCTGTCCACATCCCTTCTGCGCGTAACGGCCATGACGGCTGGCTGCTGGCGGTGGTCGATCGTCGCACCGGCGAGGAGGCGTTCGACTCCGAACTATGGGTGATCGACGCCGCCGATATCGCCGCCGGGGCGGTGGCCCGCATCCCCGTGCCGGTGCGGATGCGCGCGCAGGTGCACGGCGCCTGGGTATCCGCGGCACAGCTTTCGCAGCGCAAGGCCCCTTGACCAGATAATAACGATCGTTATTGTTGCTCAAGGATACAGACCGGCTTTGCGGGCGCGCGCAACGATCGCGATCGCCCCGACATCGCCGGCGAACAATGGAGGGGGCCGATGCTTTTCACTCGCAAGCTGCTGACCGGCGCCGGGACCGCCGCGCTGTGCCTCGCCACGCCGGGGCTGGCGCAAACCGCCGAGCCGGCGCCGGCGGGCCAGGCGGATCAGGCGGTGAACGACATCGTGGTCACCGCCCAGTTCCGCGCGCAGCGGCTGCAGGATACGCCGATCGCGATCACCGCCACCACCGGCGCGGCGCTGGAAGCGCGCAGCCTGACCAGCGTCACCGATCTCACCGCCACCGCACCCAATGTGAACCTGTCCAGCGCGAGCGGGCTGAACGGCAGCGCGGTCAACGCCTATATCCGCGGCATCGGGCAGAATGATTCGAGCTTCGCGCTCGAACCCGGCGTCGGCATCTATATCGACGACGTCTATTACGGCACGACCTTCGGCGCGATCCTCGATCTCAATGATCTCGACCGGGTGGAGGTGCTGCGCGGGCCGCAGGGCACGCTGGCGGGCAAGAATTCGATCGGCGGCTCGGTCAAACTATTCTCGAAAAAACCCGACGCGGACGGCGGCGGGTTCGTCGAGGCGACATTGGGGCGTTTCAACCGCGTCGATTTCCGCGGCAGCGCCGATTTCACGATCGCCGACGGGCTTTATGCGCGGCTCTCCGGCGTCTCGAAACATACCGACGGCTTCATGACCTTGCTCGATTTCGGCTGCGTCAATCCGGGGCAAGGCATTCCGGCGCAGCGCAGCGGCAATTGCCGGACGGGCAGCGAAGGCGGAATCGACGTGAAGGGCGTGCGCGGCGCGTTGCGCTACGCGCCCGACGGCAGCCGGCTCGAACTCAATCTCAGCGGCGATTTCTCGCAGAACGATTCGGAGCAGGTCGCGACCAAATTGCTCTACGCCAACAATCCCAATGTGCGCAGCTATGTCGCGGGCGATCCGTTCGCCGGGGTGCCGCTGGACAGCCGCTTCCTCACCGGCGCGCGCAGCTACACCTCCTATGCCACCTATGACACCGGCGGCAACTACACCACGCCGTTCTGCGCGCCGGGTGGCGGCTGCGTGCCCTATCAGGTGGCGCCGGGCGGCTTTCGCTCCAGCCCGAAAAGCACCGCGCGGAGCTGGGGGGTTTCGGGAACGATCGATTACGCGCTGAGCGATACGCTGAGCCTCAAATCGATCACCGCCTATCGCGCGGCATCCGGCACGGCGGGGATCGATCTCGACGGATCGCCGCTCGCCGTGCTGCTCCAGCAATTCGATTATCGCCACCGCCAGTTCACCCAGGAACTTCGCCTGTCGGGCAAGATCGGCGCGATCGCCGATTTCACCCTGGGCGGTTTCCTCTACGACGCGCGCGACTGGCTGGGCGGGCGCAGCCAGATCCCCAATGTGCAGTTCGATTTCCTGCCCGACGATCCGGTGACCAACAACAGCAAGTCGCTATTCGCGCACGTCGAGTTGCATCCCTTCGCCAATTTCAACATCGTCGCCGGGCTGCGCTACACGCACGACCGCAAGACCTATCTGTTCCACCGCCGCAACCCCGACGGCACGCTGCCCAGCGGCATCCCCTTTACCACCAATTGGCTGCTCGTCGGTCTCGACGGCCGCATCGGCACGTTCGAGGGCGACCGCGTCGATTACCGGATCGGCGCCAATTACCGCTTCAGCGACACGCTGATGGCCTATGCCCAGGTATCGACCGGCTATAAGGGCGGCGGCGTCAACCCGCGCCCCTATGTCCCCGATCAGATCGTCGCCTTCGCGCCGGAGACGCTGACCGCCTATGAGGCGGGCTTCAAATCCGATCTGTTCGGCCGCCGGCTCCGTGCAAACGGTGCGATATTCTACAACGATTACAAGGATATCCAGATCAATCGCTATGTCTGCCCGGAAAGCGCGAGCCGGACCTGTTCCGAACCCG
>NZ_MKRR01000133.1:297594-334713 GCF_001897045.1 Sphingomonas sp. 66-10
ACGGCGGCTTCGGCTATCTCCATTTCAAATATACCCGCGTCGACCCCACCACGCTGGTAACCTTGGCGGACAAGGCACCGTTCAACCCCGCGTGGCAGGCCAATGCCGGAATCCAATATCGCGCCGAGCTCGGCGATATCGGCAGCGTGACGCCGCGGCTCGACTGGAACTACCAATCGAGCTTCTTCTTCAACTCCACCAACAATGCCGGGAACGAGGTGCCGGGGCGCAGCCTGTTCAACCTGCGCGTCACTTATGCCTCGCCCGACGACGGGTGGCAGATCAGCGCCGCGGTCACCAACCTGTTCGACAAATTCTACTTCGTCGGGAAAAGCGAAAATATCGCCAATTACGGCGTCAATTCGGGCATCCTCGGCCGGCCGCGCGAATGGTCGGTCACGGTGCGGCGGAGATTCTAGGCGACGAGGCCGTCGACCAATAGCGGCAAGCCTTTCTCATAGCTTGCGTCGAGGTCGAACATCCGCAGCAGGTGCTCGGCCATCGCGGCATTTTCGCGATACAGCGCCCAGCCCAGCGTCAGCGACAGCACCGCCGCCTGCGCCTCCAGCGCCCGCGCCACGCTGAAGCCGAAGACGCCGAGCGGCGCGGCCATTCTCTCGGCGAGCGCCGCGTCGGCGTGGGTCAGCGGGCGGGCGATCGCCAGCAGGCGCCCCGCGTCGCGGTGCCCGGTCAGCACGCGGCGCAAGCCCTGCCCCAGCGCGAGCAGCCATGATCGCGCATCGGCGCTGCCGCGGCATTCCTCGCGCCCGCGCAAATAGAGATCCTGCGCCATCATCGCGATCAGCTCGGCCTTGTCCTTCACATGCCAGTAGAGCGCGGGCGCCTGCACCGACAGCCGCGCGGCGAGCGCGCGCATCGTGATCCCGTCCAGCCCGGTCTCGTCGAGCAGCCCGAAGGCCGCGCGCAGGATCGTCTCCCGATCGATCGAAATGTCGCGCAGCCGGGCCATGTCGTGCGGGTTTGACAATTTAACGCCGTTAAGTAAAGTCGCATCGAGACGGAGGAGAGGGTCATGCTGCACGTCCGCAACGCCTGGCATGTCGCCTGCTGGTCGATGGACCTCGCCGCGAAGGCTCCGTTCGCGATCACCGTCGCGGGCGATCCGATCGTCATCTTCCGCTCGGAAAGCGGCATGCTGGCGGCGCTGGAGGATCGCTGCGTCCACCGGCTCGCCCCGCTTTCGTTGGGGCGCTGCGAAGGCGAGACGCTGCGCTGCATGTACCACGGGCTGCGTTTCGCGGCAGACGGCGCCTGCGTCGAAATTCCGGGACAGGAGACGATCCCCGCGACCGCGCGCGTCCGCGCCTATCCGGTGGTGGAGCGTCACTCGTGGATCTGGGTGTGGCCGGGCGATCCGGCGAAGGCCGATCCGGCGCTGATCCCGCCGGCGGTCGGCTTCGACGATCCGGACTATATCCTGGGGCGCGGCCAGCTCGACTATCAGGCCAATGCGCAATTGATCCACGACAATCTGTGCGATTTCACGCATCTGTCGTTCGTCCATCCGGCGAGCTTCGGCGCGGATGCGGAATGGGCGAACACCCGCCCGAAGGTGACGCCATTGCCGCGCGGCATCAGGTTCGAGCGCTGGGTCCGCGCGCAATCGGGCGGGCGATCGCGCGGCGGGCCGGTGGATGTCTGGTCGAGCTATGAATATCATGTGCCGGGCGTGCTGCTGATGCCGACCGCCTCCTTCCCGGTCGGGACCGCGGATCGGCTCGGCGACGCTCCGCCGCCCCCCGACCTGCCGCGCACCGGGGTGACCTTCACCAGCCAGGCGGTAACCGCGCTGACCGATCGAACGAGCCGCTATTTCTTCAGCTGGGGGCCGCACCGCGATCACGGCGACGAAGCGTTGCGCGATGTGCTGATGGGGCTCGCCGACAAGGCCTTCGCCGAGGACAAGACGATGATCGAGGCGCAGCAGCGGGTGATCGATCTCGATCCCGCGCGGCGCGCGATGCCGGCGACGTTCGACAAGGGCGTGGTGCTCTACCAGCGGCTGGTCGAACGGCTCGCGCGCGAGGAGCAGCCGGGGCGCGTGCGTTAGGGCCTAAACTCAATTGCAACGGCGTCGTGATCGCCCGGAGAAGCCCGCCGGCAAGGAGCGCAGCGCAGACGCGTAGCTGAAGCTACGCGCAAGCAAGCGACGCCGTCCGGCGGGCTTCTCCGGGCGACCCCGCGGGCGGGCGGCTTTTGGCGCCACGCGGCGTCGCGCGTCGATCACGATGCATAATGCATCGCTCTCTCCTTGCTCCTTGCCTGGCGCCAAAATCCGCTCCGTCACGGCGTCGTTCCAATTGAGTTTAGGCCCTAGGTCAACGCGTAATAGCGCAGCACATTGCCGTCCGGCCGCCGCTCGCCCACGCCGATGAAGACATGTTTGGTCAGCCAGTCGTGCTTGCCCACCGGCGTTTCGAACGTGGGGTTGCCGCGCAGATAATAGTCCTGCTGTTCGACCGGCGCGCCGCCACCGAACGCCCAGTCGCGCAGCCGCTGCATCGTGTCCGGCTTACGCCCCCACAGGAAGCCGCGATTGTTGATGAGGATCAGCGTGCCGTCCTCCTCCTCCAGCATGTAGCGCGCGTCGAACACCGCCACGTCGTCGGGCCGGAAATAGGCATAGTCGCCGCCCGACCCCGGCACCGCGCGACCGCGCAGCCGCGGCCCCTCGAAAGTACCGCTCTCGACATAGACCGCGCTGCGATTGCCGCCCATCGGGGTGCCGACGATCGTCTGGACGCGCGGAAAGGCGAGCCGCACCTCCATCGCGAATTCCAGCCGGGGATTGTCGATCGTCGAATAAAGCGCGGTCATCAGCGTAGCTCCAGCGTGCCGCCGTCGACGCGAAGGTCGGCGCCGGTGATGAACGAAGCCTCGTCGGAGGCGAGGAACAGGACGGCGCGGGCCACCTCCTCCGCCGCGCCCATGCGGTGCATCGGAACCGCGGCGATCATCGCTTGGCGCAATCCCTCGACCGCCGCCGCATCCATACCCGGGTTGCGGTTAATCAGCGGGGTTTCGATCGGCCCGGGGCTGACCATGTTGACGCGGATCCCGTCGCCGACCAGTTCCTTCGCCAGGATCCGCACCGTCGCGCGCAGCCCGGCCTTTGCCGAGGCATAAGCGACATTGCCGGCCAGCGCCGCATCCGCCCCGATCGACCCGGTGACGACGATCGCGCCGCCGCGGTCCATCAGCCGCAACGCCTGCTGGATCGCGAAGAAGCAGCCGCGCAGGTTGATCCCGTGAACCTGATCCCATTGCGCCGGGGTCACATCCCTGATCGGCGCGAACCCACCGACACCGGCGTTGACGAACAGCACGTCGACACGCTCGCCCGCCGCGGCCAGCGCGTCGATCAGCGCACTCGTCGCGGCGAGATCGGCAACGTCGCAGGCATGGCCGACCGCGCCGGGGATCGCCGCCACCGCGCTGTCGATCGTCGCGCGGTCCCGCCCGGTCAGCGTCACCCGCGCGCCCTCCCCGGCGAAGGCGCACGCCGCCGCGAGCCCGATGCCGCTGTTGCCGCCGATGACCAGCACGGTCTTGTCCCGGAAACGCATCGCGGCGCTCACCACGGCGGATTGGGATTGGGGCCGGCGGGCGCGATATCCTGGATCACGTCCCAATGCTCGACGATCAACCCGTCGGCGACGCGGAAGATATCGCACACCATCATCCCCGGATCGTCGCGCCAGCGGCGGACGCGATAATGCAGGACGACATGATCGCCATCGACGAAGGCGCGCTTCAGGTCATGTTGCGCATCGGGGTGGCTCGGCCGGATCTCGTCGAGAAACGCCTTCAGCGCGTCGCGCCCCGGCGCGGCGAGCGGGCTGTGCTGGATGTAATCGGCGGCGATGAAGCGATCGACCGGCGCGGAATCGAGCGGCACCAGCACCTCGCGGAACATCGCCAGCACCAGATCGAGATTGCGCTGTTCCTGCGCGCTCCGCGCCATTCGCCGCTCCCCTCCATGTTGTTCAAGGATTCGGCGAAACAATAACGATCGTTAGCTTTTGCCGCAAGCCGCGACGGTCAGGCGAAATCCAGCCAGCCGTGTCGCGCAGCGAAGCGCCAGCCCACGCCGGGCACCAGCCGGAAGCGATCGCGGAACCCGCCGACCAGCGGCGGGCTTGCCGCGGCGGTGAACAGCAGCATCGCGCTGGTCGCGGCGGCATTGGCTTCATCCTCCACCGTCACGACGATATTGCCGGTGATATGCCGCGTGGTGCGCGGCGGCCGCGCGCGGAACGCGGCGAGGATCGCGGCGCGACCGGCGATCGGCGCGTCGGGCGCGCTCGGCCGCGTCATCACGCCATCCTCGGTGTAGAGCGCCGCCACCTCTTCCCACTGCGCCGCATCGGTGGGCGTGGCATAGAGGTTGATGAGCCGCGCGCATTCCCATTCGATCGCGTGGCGCTGTTCCGTCGTCATCGTCGTTTCCCTTCCCGGACGTTCAGGCCGACGCACGGCGCGCGCGGCCCGGGCCGAGTTTGCGCAGCAGCGCGCGCAGCGTCGCTTTCTCGTTCGCGGTCAGCCGTTCGCTCATCCGCGCATCGGATCCGCGCAGATCATCGAGCACCACGCCCAGCCGCTCCTCCGCGCGCGGCAGCAGATGCAGCGCGTTGGTCCGCAGATCGCGCCCCGGCCGCCGCTCGATCAGTTCGCGCGCGACGAGCGAATTGACCAGCTTCATCGCGCTCGACCGGTTGACGCTCAGCGCGCGGCCGAGCGCGGTCTGATCGCATCCCGGATTGGCGCGGATCAGCAGCAGCGCGGTGAGCTTGGCGGGGGTCAGTCCGTGCGGTTCGAGCGCCTGCCGCGCGTCCCCCGTCATCAGCAGATCGGCGCGCTGGACCTGATAGCCGAGTAAAGTATCTAGAACTTCGTCCTGTTTCATGCGGTTGTTGTTCCCTGAAGTCTACGCGGACTGGCAGTTGTGGCGCGCAATGGTATAGCGCCTCATGGCAGACGCAACGCCCGCTCCCGTCAAATCGGCGACCCGCACGCTCGACATCATCGAATATGTCGTCGCGCGCGATCGGCCGGTCGTCGCGCAAGAGATTGCCGCCGCGCTGGCGATCCCGGTCAGCAGCCTGTCCTATCTGCTCAACACGTTGGTCGAGCGCGATTATCTCGCGCGGAGCGGGCGGCGCTACACCGCCGGCCCTGGCCTCGCGCGGCTGCAATCGCGCACCCACGCCTTTTCGCTGGCGGAGCGCGCCGCGCCGCTGGTGCGATCGCTCAGAGTGCAGCTCGACGAGACCGTCTCCTTCTTCGTCCGCCACGGCTGGGAGGTCGAGGCGCTCGTCACCGAGACGAGCGAACAGGCGCTGCGCTATGCGGTGCAGATCGGCACCCGCACCCCGCTTCACGGCTTTTCGGCGGGCAAGGCGATCCTCGCCGCGCTGCCCGATGAGGAGGTGGAAGCGTTTCTCGCCGAAACCGAACGCGCGGCCTTCACCCCGACGACGATCGTGTCGGCCGCGGCGCTGCGCAAGGAGATCGCGGCGATCCGTCGCGACGGCATCGCACGCACCCGCGAGGAACATACCCCCGGCATCCAGGGGATCGGCCGCGCCGCGTTTCTCGACGGCGTGCTGGTCGGGGCGTTCAGCATCGCGATCCCCACCGTGCGCTTCGATGCCGCGGTCGAGCAGCGCGCGGTGGAATTGCTCGGCAAGACCTGCGCATTGCTCGCAGGCTGAGCGGCAGGGAGGGAACGCCCTCCCCGCCGCGCGCCGGCAATTAAGCGGTCTGATGCGTGCGCCAGCTTTCGGCATAGGAATCGCGCGCGACCTCCGAATAAGGCACTGGGCTGACCACCGCCTTGATCTCGGTCTGGACGTGTCGCTCGACGGTCGGCTTGCGCGTGCCGCCGTCGGGTTCGCCCCACAGCAAGGTCACTTCGGTGCCGGCCTCGGCGTGATCGGCGTCCATCATCGCCAGCGTCAGCATCCGGCCTTCGTTGGCGCTATAGCCGATCCACGTCGATAGCCCGACGAGCTTCCCGTCCTTCAGCACCTGGTCATAAGGGTGCATCGAATAGACCGCCGACGGGAATTCCATATATTTGGCGCGGTCGCCTTTGGTGAATTGCGAGCTGATCACCCGCATCAGATCCTCATTGTCGAGCGCCAGCGTCACCTTGCGGCGATGCGGCTGCCCGGCCATCCGCTCCAGCGCGTCGCGGCCGATGAAATCGTGGTCGAACTTGACGAACGGGCCATATCCCAGATCCCACGGCGTCAGATAATAGCCCTCGATCGTATCCGGCACGTAGCTGCCGCCGATCGACGCCTTGCCCTCATAGCTGTTGGCCGACAGCCATTCGCGGAAGGCGCGGGTCCCTTCGCCGCTATAGGTCGCCGGCAAAGGCGACGGGATCCAGCCGGATTCGATCGTGTTCGACGAATAGGTCCGCCCGCCGACCAGCGCGAGGCCGAATTCGCGCCCCGCCTCGATCAGGGCATTGCGCACCACGTCATAATCCGCCCACGGCCCGAACAGCTCGTAACCCGGCTGCCCCGCCATGCCGTGACGCAGCGCGCGCACCTCGCGCCCGGCGATCGACAGCCGAGTCATGTGGAAGAATTTGAGGTCCGGCGGGGTCGCTCCCATCGCCTTCTCCAGCGTCTTCATCGCGTTCGGCCCCTGGAGCTGGAAGCGATAGGAGCGGCGGTTTTCCGGATCGGGGCGGACGGCGGTGCGCTCGTCGCGCGTGACGGTGACGTTCCAATTGCCCGTCGCGGCGTGATATTCGATCCATTCGATCGTCGGCGCACGGCCGACCAGGTTGAACTTCTGCTCGTCGAGATAGAACAGGATCACGTCCCCGATGACATAACCCTCCGGCGTCACCGGCACGAATTGCTTGGCGCGATCGGGCACGAAGCCCTTGAAGCTGTTGATGCCCAGATAGTTGAGCATGGCAAAGGCATCCGGCCCCTCGACCGCCAGATCGACCATGTGGAACGACTGGTTGAACAGCACGCAGGTCTTCGCCCACGCCTGCTGCTCGCTGCGCCAGTTGGAATATTCCGCGGGGACGCCGGGATAGACGTTGGGCCCGCTCTGCTGATTGCGCAGGAACTCGACGATATCGCCATTGGCGTCGAGCAATTGTTGCAGCGTCTGTTGAGTCACTTTTCCTCTCCTTCAGGAAGATCAGGGTCGATGGGCAAGGCGAGCCAGTCGGCGATCGCGGCGTTGAACGCCGCGGGCCGCTCGGCGGGAAGCATGTGGCCGGCGCCGGGGATCACGACGAGCCGGGCGTGGGGAATCAGCGCAGCGATCGCGCGATGCTGCGCGGGGGGCGACCAGCGATCGTCGGCGCCGACCGCGATCAGCGTCGGCACGGCGACCGCGCCGAGCACGTCCTCGGTCGCCGGGCGCGCCAGCAGCGCGGCGATCTGCGCCTCGAACTTGTCGAGCCCCGCCTCGACGCACATCGCGCGCAACCGGGCGTGGAGCGCATGATCGAACGCGCTCGCCGGCCCGATCATCGGCGGCAACCACGCATCGACCAGCGCCTCGTGCCCCTTCGTCCGCCCCAGATCGCGCAGCCAGTATCTTTTCGCGGCCTCGCCATCGCGCGGCAGGTGCATCCCGGTGCTCGCCAGCGCCAGCCGGGCGACCCGCGCCGGCGCCTGCCGCACGATCTCCACCGCGACCCGCGCGCCCATCGAATGACCGAGCAAGGCGAAGCGCGCCGGCGCTGTCGCGAGCACGCGGCGCGCCATCTCCTCCAACGTCGTCGCATCGCCATAGTCCGCGGCCGCCTGCGCCTGCGGAAAATGGGCGAGCTGCGCGGCGAAAATCCGCTCGTCGCAGATCAGGCCCGGCAGCAGCAGCAAGGGCTCTCCCGACCCTTCGCCTCGAGTTGAATTCGCGTCCATGAAATCTTCATGTACAAGAAGTTTGAACGCGAAGCCAGAGGCTATCCGCGCCCGTCCGCGCCGGCGGCCCTGGTCGCGCCGGCGAGCACCGCATCGAGCAGATCGGTGGCGAGTTGCAGCTGGCTGTTGTCAACCAGCGCGAGCGTTTCGCGCCGCACTTGCGCGAGGATCGGCTTGACCGCCTCGATCACGCGATAGCCTTCCTCGGTCACGTCGATCGTGCGCGAGCGTTTGTCCTGCGGATGCTCGTCGCGGCGGATCAACCCGTCGGCCTCGAGCGCGTTGAGCGTCCGAATCAGCGGCGGCCATGCCATGCCGAGTCGCGCCGAGAGCGTCGTGGTGGTGATCGCCGCATCGGCGAAAGCGAGCGCGAGCAAGGTCTGCCAGCGCGCGCGCGACTGACCGGTCGCGGCACGGATGCGCTCCTCCGAAACCTGGGTCCAGCGCCGCGCGGTCAGCACCAGCTTGCGGGTCAGCCGGAACTCGAGGTCCTCGCGCGATTGCGGCGCGAAGAAATCGGCGTAGCGCCCGGTCGAAAGCTCGAACGGATCGTGGCTCTGGTCTTCGCGCATTCGTTTCCCCCTCCTCCGGTCGGCCGCCTGCCGCCGCGACGAACCGTCTTCGGTCATTTCTAGCACCGCATCTTGACGATGTATGTACCATGATACATAGAATTCTACCAAAGAGGCGCGGCGGCGCCGAAATGAGGAGGGGTAGATGACGCGAATCCTTCGTGCCCGGTCGACTCGAGCGTGGCTCGGCGCCAGCGTGGCCGTATTGGCCTGGCACGCGCTCGCCACCGCCGCTGTGGCGCAATCGGCGCCCGCGGAGGCGCAGCCCGAAGCCGCCGCGCCGGCACCGCACGAGGCCGAGATCGTCGTGACCGGCTCGCGGCTGGGCAGCAATTTCAACGCACCGACCCCGGTCACCGCGGTGACCAACGAGCGCCTCGAAGCGCTGTCGATCACCAATGTCGGCGAAGCGCTGACGCAATTGCCGAGCTTCCGCAGTTCGAGCGGCCCGGCGCAGCAGGCCACCGCCGGCGGCCCGGTCGGCGCGCGGCTGCTCGATCTGCGCGGGCTCGATCCGCAACGCACCCTGGTGCTGGTCGACGGCCGCCGCTTCGTGCCGAGCACCCCGCAGGGCACCGTCGACGTCAACCTGATCCCATCGTCGCTCGTCCAGCGCAGCGACGTCGTCACCGGCGGCGCCTCCGCCGCTTACGGCTCGGATGCGGTCGCGGGGGTGGTCAATTTCGTGCTCAACCGCAAGCTCAAGGGCGTGCAGGCCGAAGTGGTCGGGGGAATCTCGCAGCGCGGCGACGACGGCAATTTCTTCGCCAGCATCGCCGCCGGCGGCGATCTTTCCAGCCGCGTCCATCTGGTCGGCGCGGTCGAATATGAAAAGCTCGACGGCCTCGGCGATTGCTATACGCGCGCGTGGTGCGCCAATCAGACGCTGATCCTCGGCAATACCGCGCCGGGCGCCGGCGGCCTCCCGGCCAATCTGATCATCGCCGGGGTCAACACCTCGACGCTCAGCCCGGGCGGGCTCATCAACCGCTCGTACAACGCCGCGGGCAGGCCGATCGGCACCAATGCGACCGATCCGCTGCGCGGCACGCAATTCCTCGCCAACGGAACCCCCGCACCGTTCAATTACGGCACCTTGGTCGGCCCGCTGTTCATGCTCGGCGGCGAGGGGCAGGGGCGCAATTCGTTCATCTCCCCCTTCCGCCTCAAGGTGCCGGTCGAACGCGTCTCCAGTTATGCCGCGCTGACCGCGGAGCTGAGCGATCGCGTCACGCTTGGGGTCGATCTGTCCTATGGCCAGGTGCGCGGCACCGTCGTGTCGAACGTGCTGCGCGACTATGACGGCCGCTTGATGGGGCGGATCAAGCGCGACAATCCATTCATCCCGGCCTCGATCGCCGCGGCGATGGACGCGAACGGCGTCGCCTCGTTCGTGCTCGGCCGCGCCGGCTTCGATCTCGGCCCGTCATATGCGAAGACGCGCACCACCACCTATCGCGGCGCGGTAAGCCTGAAGGCGGAGGTCAGCGACAATTGGACGGTCGAGGGCTTCTACCAATATGGCCGCACCGAATTCCGCCAGCGATCGTACAATGCGATCAACACGCTCAACCTGCCCAAGGCGATCGATGCGGTGAACGTCAACGGCCAGGCGGTGTGCCGCGTCAACGCCGATGCGAACCCGGCCAACGACGATCCGAATTGCGTGCCGTTCAACCCGTTCGGCGAGGGCCGATACGATCCCCGCGCCGCGGCCTATATCACCGGCAACGGCTTCCAGAACACCACCAACGAGCAGCATGTCGCGGCGATCGATCTGCGCGGCACGCTGGTCACCCTGCCCGCCGGGCCGGTGAAGCTGGCGGTCGGCGGCGAATATCGCAGCGACCGGATCGTCAGCACCACCGACCCGGTGTCGCTCGTCAACGGCTTCTGGACGCTCAACGGCAGCGCGCTCAGCGGCTCGGTCAACGTCAAGGAAGGCTATGGCGAGATCGCGGTGCCGGTGTTCGCGGATTCGGCGATCGGCCACGCGCTCGACCTCAACGGCGCGATCCGCCGCACCGATTACAGCACGAGCGGGGCGGTCACCACCTGGAAGCTGGGCGCGGTCTATGAGCCGATCGCCGGCGTGCGCTTCCGCGCCACCCGCTCGCGCGACATCCGCGCGCCCAATCTCAGCGAGCTGTTCGGCCCGCGCACCCGCCGCACGATCGGGCTGACCGATCCGCTGACCGGGCTGCAGACCAATCCGACGGTGATCACCGGATCGAACCCGAACCTGTCGGTCGAGGCCGCCGATAGCTGGACGGTCGGCGCGGTGCTGACGCCCAGCGGCGGCTTCCTCGGGCGCTTCCGCATGTCGGTCGATTATTACAACATCAAGGTGAAGAACGCGATCGGCACGCTCGGCGCGCAAACCCTCGCCGAGCGCTGCAATCAGGGCGTGACGCAGTTCTGCGCGCTGATCACCCGCGATCCGACGACCAATACGATCCTCGAGGTGCAGGATGTCTATCTCAACTCGAACGAGCTGCGCACCAAGGGGTTCGATATCGAATTCCAATATCGCCAGCCGCTCGGCGGGCTCGGCAGCCTCAACGCGCAATTGCTCGCCAACATCACCCAGGCGCTGACCACGGTCGATTCCGCCGGCGCGGTCGATCGCGCCGGTCAGACCGGCTTCCGCACCGGCACCGTGCCGGGCGTGCCCGATTATGTGATCGACGGGCTGCTGACCTGGACGAAGGGCGATTTCCAGCTCACCGGACACGGCAAATATATTCCGTCGGGGATTTACTGGACCAATTTCACTGGCCCCGATCAGCCGGGCTATGCGATCACCTCGCCGACCAGCGTCGACAACAACCGGGTGCCGAGCCGCTTCTATCTCGATCTCACCGCGCGGGTGAAGGTGCCGGTGGTCGACGGCCGCGAATTCGAATTGTTCGGCACGATCAACAATCTGCTCGATCGCGATCCGCCGTCGATCCCCGGGCCGTCGGGGGGCACCAACCAGATCCTGTTCGATCCGGTCGGCCGGGCGTTCAAGATCGGCGCGCGCGTGCGCTTCGGCAGCTGATCCGCGCGGTGGCCGGCCCCCTTCCCCCCGCCACCGGCGAACGGGCGATCGATGTCGCCGCGGTCATCGAGCGACAGCGGCTCAACGGCTTCGTCGTCCGGCTGGTGGCGATCTCCTGGCTGGTCACCTTCTTCGACGGGTTCGACATGCTCGTGCTGTCGTTTCTCGCGCCCTATATTCGCGGCCAGTTCGCGATCGATCCCGTCCAGCTCGGGCGGCTGTTCGGCATCGGCACGATGGGCGCGATGCTCGGCGGCTTCGCGTTCGGCTGGCTCGGCGATCGCTGGGGGCGGCGGCCGATGATCATCCTTTCGGTGCTCGCCTTCGGGCTGTCGAGCATCGCGCTCGCCTTCGCCGTGTCGTTCGAGGCGCTGATGGCGCTGCGCTTCGCCAATGGCGTCGCGCTGGGCGGGCTGATGCCGCTCGCCTGGGCGCTCAACATCGAATATGTCCCGGCGCGCTACCGCGCGACCGTCGTGACGCTGATCATGATGGGATATACGATCGGCGGGGCAATCGCCGGGCCGCTCACCGTGTGGCTGGCGCCGCGTTTCGGCTGGCATTCGATTTTTCTGCTCAGCGGATTGGTGACGCTGCCGCTCGTTGCCTTGCTCTGCTGGCTGTTGCCCGAATCCGCGCGCTTCCTGGCGGTGAAGCGCCGGTCGCCGGGGCGGATCGCCCGCGCACTCAACGCGATCGAGCCGGGGCTCGGCGCCGGCGCGCACGATCGCTTTCTCGTCCTCGACGAAAAGGCGGGCGCCGCGCCGCGCGATCGTTTCCGCATCGCCAGCCTGTTCGACGGCGCGTTGCGCACCACCACCCCCTTGCTGTGGATCGCCTATATCGGCAGCTCGCTGGCGATCTATTTCAAGACGAGCTGGGGACCGATCCTGTTCGAGGAGGTCGGCTTCACCCGCGCGGAGGCCGCCTATATCGCCTCGGTCACCTCGGTCGGCGGGGCGCTCGCGGGGCTGGCGCTGATGCGTTTCACCGATCGCGTCGGGCCGATCGCGATCGCGCTGCTGCCGATCCTCGCCGTCCCGGCGCTGCTGCTGATGGGGATCGCGCCGCTGGCCAAACCCGGCTTCGCGTCGCTTTCGCTGCTCAGCATGATGATGATCGGCGGGGCGCATTTCGGCATGCACAGCATCGCCGGGATGTTCTACCCCAGCGCGATCCGCGCCAACGGCGCCGGCTGGGCAACCTCGATCGCCAAGATCGGCTCGATCGCCGCGCCGTTGCTCGGCGGCTATCTGCTCGCCGCCAATCTGCCGCCGCGCCACCTTTTCGTTCTGCTTTCGCTCGCGCCCGCCGCCTGTGCGGTCGCGCTCGTCCTGCTCGGCCGCATCTATCTGCGCCGTGATCGAAGGAGTCTCCGCCCGTGCCCCTGACCGTCAAACCCATCCTGCCGCGTTTCGGCGCGGAAGTCTCCGGCGTCGATCTCACCCGGCCGCTCGATCCCGCGATGCGCCGCGAGATCGTCGATACGATGAATCGATGGGGGGTCTGCGTCTATCGCGATACCGGGCTCGACGACGAAAGCCATATCGCCTTCAGCCGCATCTTCGGCCATCTCGAACTGGCGCCGGCGATGAAGGATCGTCCGCGCCGTCACCGCTATCCCGAATTGTTCGACGCGAGCAATCTCACCCGCGACGGCGAGATCGTGCGCGACGAAAATCTGCTGCTGCACAAAAAGGGCGACCGGCTGTGGCACACCGATTCATCGTTCATGGAAATGCGCTCGTCCTATTCGCTGCTGCTGGCCTATGAGGTGCCGTCGCAGGGCGGGGAGACGTGGTTCGCCGATACCCGTTCGGCCTATGACGATCTGCCCATCGCGATGAAGGCGCGGATCGATGGGCTGGAGGCCGAACATTCCTTGTGGTGGTCGCGCAAGCTCGCCGGTTTCCCGCTCAGCGAAGCCGATGTCGATGCCCGCCCCAAGGCGCGCCACCCGCTTGTGCTCGACCAGCCGGCGACCGGGCGCAAGGCGCTCTATATCGCCAGCCACGCGATCGATATCGTCGGGCTCCCGCGCGACGAAGGGCAGGCGCTGATCCGCGAGCTGATCGACTTCGCCACCCAGCCGCAATATATCTTCTCGGTCAAATGGCAGCCGGGCGATCTCGTCATCTGGGACAATCTCACCTCGATGCACCGCGGCGGCGATTTCGATGTGCGCAACGAGCGTCGCGACATGCGTCGCACCACCGTGCGCGAAGGGCCGCCCCCGGCCGATGCCGACGATCCGTTCGGCGCCTATTTCCGCGCGTCGCTGGATCGGCCGACCGCGTGACCGCTCACCCCCGGATATTGCTGACGCGGCGCTGGCCGGAGGCGGTCGAGCAGCGGGCGGCGGCGCGGTTCGAGGTGACGCTCAATCCCGACGACCGCCCGCTGAGCGAGGCCGAGCTGGCCGCCGCGATGCGCACGCATGACGCCTTGTGCGCGACGATCACCGATCGCGTCACCGCCGCGGTGCTCGGCATTCCCGATCGCCGCGCCGGCATCGTCGCGAGCTATGGCGTCGGCTATGAGCATATCGATCTGGCGGCCGCGCGCGCGGCCGGGATCCGCGTGACCAACACCCCCGGCGTGCTCACCGACGCGACCGCCGACCTCGCGCTTACGCTGATCCTGATGACCGCGCGGCGCAGCGGCGAAGGCGAGCGCGAGCTGCGCGCCGGCGCCTGGACCGGCTGGCGGCCAACGCATCTTCTCGGCCAGAGCCTCACGGGCAAACGGCTGGGGCTGGTCGGCTTCGGGCGGATCGCGCAGGCGACCGCCGAGCGCGCGCGCTTCGGCTTCGGGATGGAGATCGCTTATTATGCGCGCCGCCCCGCTCCGGCGGACATCGCCGACCGGCTGGGTGCGCGCTTCGTCCCCGATCTCGGCGATTTGCTTGCCGACGCCGATTTCGTCTCGCTCCATGTGCCGGGCGGCGCGGAGACGCGGCATATGATCGACCGCGCGGCGCTGGCGCGGATGCGCCCCGATGCGATCCTGATCAACACCGCGCGCGGCGATGTGGTGGACGAAGCGGCGCTGATCGTGGCGTTGCAGGAACGGCGGATCGCGGGCGCCGGGCTCGACGTATTCGCCGGCGAGCCGAACGTCTCGCCTGCGCTGCGCGTGCTCGACAATGCCGTGCTGCTCCCGCATCTCGGCAGCGCGACCCGCGAGACGCGGGAAGCGATGGGGCTGCGCGTGCTCGCCAATCTCGAAGCCTGGTTCGACGGCAAACCCACCCCCGACACCGTGGCATGAGCCGAAGCGTCGCGGCGCTGATTACCGAGCACGGCCTGCCAGCGGATTATACCGCGCAGGTGAAACGCTGGTGGCGGCCGCTGGCGCACGATATCGCGGCGTGGCGCGCGGCGGCGACGATGCCGCTGGTCGTCGGCATCAACGGCGCGCAAGGCAGCGGCAAATCGACGCTCGCCGCGTTCCTCGAACAAGCCTTGCTGCCTGCGCTCGACCTCGGCGCGGTGACGCTGTCGCTCGACGATCTTTATCTGCCGCGGGCCGACCGGCTGGTGCTGGCGCGCGACGTGCATCCGCTGTTCGCCACCCGCGGCGTGCCGGGGACGCACGATGCGGCACTCGGCGGCGCGTTGATCGATGCGCTGCGCGCGCCCGTTAGCGCCCCGGTGCGCGTCCCGCGATTCAGCAAGGCCGACGACGATCGGCTGCCCGAAAGCGCGTGGCGCAGCGTGACCGCGCGGCCCGACATCATCCTGTTCGAAGGCTGGTGCGTCGGCGCGACGCCCGAAGCTCCCGAGGCGCTGCTGGCGCCGGTCAACGCGCTGGAGGCGGAGGAAGACGCCGACGGCATCTGGCGCAGCCACGTCAACGCCGCGCTCGCCGGGGATTATGCGGCGCTTTTCGCGCGGATCGACCGGCTGGTGATGCTTCGCCCGCCGAGCTTCGACGCAGTGTTCGCCAACCGGCTGTTGCAGGAACGCAAGCTGCGCGACCGTGCCGGCGCCGCCGGCCGGGTGATGAGCGACGCCGAGGTCGAACGCTTCGTGCGGCATTATGAGCGGCTGACCCGGCATATGTTCGCCGACCTGCCACAGCGCGCGGATCGGCTATTTCTGCTCGACGCGCAGCAACGCGTGATCTCGGCGCGTTAGCCTCCTCCGCGCCACCCCGGAAAAATTCCGGGATGACGCGGCGATCGCCCCCTTAATAGGTCAGCCGCATTCCGACTTTGAATGTCTGGCCGAACGGTGAGAACAGGATAGTATTGCCGGTGCCGTGCGCGCCCGGATTGAGCGGCGGCATCGTGTTGGTCAGATTGTCGACGCCGAAGAAGGCGGTCAGCTCGTGCCGGTCGCCGTGGCGGATGCGATATTGCGCAAGCACGTCGAGATAGGCGCGCGCCGGCACCTTGTTGGTGTTCGAGCTGTTGACCGCGGCGATATTATAGCCCGCCTGATCCGGGCCGATGAAGGCGGCGTTGTAGAAGCCGCTGTTGATGTAACGGCCGTGGAAGTTGAGCGTGAAATCGTCCTTGGTCCAGCTCACCAGCCCGTCGAGCGTCAGATCGGGGAGCCCCGGCGGGGTGCCGCCGCGCAGCCCGGTCTGCCCGGCGCGCTGGATCGGGCCGACCGCGTCGACAGTGATGAAATCCTTCACATAGGTCGCGAGCAGCCGGAAGTTGACGTCGCCCAGCGTGCCGAGCGGCTGGCGATATTCCAGCTCGGCGTCGATGCCGCGATTGATCAGCTCGTTGACGTTCTGCAGCACGTCGCGGACCTGGGTGATGCTGCCGTCGGGGCCGCGCGTGATCAGGTCGCAGCTCCGCAGCTCGCCCTCGAAGCAGCGGGTGGCGATATTCTGCTGCCCCAAGGTGCTGATCGCGTTGCGCACCTTGATCTCATAATAATCGATCGAGGCGCGGAACCGGCCGAGGAAACCCCCGCTCGGCTTGAATACGATCCCGGCGGTGAAGGTATCGGCGCGCTCGGGCTGGAGGTTCGGGTTCGATCCGCTGGTGATCGCGGGATTGACCTGTTGCCCGCCGCGCGCCGGATCGGTGAGGATTCCGCTCGCCAGCGTCGTCGGGCCGAACAGCTCGATCACATTGGGCGCGCGGATGTCGCGCGATTTGGTGGCGCGCAGCCGGATCGCCGGAATCGGCTCCCACACCGCGCCATATTTATAGGTGGTGACCGACAGGCTCGAGCTGGGCAAAAGCTCGCTCGACCGGCTGTAATGCGTGCGGCGGATCGCGCCATTGAGGCTCAGCTCGTTGAAGAACGGCGCCGCGCGGACGATCGGCAGCTCGGTCTCGGCATAGCCCTCGACCACCTCGATCTTCCCCGACACGCGCGATCCGTTGCCGGAGAAGAACGCCAGGCTGCGCGACAGCGGATCGGCGTCGCCGCGTACCGAATCGTTGCGATATTCGATCCCGCTCGCAAGCTGGACGGTGCCGCCCGGCAGATCGAACAGCTTGGCGCGGACGTTGAACGCGGCGACATGCTCGGTGGTGATCGCGGTCTGATAACCGTCGGCGGTGACATAATCCTTCGCCGCCTGGCTCGCCTGCGCGCCGAACGGATTGTACGCGACGCAGGCCGGATCGTGGTTGGCCGGGTTGGGATCGGCGTTGACGCGGCAG
Source organism: Sphingomonas sp. 66-10 (assembly GCF_001897045.1). NCBI lineage: Bacteria > Pseudomonadati > Pseudomonadota > Alphaproteobacteria > Sphingomonadales > Sphingomonadaceae > Sphingomonas > Sphingomonas sp. 66-10. The sequence goes on from NZ_MKRR01000133.1 coordinate 314,767, forward strand.
ATCGGCTGGCCGTTCGGCCCCATCACCGCGTCAATCGCGCGGAGCATCCGCGCGCTGACCGTCTGGTTGCGGGTTTCGGAGCGGAAATCGTTGCGGCCGAACTGGTAATAGGCATCCCAGTCCACGCCTTCGGTGATCTTGCCCTTGAGGCTGCCCACCGCGCGGAACACATTGTTGGTGGTGACGATCGGCGCGCGGCCGAGCTCGGCGAAGCCCTTGCCGATCTGGAACGACGATGCCCCCGATGCGGCGAGCAGGGTCGGGATATCCAGCGTCGGATCGGCCGAGCGCGGGATGAAGGGATTGTCCGCGCGGATCGTGATCGCGGTATTGCGATAGGCGGTCGCGCTATATTCGGCGTTGAGGTGGCCGTAATTGACCATCAATGACGCCGACAGATTGGGCGCCACGTCCCAATCGAGATTGCCGGTGAGCGCATAGCGTTCGAGCGGGGCGTTGAAGAACAGATCCTTGAAATAGATGTTCTGCCCCTGCCCCTCGCCGCCGGTCATGTAGAGATTGTTCGACATGCCGCCGTAGACGAAGCGCCGCGGCGTGCCGTCATTGGCGAAGGTGATGCCGTCGATCGGGCGCAGCGCGGGGAAGGTGCGCCCGGTATAGGCACTGCCCGGCGGCACCGTCACGCCGTTGAAGGGCACGGTCGACGGGCGGATCGATCCCATGATGTTGTTGGCCGGCATCCCCGGATAACCGGGGTTGCGCCCGAAGTTGAGCACTTCGCTGCGGCAGAAATCGCGCGACTGGCAATCGCCGATCCCCGCGCCGGATTCATATTCGCCGCCGATCACCAGATGCATCGATTGCCCGATGCGCGTGCCGAAGGCGAGGCCGCCGACGAAGGTCCGGTTGTCGCCATATTTGGTGACGCTGTTCTGCAGCGACCCCTTGACGCCCTCCAGCCGGTGATCGAGGATCAGGTTGGCGACCCCGGCCACCGCGTCCGAACCATATTGCGCTGAGGCGCCGCCGGTCACCACCTCGGCGCGCTGGAGCAGGATCGACGGGATCATATTGGTGTCGACCGTCGCCTGGGTGGTCGAGGGGACGAAGCGCTTGCCGTCCACCAGCGTCAGCGTGCGCACCGCGCCGAGCCCGCGCAGATCGAGGATGCGCCCGCCGACATAGCCCCCGGTCGGGGCAAGTTCACCGCTCGCCGGGGTGTTCGACGGGCGGAAGGCGGGAACCTCGTTGAGCGCGTCGGCGACATTGGCGATGCCGCGCTGCTCGAGCCGCGCCGCGCCCACCACCGAAACCGGCGTCGGCGCCGAAAAGCCCCCGGAGAGACGCGATCCGGTGACGATGATGTCGTGCGAACCGCCCGCGTCGGCGGACGCCTCCTCCGCCGGCGCGACACGCTTCGCCGCGGGCGTATCGGCCGGCGGTACATTGTCCTGCGCATGCGCCGCGGGGGCCGAGATCATGAGCCCGAGCGCCAATGCGCTTGCCCCGTGCCGAACCCGATTCGCGATGCTTCCTCTCCGCATAAGCTCCCTCCTCCTGTCGCGGCGCGCTGCGGGGCGCCGTCGTTGGAACGTAGCCTAATGTAACAATAGGTATTATTCTACTTATTTTAGAAGAATGCTATTTTTCTTGGCGGCACCGGCTCTCCGCTCATTATTTTAATCGCGATATATCAGCAATTTATACAGGAAATCGCTCACCGGCCGGTCGGGTTGACAGCCCCGAAACGGAAATACATATAATGCTACCGAATTCCGGCGAGGCCCCGATCGGCCCGCCACGACCGATCAGAAAGCCGAACGGCAATGTCAGAAAATCCACCCGTCAAACCCACGATCCAGAGCGTCGAGCGGACCGAGGATCGCATCCTCACTTCCGATCTGTTCGAGGCGCGCGAGCGGACCTTCGCGCCGCGCAACGGCACCGGCACGTACCGCGAGCCGGCGCGCGATCTGCCGATCTATCACAGCTGCGACGTGCTGGTGGTGGGCGGCGGGCCTTCGGGGACCGCGGCGGCCTGGGCGGCGGCGCGGGCGGGGGCGGACGTGATGCTGCTCGAACGCTACAATCATCTCGGCGGGCTTTCGACCGGCGGGCTGGTCATCTGGATCGACCGCATGACCGACTGGGCAGGCGAACCCGTGATCCGCGGCTTTGCCGAGGCGGTGCTCGCCCGCCTCCCCGCGGAGGGCATCGCCGGGCCGCCGCCCGAACAATGGGGATCGCGCGATCCGCAACATGCCGCTTACTGGATGCCGCGCACCGCCGCCTTCCACGGCATCGTCGCCTGGTCGCCGACGATCGACCCGGAGCGGCTGAAGCTGGTTTCGCAGGAAATGCTGATCGAGGCCGGGGTGCGGCTGGCGTTCCACGGCTGGGCGGCGGTGCCGATCGTCGAGGACGGATGCGTGCGCGGCGCGCTGTTCGAAAGCAAGATGGGCCGCCAGGCGATCCGCGCGAAGGTGGTGATCGACGCGACCGGCGACGGCGATATGTTCGCGCGCGCCGGCGCCGATTTCGACAATGACATCGAACCCGCCGACACGCATCACGCGATGAACACCGCCTTCATGCTCGGCGGGGTGGACATGCAGCGCTGGCTCGATTTCCGCACCGGCGATCCCGCCGCCTATCAGGCGCTGCTCGCCAAGGGACGGGCGGAACTCGGCTTCTTCCAATGGCCCTATGTCTCGTGGCGCAACGATATCGCGCTATTCCTCGGCCCGCGCCAGACCGGCATGTCCGCACTCGACGTTGACGAGCAGACCGAGATCGAGGTCCGCTCGCATCGCTTCATGGCCAGCCATTGCGCCTTCTTCCGCGAACATGCGCCGGGCTTCGAGGATGCCTTCATGCTGCAGAGCGCGCCACAGCTCGGCGTGCGCCACACCCGCCGGCTGGCCGGCGTGGGGCGCGTCGAGCGGCGTCAGTGGAGCGAGGGACAGGTGCTGCCCGACGAGATCGGCGTCAGCCCCTCGGTCTCGCCCAAATTTCCGGTCATCTCGGTCCCTTATGGCGCGCTGGTGCCGCGGCGCCTCGATGGCCTGCTCGCCTGCGGCCGGCATGTTTCATGCGATGCCAATTCGCACGGCTTCCTGCGCGAGATCCCGCAATGCTGGCTGACCGGTCACGCGGCGGGCGCCGCAGCGGCGCTGGCGGTGCGCGACGGGGTGCAGCCGCGCGATGTCGACGTGACGGCGCTTCAGGCGCTGCTGCGCGAACAGGGCGCCTATGTTCGGGAGCCGGCCCCCGCCGCGGTCGCACGCGCCGCCAACGAATGACAGGCGCCTGAGCGCCGAGCACGGAGAGGAAAGATATGCCTGAACTGCGCAGCCTTGCCGCCAATTCGCCCACCCGCCGCTCGCATTGGCGCGCGCTGGGGCTGAGCGAGGCGGATATGCTCAAGCCCAAGATCGCGGTGGTCAATTCGTCGTCCGAACTCGCGGTATGCTTCGCGCATCTCGACGGGGTGGCCAAGGTGGTGAAAGACGCGATCCGCGCCGCCGGGGGCGTGCCGTTCGAGGTCCGCACCACCGCGCCCTCCGATTTCATCACCGGCGCGGCGAAGATGGGCAGCTATATCCTCGCCGCACGCGACGTCGTGACCCACGATATCGAGGTGCAGGTCGAGGCGGCGATGCTCGACGGGATGGTCTGCCTCACCTCGTGCGACAAGACCCCGCCAGGGCATCTGATGGCCGCCGCCCGGCTCGACATCCCCACCTTGCTGGTGATCGGCGGCTATCAGGCCTCGGGGATGATCGGCGACGAGCATGTCGACCTCGAGGATCTGTGGTCGGGCAGCGTCGGCGAGCGTTTCGGCAAGACGCCGAAATTCCCGATCGAGGACATGATCCCGCAGGCGGTGCGCGGCCCGGGCGTGTGCGCCGGGATGGCGACCGCGAACACGATGCATTGCGTGGTCGAGGCGCTGGGCATGTGCATTCCCGGTTCGGCCCCGGTGCGCGCCAATAGCGAGAAGATGTTCGACAAGGCGCGTGCGGCCGGCGCGCGCATCGTTGAGATGGTGCACGAGGATCTGCGCCCGCGCCGCATCCTCACCGAGGCGGCGTTCCGCAACGCCGCGGCGATGACGCTCGCGGTCTCCGGCTCGATCAACGCGATCAAGCACCTCCAGGCGACCGCCGTCGAGGCGGGGGTCGATGTCGATCTGTTCGCGATCTGGGAGGAAATGGGCCGCAAGGTGCCGGTGTTGACCGCGGTGCGCCCGAACGGCCCGGTGCGGATCGAGGGATTCGAGGATGCCGGCGGCGCGGCGGCGATGCTCAAGCGGCTCGCCCCGGTGATCGAGACCGATGCGATGACCTGCACCGGCCAGCCGCTCGCCGCGGTGATCGCCGACACGCCCGAAGGCGATACTGCGATCATCCGCCCGCTCGACGCGCCGATTTCCGACGGCCCATCGATCGTGATCCTCAAGGGCAGCCTCGCGCCGGCCAGCGCGGTGGTGAAGCTCGGCATCCGCGATCCCAAACGCCCCGAGCGTTTCGAGGGCCGCGCGCGCGTGTTCGATCAGACCGCGCCTTTGCTCGCCGAAATCGAGGCGCGCACGCTGGAGAAGGGCGATGTCGTCATCCTGCGCGGGCAAGGGCCGAAGGGCGGCCCGGCGATGGGCGGCGGCGCATCTTTGGTGCTGTTCGCGATCGACGCGGCGGGGCTGGCACGCGACGTCGCCTTCGTCACCGACGGCCAGCTCTCCGGCCTGTGCCTCAAGGGGTTGACGATCGCCGAAGTCTCGCCCGAGGCAGTCGACGGGGGCCCGCTCGGCCAGGTGCGCGACGGCGATATCGTGCTGATCGACGTGCCGGCGCGACGGCTCGACGTGCTGGTCGACGCGGCGGAATTTGCCGCACGCCCCAATGAGGCGCAGCCGCTGTCCGCGCACCCGACCGGCTATCTCGATCTCTATCGACGCGGCGTGCAACCGATGGCCAAGGGCACCGCGCTGGTGCAGGAACCCGCGCGTCCATGACATCAAGAATATTGCGAGATTGATCCGATCCGGGCCGAGGGCGTCGCAAGAACGCCACGGCCCGCCAAGCGCCTCCAGGAGGGGACTATGTTCGTGTTTCCGGCTGATATCCGCCTGCGGGCGCGGGGCTGATATGCCGGCCGCGCCCCGCACCATCGACGTCGCCCGCGTCATCGACGACCGCGGGCTCGATCGGTTCAACTATCTGCTGATCCTGCTCTCCTGGCTGATCACCGTGTTCGACGGGTTCGACATGATGATGATCAGCTTCACCGCGCCGTACATGCGCGACGAGCTGGGGCTGGACAAGCCGATGCTCGGCAACGTCTTTTCCGCGGGCATCCTGGGGATGATGGTCGGCGGCTTCGCTTTCTCCTATATCGGCGACCGCGTCGGGCGGCGGCGCACGATCGTCGCCGCTGCCTTCGCCTTCGGTTTGCTGACGCTCGCGACCGCCTTCGCGCGCAGCTATGAGGCGCTGCTGATCCTGCGCTTCGCCGACGGCTTCGCGATCGGCGGGATGCTGCCGCTCGCCTGGGCGCTCAACATCGAATTCGTGCCGAAACGGATGCGCGCCACGGTCATCACGATCATCATGATGGGCTACAGCCTCGGCAGCTCGCTCGCCGGCCCGGTAACGGTGTGGCTTGCGCCGCACCACGGCTGGGAAGGCGTCTTCTTGTTCGGCGGGGTCTGCACGATGGTCTGCGCGGTCGCGCTGGCGATATGGCTGCCCGAATCGATTCGCTTCCTGACCAGCAAGGCGCTCAAACCCGATCTCGTCGCGGCGACGCTCAACCGCCTCTCCCCCGCGCTCGATGCGCGCGCCGAGGATCGTTTCGTACTTGGCGACGAGCAGACCGACACGGGCAATTTCACTGTCGGCAAATTGTTCGAGGGCCGGCTCGCGATCCTCACGCCGCTGCTGTGGCTCGGCTATATCATGAGCACGCTCGCGGTCTATTTCAAAGCCAATTGGGGGCCGATCGTCTATGAGGACATGGCGTTCAGCCGCGAGACGGCGGCCTATGTCTCCTCCTTTTCGGGGGTGATGGGCGCGGTGCTCGGGCTGACGCTGATGCGCTTCACCGATCGCTTCGGCCCGTTCGCGGTCGCGGTCTATCCGCTGTGCGCCGCGCCGGTGCTGCTCGCGGTGGGGCTGTTGCCGATGAACCCGCAGCTCTTCCTGTGGCTTTCGGTCATTTCCACTACCTTCGTCGGCGGGGCGCATTTCGGCATCCTGTCGATCGCCAGCGTCTTCTATCCCAGCGCGATCCGCGCCAACGGCGGCGGCTGGGCCACCTCGATCGCCAAGCTCGGCGGGATCGGCGGGCCGATCATCGGCGGCTATGTCCTGTCGAGCGGGATGCCGATCGTCCGCAGCTTCGCGATCCTCGCCTTGTGCCCCGCGATCCTCGCCGCCTGCGCGATCGGCATCGGGCTGATCGTGCGGCGCGGCAATCCCGCCGTCCTCCCCGGCGTCGCGGTTGCTCCGCGCGCGCGCCGGGCGCTATGACCATAGGTCAGGCATGACGGATCGGGGCGGAAGATGAGCGATGGCACGCAAAAGCGCGCGGGGCGGCGATCGGAGCAGCGGCGCGGCCCGCAGCCGGCGCTCGTGCCCCAGCGCGATGCGCTGAGGGAGCAGATCGACCGCATCGCCGACGACAAGGGACCGGCGATCAGCGAGCGCCATCTGCTCAACTATCGCACACATTTCCCCGAGGAAGCGGGCGACTACGATTATTTCCGCATGACCCGTGCGATCGTCACCGCCGCGCGGCGCTGGCGCAAGGTCGCCAACGATCGCGTCAAGCCGCTCAAGCAGACGATGGCGCGCTGGGAAACCCTGTTCCTCGTCGCCTTCGCCGAGCGCGATATGACGCAGGGCGAGATGGCCCGGCTGATCTCGGTCGAAGGGCCGACGATGGTGCGGATGCTCGATCTGCTTGCGCGCGACGGGCTGATCGAGCGCCGCCAGTCGGAAACCGATGCGCGGGTGACGACCAATCGCATCACCCCCGCGGGCACCGCGGTGATCGGCGAGATCATGAAGGTGACCAACAAGCTCCGCAGCGAGGTGCTGGACGGCGTCGACCCCGACGATCTTCAGATCGCGCTCAAGGTGCTCAACCAGATCCTGCGCCGGCTCGATCAGTTGCGCTGAACCGTGCTGGCAAACCCCCTTCCCTGTCGATATAAGTAGCATTCTACCTTAAGGAGAGAAAGATGGTCGCGCTGACCGAGGCGGAACGAGCGATGGCCGACGGCGCAGAGGGCGCGGCGGTCGCCAAGGCGATGGACCTGTTGATCCGCTATGCCGACGCGCTCGGCGCCGAGCGCTTCGTCGAGACCAACAATGTCGCCGGCGTCCCCGGCTCGTCGACGCCGTGGCTCAAGAATTATTATCGCGCGGACGGCGGCGACTATCGCGCGATCTTCTCGCGCTTCGACCTCGATTCCGACGAGGTGGTCGATGTGCCGCGGATGAACGCTTTTTCCTGTCACCTGCAGGGCGGGATGGACCCGTCGCTGTGGCGCGATCAGGGGATGAGCGAGGCGCAGCACGACAATTTTGTCTATGACGAGGGCCAGGTCGCCGCGCACGGCATCCAGGTGCTCAAAACCTGCACCCCCTATCTCGCCGGCAACGTGCCGGTGATGGGCGAGCATTGCGCATGGATGGAAAGCTCCGCGGTGGTCTTCTGCAATTCGGTGATCGGCGGGCGCACCAATTGCGAGGGACGCGAATCGACCAGCGCGGCGATGCTCGCCAAACGCATCCCCGATTGGGGCTTCCACCGCGACGAATTCCGCCGCGGGCAGAACCGCGTGCGGGTCGAGGTGCCGGTCGACGATATCTTCGAATGGGGGATGCTCGGCTATTTCACCGGCGATGCGGTGCAGGATACGATCCCGGTACTCGACGGCGCGATCGGCGCGCCCAGCCTGATCCGCCACAAGCATTTCGGCGCGGCGGCCGCCTCGTCCGGCGGCGTCGAAATGTATCATATGGTCGGCATCACCCCCGAAGCCCCGACGATCGAGGCGGCGTTCGGCGGCGCGGCGCACGGCGAGGTCTTCGTCTACGACAAAGCGGCGCGGGCGCGGACCTATGAACAGCTCAACGCGGTGGGGAGCAACACCGATGTCGATTTCGTCATGCTCGGCTGCCCGCATTATTCGGTCGAGCAGATCGCCGAGGCCGCACGGCTGATCGAGGGGCGCCGGGTTTCGGCCAATAGCGAATTGTGGATCTTCACCTCGCGCGCGGTGAAGGCGACCGCCGACGCCAGCGGCTATACCCGGATCCTCTCTGCAGCAGGCGCCAAGCTGATGACCGATACCTGCTCGTCGATCAGCCAGGCGGTGCCCCCCGGCACGCGCGTCGCCGCGCTCGATAGCGCCAAACAGGTTCATTATCTGCCCGCGATCATGGGGATCGAGGGGTGGTATGGCACGACCGCCGACTGCATCGACGCGGCTTGCACCGGCAAGTGGAACGGGAGGCTCGTGGCATGAGCGACATCGAAACCGAATTGCGCCCGATCGTCCTCCACGGGCGCGGCGTCGTCGGCGGGGTGGCCGAGGGCGAGGCTTTGGTGACGCGCGAGACGATCTCGGGCTGGGGCGGCGTCAATGCGATGACCGGCACCGTGATCGAGAGCCGCCACGAGCTGAAGGGGACGACCTTCGCCGGCAAGGTGCTGGTCTTCCCCGGCGCGAAGGGCTCATCGGGCTGGTCGGGGGTGTTCCACACCGCGCGGCTGGCGGGCACCGCGCCGCTGGCGATGGTTTTCACCACGATGACCACCAAGGTCGCGCTGGGCTGCGTCGTGATGCGGGTGCCGTCGGTCGTCGATCTCGATCGCGATCCCTTCACGCTGATCGAGAGCGGAGACCGGGTGCGGGTGGACGGCGATGCGGGAACGGTGACGATCTGGAAACGCGAGCGCTGACCCGCCGCCCGCGTCAGTCCGCCGGGCGCGCGAGCCGATCGCGCGTGAGCCTTTCGAACGTCGCCAGATCGCAGCGCATCACATCCGATCCGCAGCCGGGAATCGTCAGATAGCTGCGGCTCGGCGGCGCGGCGCTGGTCAGCGGGGTAAGCTGCCTGAGCTGGTCCATCGACTGCGCCTGCTGGAACGCGCGGACGTAGCGACGCCCCGCCGCGTCGCGGACCAGCTCGAACCCGATCGCGCCGCCGGGGGCGATATCGTCGCGCGGATAATCGGCCATCGTCCAGTGCATGTCATAGAAGCCGCCAAGCGCGGCGAGATTGCCATCGTGGCCGAACAGCAATGTCACGCGCGGCCCGTCGCCGGACAAGGCATCGACGATCCGTCTGACGAGCGGCGCGGCGACGCGCTGCGCGGCATAGGGCGGCCGGACTTCATATTGAAACTTGGTCGGGTGGAAGCGCAGCACGGCCTGGATATCCGCCTTGCTCGCCCGGCCCCAGCCGACCTCGCGCATCGGCATGCCTTCGAGATATTGGAGCAGGATCGTCTGCCCGGCGGTCGATCCGAACGAGAGCCCGCCCTTGATATCCGGGTTGTCGCCGGGGATGGCCTTGAGCGAGGACGCGGTGTCGACCGGCACGCCGACGATCCGCTCGAGCGTCGCGAAATCGGCCCGTCGCTCGGCGACGACGTGCTCCAGGCCGCCCGGCGGAAGTTGCGCCTGCGCTGCCGCCAATGCGCGGTCGCCGTCGACCGCCGATGTCGGGTGGAACTGGTCTTCGGCATCCTCGTCGGCCGGGTGATCGAGCGCGACCTTGCACCCCGGCTGCAACGTTTCGAGAAAGGCTGAACCGGTCTTGATCGCGCGCGAACTGCCGCTCGACCAGGCCGCGATCGTGCCCGGCGCCGCGCAGCCCGTGGCGGGGAGGAGACCCTGCTCGGTGAACAGTATGCGATCATAAGCGGCGAGACGTTTCACCCCTTCTGCGCCGTGCGCGGTCAGATCACCCGCGGGGGTGGACCAGCCCGGCCACGCCTCCTTGGTCGTGCCGGCGGGCGTCGCCGGGAATTTGGTCGACGGGCGCACGCCGTGGCGCATCAGCATGACGACCCGTTCCACCGTCACCTCCGTCTTGCCGGGCGCGGGCGCGGCAAGTGCCGGGGCGGAAAGAACAGCGAGCAGAACACCGAGGAGGCGGAGGCGCGGCATAGGGTTCTTCATGGGCGGATTCCGTTGGATGCAGATTGCGGGGTATGCCGCGGGTGTGACCGATCGGTGACAGCAGGCGCCGGTCGTCACGCGCGCGATCCGGGCGAAATCGGCGGAATGCGCCGGCTGGGCGCGCAAATCTTAAATTTCCCTAATTTTTCGCGATGTCACAGAAGCGTAAATACGCCCGCCTAGTGCCCGTCCCGACGATCCACAACGATGGCGCGCGTCGGTGACTCTGTAGAAGATGTTTTGACACACGGGGCAAACCCGTAACTTCAACACGACTTCAAGAATAGTTTCCCGCACATCGGAGGATTTTCTGAAAACACGCAATTCATCGAATTGCGAAAACCGGGGGTTATTTGCCGTGCCTGTTTTCCTGAACAATCCCAAGAACCGTCTGCGGCTCCGCGCCGCGCTGATCGCCGTCGCCGTATCGAGCGTTTCGCTCGCCCCCGCGCCGGGATATGCGCAATCCGAAGCCGGCCCGCGCGCCGAGGGCCGCGTATCCGGCGTGGTGGTGAATGCATCGGGCGATTTCCTGCACGGCGCCGAGGTGCGCGTCGAGGGATCGGATATCGTCGGCGTCACCGACAGCGACGGCCGCTTCACGCTGCAGCGCGTGCCGGCGGGCACCCAGCAATTGAGCATAAGCTATATCGGCTTCGAGACCGGCCATGAAACGGTCGAGGTCGGCACCAGCGCCGCCGCCGAGGTCAAGGTCGCGCTCAAGCCCAGGACGACCGATACGGCGGGCGACATCGTCGTGAGCCGCAGCCGCCCGATCGCCGAATCCGAAGAGGCCGCGCTGCAGCTCAAGCGCGCCTCCACCTCGCTGGTCGACGTGATCGCCGCCGACAGCGCGGGGCGCTTCCCCGACCAGAATATCGCCGCCGCGGTCAGCCGCCTGCCAGGGGTCAGCGTCGGCCGCGATCAGGGGCAGGAGCGCTATATCAGCCTGCGCGGTTCGCCGGCGAGCTGGACGACGATGGCGTTCGACGGGGTCAATGTGATCAGCCCCGCCGGCCGCGAGACGCGCTTTGACACGATCCCGTCGTCGATCGCCAGCCAGACCGTGATCCGCAAGGCGGTGACCGCCGACATGCCGGGCGAGACCGTCGCCGGCAATATCAACATCGTCACCCGCAGCCCGTTCGACTATCCCGGCCTCAAGGCCTCGCTCGACGGGGGCTATGGCTACAACGATCTGGGCCAGGGCAAGCAATATAATGTCAGCGGCTTCCTGTCCGGCCGCTTCGCCAACGACACGATCGGCGTGCTGGTCGGCGGCTCGCGCTACGAGCGCGACATGGTGACCGACAATTTCGAGAATTCGTGGGAAATCGCGCCCGAGGATCAGGAGCCAGGCGGCCAGAACCGGATCTGGAACGCCAAGACGCAGAACAAGCTCTATCGCCTGAAGCGCAGCAACACTTCCTTCTCCGGGCGTATCGAATGGCGCCCCGACAGCGACAACAAGGTGTTCTTCTCCTCGATCTACAGCCAGTTCCGCGACGACGAATTGCGCAACGCCTGGGTCTTCGATCTCGATCAGGATGCCAAGAAGACGAGCAGCAGCAAGGTCGGCACCACCACCGGCTATGCCGATATCCGCACCGGCAACACCCCGATGCGCGGCACGCTCTACGGCGCCGAGATCGAGAGCACGCTGAACTCCAATTCCTCGCGCCAGAGCATCTTCACCAATACGCTCGCCGGCGAGCACGAAATGGATACATGGAAGATCAAGTGGCGGCTGAACTACACCCGCGCCGACGATCGCAGCAAGCCGCCGTTCCAATCCTCGTGGAGCAGCCCCACCGATTTCACCAAGCGTCCCACTCTCGTCTACGACTTCACCGATCCGAACCTGTCGAAGGTGCAGTTGTTCAACACGGTGCGCAACGCGAACGGCACCTATAGCGCGGGCGCGGCGCGGCCCTATATTTCGCCGACCGAGCTGCAATTCCTGTCGATGACCCGCAACCGCCAGCTCGATCGCACCAATGCCTATACCGGCAAGCTCGATATCGAGCACAGCCTCGAACTGTTCGGCGCCAATACCGTCTTCCAGTTCGGCGGCGAATATGACAAGCGCACCAAGACCTCGCGCCGCACCGTGCTGGAAGTGACCCCCGCGACGCTCGCCGCCGCCGGGCTCGCCAGCCCCGCCCAGGGGGATATCAGCATCGACACGCCCTATAAGGGCAAGCTGCCGCTCGGCTATGGGTTCAAATATTTCTCCAGCGAGCTCGGCACCGCGCTGTTCGACAAATATGTCGCGGCCGGCGCGGCGCAGATCCAGAAGGATACCAGCCAGAAGAACGACTATCGCGTCACCGAGGAAGTCATCGCCGGCTATGCGATGGGCACGACCTATTTCGACTGGGGCAATATCGTCTACGGCGCCCGCATCGAGCGCATCAAGAACACCGGTTCTGCCTTGTCGATGACCAATAGCGGGTGGATGCCGACCGTCGTCTCGAACAGCTTCGTCTCGGTCTATCCCAGCATCCACGTCAATTGGGACATCAACCGCAATATGAAGCTGCGTCTTTCGGGCAATACCGGCGCGGCGCGGCCCGATTACGATCAGATGCGACCCAATTTCTCCTACAACGACACCGATCAGATCGTCTCGGGCGGCAATCCCAAGGCGAAGGCCGAGCGCGCCAAGGGCGTCGATCTCTATTTCGAATGGTACATGCCCTCGCGCGGCTTCTTCTCGGTCGGCGGTTATTACAAGGATCTCAAGGACATCCTCTACGATGTCGAGCTGACGCAATTCGGGTCGGACGTGCTCAACTCGGGCGGCATCGATCGGTCGGATTATCGCTATTCGACGATCGCCAACGGCGGGGGCGGCCATATCAAGGGCATCGAATTCGCTTTCTCGCAGCCGCTGGAAGGGCTGGCGCGCTCGGCCGGGCTGCCCGATTGGGCGCAGGGCTTCGGCATCCAGACCAATCTGACGCTCAACGACTCGAAGGCGACGACGCCCGACGGCCGCACCACCGATCTGCCCGGCGCCTCGCCGCTGATCTACAATATCTCGGGCTATTACGAGCGTTACGGCTTCTCGGCCCGCGTCAGCTATCAGTGGCAAAAGGCATATCTCGACGCGATCGGCAGCGGCGATATTATCGGCGACACTTATTGGGCCAATGTCGCGCGCCTCGATCTGTCGCTACGCTATTCGATCAACGACAATATCCAGCTCTATCTCGACGCCAACAACCTCACCAACGAGGCCGGCATCCGCTATCAGGGGAGCTATTCGCGCCCGATCGAGCATGAGCTGTTCGGCCGCCGCTACCTCGCCGGGGTGCGCCTCAACTTCTGAAGATGAAACGGGGAGGCGCCCTGGCGGCGCCTCCCGAACGCGAACCGGAGCGGCATGAGCAGGACCATTCTTGTCGTGGAGGACGATCCGGCCACGGCCAACTTCCTCACCTCGGGCCTCGAACAGGAGGGCTATAATGTCCGCCGCGCCGCGGACGGCGTGCGCGGGCTGGAGCTCGCGCAGCAGGACGATCTCGACGGCATCGTGCTCGATCGCATGCTGCCCGGGCTCGACGGCCTCAGTTTGCTCGAAACGCTGCGCGCGCGCGATTGCGACACGCCGGTCATCATCCTCTCCGCGATCGGCTCGACCGACGAGCGCGTGCGGGGGCTCCGCGCCGGATCGGACGATTATCTGGTCAAGCCCTTTGCGATGACCGAACTGCTCGCCCGGCTGGAGGTGCTCCACCGCCGCCGCGCCGCCGCGCCCGCGGTGGTCACCCGGCTCGCCTGCGCGGACCTGACGCTCGATCTCCTCACCTCGCGCGCCGAACGCGCCGGGCAGCTGCTCCAGCTCCAGCCGCGCGCGATCCAGCTCCTCGAATTCCTGATGCGCAACCAGGGGCAGGTCGTCACCCGCTCGATGATCCTCCAGAAGGTATGGAATTACGATTTCGATCCCGGCACCAACGTGATCGACGTCTATGTCAGCAATTTGCGCAAGGAGATCGACCGGCCGGGGCTCACCCCGCTGCTGCGTACCGTGCGCGGCGCCGGCTATCGACTGGGCGCGCCGGCATGAGCCCCGCGCGGCGCCGATTGCCCGCGTGGCGCTCGACCAGCGGGCGCTTCCTCGCGCTGCACCTCGTGCTCAACCTCGCCTGTATCCTGCCGATCCTGCTCTACGTCTATTTCCAGGTCGACCGCATCATCATCGCCGATTTCACCCGCCCGCTCGAATTCCGGCAGAGCAATCTCGAAAAGCAATATGCGCGCGGCGGCATCGCCCAACTGAGGCACGAGGTCGAGAGCCGCGCCGCACGCGCGCACCGCGACCGGACCGCGATCCTGCTGGTCGATCCCGAAGGCCGCAAGCTCGCCGGCAATATCGCACGCTGGCCCGCCGGGCTCGCCGCGCCGACCGACTGGACCCCGTTCGCGCTGACTCGCGACAGCGGCGGCGCGCCCGACAAATTCCTCGTCAAGACGGTCCGCTATCCCTCCGGGCACCGGCTGCTGCTCGGCGGGCTGCTCGACAATCGCGCGCGGATGGAGGGGGCGCTGCTGCTCGCGCTGTTCGCCGCCTTTGCGCTGGCGGTCCCGGTCGGCCTCTTGGGCAGCGTCGCGATCGTCCGCGAGATGAACCGCATGGTCGCGGCGATCGCCGGGATCGGCCAGCAGGTCGGCGCGGGCGATCTCGCGCGCCGCGCCGATACCGACGGCAGCGGTGACCCGGTCGACCGCCTCAAGACCTCGCTCAACGCGATGCTCGACCGGATCGAAACGCTGGTGGAAGAACATCGCACGCTGACCGACGCGCTGGCGCACGATCTGCGCTCCCCGCTCACGCGCATCCATATCCAGGTGAGCGAGGCGCTGGCGGAATCGCCCGCCCCCGAATCCCGCGCGCGGTTCGACGCGATCGCGCTGGAAGTCGGCATCGTGCTGCACATGCTCGAAAGCGCGCTGGAGATCAGCCGCGCGGAGGCCGGCGTCGGGCGCGGCACGTTCGAACGCTTCGACCTTGCCGCGGTGCTCGGCGATCTCGGCGAGATCTACCAGCCGCTCGCCCGCACAAACGGGGTCGAGATCACCGTCGCCTGCCCGCCGCGGCTCGAGTTCCACGGCAATCGCGCGCTGGTCGCGCGCGCGGTGGCGAACCTGATCGACAATGCGCTCAAATATGGCGCGGCAGGCGGCGCGATCGCGCTCGAGGCCGAGGCGGTCGACGGCGAGGTGCATATCTGCGTCGCCGATCGCGCGGGCGGCATCCCCGCCGCACGTCGGACCGAGGCGATCCGCAAATTCGGCCGGCTCGATCGCGCGCGCAACACCCCGGGCACCGGGCTCGGCCTCAGCCTCGCCAGCGCCGTCGCCTCGCTCCACGGCGGACGGCTTGCGCTCGAGGACAATCGGCCGGGGCTGCGTGCGCGCCTGATCCTCTCGCTTCTGCCGCCCTCGTCATCTCATCAGCAAGGAGCCACCGAATGACCCATATCTCCAAGACCCGCCGCGCGCTGGCGGGCGCCGTCGCCGTGCTGCTTTCGGCCACAGCGGGGAGCGCCGTCGCGCAGGAAGCGCGCAACGTCATCCTGTTCCTCGGCGACGCGGGCGGGCTGCCGACGCTCAACGCCGGCGGGATCCTCGCGCATGACCGGCCGCAATCGCTGTTCATCCATTCGATGCCGCATATCGGGCTGTCGGACACCTCGTCGCTCAACCGCTGGGTGACCGATTCGGGCGCGGGGATGACCGCGATCATGACCGGCCACAAGACCAACAATTCGATGGTTTCGGCCGTCCCCACCGGTCAGAACGGCGCAGTAGCCCCGGTCAAGACGCTGCTCGAATATGCCGAACAGCGCGGGCTTTCGACCGGCGTGATCACCAATATGGCGATCTGGGACGCCACCCCGGCGGCGTGCTTCGCGCATGTCGGCGCGCGCAAGGACAAGGACGAGATCTTCCGCCAGATGCTCGCGCCGCGCTTCGGCGACGGCGTCGACATCCTGGTCGGCAAGGGCCGCGCCGATGCCGTCGCCTCGCTCGCGGCGCGGCAGACCACGCCCGAACAGGCCTTTGCGGCATCGGGCTACCGCTTCGGCGACGATCCGGCGATCGTGCGCGATGCGCGCCGCGCGGCGGTGCTGCGTGACACGGATTTCGCGCCGATCCCGACGGTGGAGGCGACGATCGCGCAGCTCGCCCGCAATCCCAAGGGCTATTTCCTGATGGTCGAATGGGACATGCATACCGACGATCCGAAGAAGGGGCTGCGCCACGTCGTCGAGATGGACGAGATGATCCGGCGGGTCAGCCAGATCGCAGGCAAGGACACGCTGATCCTGTTCACCGCCGATCACAGCTTCGGGCTGCGCACCGGCGGTGGCGAGCGCGGCACGCCGCTGGCCGCGCAATATGATGCCGCAGCGGCGAAGCCCGGCGTCACCAACGCGACCAACGACGTGATCAGCGTCCAGGACGGGCACACCGGCGAGGAGGTGATCGTCGCCGCATCGGGCCCCGGCGCGGACAAGGTGCACGGCTTCTTCCCCAACACCCGGCTGTTCGACATCATGCTCTCGGCCTTCGGGTGGAAGCGCGACCAATAGCCGAAAACAGGGAGCCGCGGCGGTCGCGTCGCGGCTCGCTATGCCGCCGCGCGTCGATAGGCCTCAATCAGGCGCGTGAAATGCGCGTCTTCGCTGAACCGATGTTGCACGTCTCGATGCGCCGCGCGGCCGAGGCGGCGGCACAGCGCAGGATCGTCCCACAGCCGGCGCATCGTCGCGGCAAGGTCGACCGGATCCCCCGGGGTGAAATGGAGCCCGGTCTCGCCTTCGCGCACCGTGTCGCGCAGCGCGCCGATCCGCGCCGCGATCACCGGGATGCCATGCGCCATCGCTTCCGCGGCGACGATCGCGAAGGTCTCGAACCACAGGCTCGGCACCACCAAGAAGCGCGCGCCGCGATAGAAAGCCGCCAATTGCTCGGCATTCGCGGTGAGGGTGACGGCAATGTCCGCGCCGTCGACATGGCGGCGATCGCTTCCCGCGGGGCCGGCGAGCCGCACCGGCAATCCGCTGATCCGCGCCGCATCGCGCAAGGTGTCGATCCCTTTCTCGGGCACGAAGCGCCCGGCATAGCCGATATAGCCGCCGCCCATCGGATCGACCGGCGCGGGCGCGGCGGGAATCGCGCATTCATTGACGGTGATCCGCTCAGGCGCGATCCCCGCGCGCTCGATTAGCCAGCGGCGGCTGAAATCGGTGAGGACGATGAATTGCGCGACATGCCGCTGGTAAAGACCGCGCCAGCCCGCCACTGCGTGGCGCAGCGCGAAGGCAGCGCTTTCCGCGCGGTTCCCGCGGCAATTGCGCACCACCGCCTGATGCGCGCCCGAATCCGCGCAACGCGTGCAGACCGCCGCGCCGTCATAATGCGTCGCGACCGGGCAGGTGATGCGGAAATCGTAACAGCTATGCACCACCGGCACCCCGGCATCCGCGCAGAGTTCGAGCACCCAGGGCGTGATCAGCGGATAGAGTTCGTGGGTGTGGACGATATCGGGCCGCGCGTCGCGTAGCCGCCGGCGAAAATCCCGCAGCGCGGCCGCGCCGTAAAGGCCGTTGGCAAAGGCCGATACCTTCCCCGCCAGACCCGGCGGCAGCGCACGGCTGTCGCGCTCGAATGTCGTGATCTCCAGCCCCCGGCGGCGCGACAGAGCGATCGTCGCATCCCAGGCATTGTCCGATCCGCCCCCGCCGCGATGCCGGTTGAAGACGTGGAGGATCTTCAAACGAACAGTTCAGGACGATAGGTTTCGCCCACCTTTTCCGGCGCCGCCTGCCGCCCGGTGCGGCGCTGCGCGACGACATGCCGGAACAATGTCGCATAACCGTCGACCACCGCATCCCAGCGAAACACCGCGGCGGCGCGCGCCTGCGCCGCCCGCCCCAATGCCGCGCGGCGATCCGCGTCGCCGTCAAGCGCGCGCAGCAACGCGGCAAGATGGCCGGGGGCCTTGTCGAAATAGGGATTGTCGTCCCCCACCACCTCGCGATGGAACACGACGTTGATCGGCAGGCACGGCGCGCCCCAATGCATCGCGCGGAGCAGACTGGGATTGGTACCGCCGACCTCATGCCCGTGGAGATAGAACGCGCAATGCCGGTAGAGCGCGTTGAGCGCTGCTGACTCGAACACCCCGCCGACGCAACGCACCTGACCATCATCCTCCAGCGCGATCGCCCGCGCATAATCGCTCTCATAAGGAACGCTGCCGACGACGATCAGTGGCCGCGTGACCCCGGCCGCACGATATTCGCGAATGATAAGATCGACGTTATTTTCCGGCTCCATCCGCGCCACCACCAGATAATAATCGCCGGGTGTAACCCCGAAGCGTTCCAGTGCAGCCGCGTCCGGCTCGTCCCCGACCTTGCCGGAATAGGGAATATAGGTCGACGGCGCGTCATATTCTTGGGCGTAATAGCGCTGCATCGCGCGCGAATCGGTGACGAGCCAGTCGGCTAGTCTGGCACTCGCCTTCTCCGACCATTTATAATAGCGCTGTTGAAGCGGGCTCCATTTGCGCCTTTGCCAGCCGAGCCCGTCGGTGTGGATGACGACGGGGACGCGCATCGCCTTCAGCGGGAGGATGAACGGCCCGTTCCCCGGATCGACCACGAAGGCGAGATCGAAGCGCCGCGCGCAGGCGTCGAGGATCGCCATATTGCTGTGGACGATGCTTTCGAAACTCTTGCCTCCGGGCGCGGGCAGATACCGACAATTGACGCCTTTATAGTACGGCGGGCGCGAATCATAATATTGGTTGCGGCAATAGACCATCACGTCCATGCCGTGATCGCGCACCAGCCCGACCGCCAGCTCCTCGACCAAGGTACTGAACCCACTGTAGCGCGCCGGAATTCCGCGGTCGCCGATCAGCGCGATGCGCAACGGGGCGGATGCGTCACTCATGCGGCTTGAACCCGATCCACACGTCCTGTGTCATATCGGCGGTCGCGCCGGGCTGCACCTGCTCGACCCGTTCGAACCGCGCGAGCAGCCTGTTCCGCACATAGGCAGGCGGGTGGACCGCGAAATACCATTTCTTCCCCTCCTGATATTGCGCCTGGGTGACGATCTCGCCGCGATCATAAGCCTCGCGCTCGGCGCGCTGCGCCAGCAGATAGCGGTAGTGATCGCCGTGGGTCGTCGCGATCAACAGGCCGCCGGGCCGCAGCACGCGCCGCAATTCCATCGCCCAGGCCTCGTGCATGTCGGCGGAAAGATGCGTGAAGACCGAGAAATTATAGATCGCTTCGAACGTCCCGTCGGGAAAGGGCAAGGGCGGCGCGAGCCCGTTCAGCGCGAAATCGATCCCGGGCAGGTTCGCCGCGCACCACGCGATCGTCGCCGGATTGTAATCGGTGCCGGTGAGCAGCGGCGCGCGATCGGCGAGCAGATCGGGCAGATGCCGGATGAGCCGCCCCGGCCCGCAACCCCATTCCAATATGCTGAGCCGGGACGACGCCGGAACGTGCCGGCGCACTAGGTCCGCGAACACCCGGGCATGTTCGCGCCCGATATCGTGATAATCCGCCCAGTCGACCTTGTTGTAAGCATCGAAGGCGAGATCGGCGGGCGGCACGGCGAAATCGGGATGCGCGGCGCGGAAGGCGCGATTGTCGCGCGCTTTCCCCGCGGTCCGGCGCAGATAGGAGACGCGGTCGAACACGGGCAACAAACCGAGCGCGCGCGTCGCGCTGAGGATCTGATATTTCATGCCG
>NZ_MKRR01000133.1:334738-336978 GCF_001897045.1 Sphingomonas sp. 66-10
AGCGGAAAGGGCGCGTCGGGCGCGCTCAGGCGAAACCGGTTGACCCGGTCGCGCGCGACATCGAGCACCAGCGCGCTCGCCACCCCCGCGCCCAGCCCGGCGATCAGCCCGCCGATCAGCAGCAGCTTGGTCGACGGCCAGTCGGGCTTGTCGGGCAGCGCGGCATGTTCGACGATCTGGATCGACGAGGGCGCGGATTCGGCGGTCGCCGCGGTCACCGCCGCGGTCGTCAGTTTCTCCTGCAACGCCAGATAGGTCTTTTCCAGCGCATCATGCGCGCGGCCGAGATCGTGGCTTTCCTTCATCTTCTGCGGAATGCGATCGACCTCCTGCCGCCGCGCGGCGACATCGGCCGACAGGCTGATCAACGCGCCGCGATCGCCCGCGAGCTTGGATTCGAGCGCGGCCTTGCGCGCCGCCAATGTCTCATAGCCGGTATTGCGGGCGATGCTGGTCTGCTGAACGCTGCGCGCCGCCTGACCTGCCATCTGCTTTTCCAGCACCGCGATCTGCGCGTTGAGATCGGCCACCTCCGGCGAATCCGCGCGATAGCGGATCAGCATATTGTCGCGCGACAGTTTCAGCTTGGCGAGATCCTGGCGCATCGTCGCGAGGACGGGATTGTCCCCCAATGTCCGCGCGGCGACGACTTCACGCGCCTCGCGTGCCAATTGCCCCGATACGGCCATCAACTCGCGCTGGGTCTGTGCGATCGCGGTGCGCCGCGCGTCGAGCTCGCCTTGCATGCCGAGATATTGGCTGACCTCTACCTTGTCCTTCTCGAACATCAGCAGCATGTCGTTCTGGGTATAATAACGCTCCATCTGCTGTTCGAGCGTGAGCAGATTGCGCCGTGTCTTATCGGCCTCCACCTCGAGCGCGTCATACGCCTGACGCGCCTCGCGCGCGAAGCGCCGGCGACGCTGCGCGAGATAGGTTTCCGCGACCTTGTCGGCGATCTCCGCGACGCGCGGCGAAGGCCCGCGGACGTGCAGGACGCCGATATTGGTGTCGTTGAGCGGCTGGAGCGATACCCCGGTGCGGAAATCGTCGAGCGTGCGCGCTTCCTCCTGCTGCCGCGGCGAGAGGATGTAGCGCGATTGCGGCCGGGGAAAGATCCGCTCCTTGGTCCAGCGCCACGCCTCGCCTGGCCAGGATTGCGTCCACAGATAGGTGAGATAGCGCAGCGGCGGGTGATAGACGTCGCGATAGTCGAGCTTCAGCTCGCCGATCACCTGATGCAGCACCGGGCCGGACGTCGCCATCACCACTTCGTCCTTCAGCGCGTTGCGCCGGAACACCGCCCATCCGTCATAGAAATTTTCGCGCTGCCGATCGTCCTCGGCCCCCGCCGACAGCGTCACCGAGGCGGTATAGATCGGCGGCCAGAGCGCGATATAGAGCGTCACCAGCACGAGCGTCAGCCCGGTGACGACGAGGATCAGCCGCCGATGCCCGGCGACCGCCAGCATCAGCGCCTGCCCCGCCCGGCGGAAATCGAACGTATCCGCCTCGGGGCGATGCGCCACCGCCTCCGGCGCCGGCAGCAGGGGGGAGGCATCGGTCATTTGCTGATCTCCTGCAGCACCCTGAGCTGGGCGTAGGGCATCAGCACCTGATTGAGCCCGCCGAGCGGCGCATTGAGATAGTCCTGGATCACCCGCGCGAATTGCGAGCTGGCGGTTTCCTGGACGATCAGCAGGTCGCCGGGCTGGAGCGGTACATTCTGGAGCGTCAGCAGCAGCCCCGCCTTCCCGCGTGCCTGCGATTGCAGGATATGCGCGGTGAGATAGCCCGACGGTTCGAGCCGGATCAGCGCCACGTTGGAAAGCTTGCCCGACCGCCCGATATCCCCGGCCTGAATCAATGCCTGCGCCGCGGTCGGCACGTCGCGCAGCGGAAGCGCGCCGGGGTGTCCCACCTCGCCCGCGACGAATACCTTTTCCTCGCGCGGGTTGGTGACGGTGATCGTCACCTCGGGATCGATGATCCGGCGCAGCAACTCGCGCCGCACCAGCCCCGCCGCCTCCAGCGGCATGAGGCCCGCGACGCGCAGGTCCCCGGCCTTGGGCAGGCTCACCATCCCGTCGGGTCGCACCGTCACGGTACGCGACACCTCGGGCATATGATCGACCAGCACCTCGATCACATCGCCCGGCGCCAGGACATAGGCCTGGCGATAGCGGCCGATCGACGTCAGCACGTCGGGCGCGGCAGGGATCGTGCGGGTTTCGTTGAGG
>NZ_MKRR01000133.1:337013-350593 GCF_001897045.1 Sphingomonas sp. 66-10
ATCGCCACGCCGAGCCGCCGCCCCCAGGCCCGCGGCGACAGCGGATTGGCGGCGCAGGCGGCGCGCAGCTTGGCACGCGCCTCGTCCCGGTCGCCGCCGGCGAGCGCGATATCGGCCTGCGCGCGGTACAATCGGGAGACGATCTTGCGCCGCCGTCGCTCGGGCGCACCGCTATACTGCCGGCGTTCGAGGATGCGCAGCATCGTGCCGACCACCGCCGGATTGCGCATCAGCCCGAGCATATTGCGCAGCGACCCGGCATGATAGCGCACCCCGAGCAGCAGATCGGGCTCGTACCAGCCGGTCGCGCCGATATCGCCCAGCCGGGTCATGACGTTGAGTTCGAACGGAAAATTTCCGTGGCAATCCTGATCGACGAACCCCGAGCGGCGCAGCCACGC
This sequence comes from Sphingomonas sp. 66-10, assembly GCF_001897045.1. Classification (NCBI taxonomy): domain Bacteria; kingdom Pseudomonadati; phylum Pseudomonadota; class Alphaproteobacteria; order Sphingomonadales; family Sphingomonadaceae; genus Sphingomonas; species Sphingomonas sp. 66-10. Next base: position 337,415 of record NZ_MKRR01000133.1, read on the forward strand.
GGTGCGGAACACGGTGCCCGAGATCGGCGTGAACCCGCTCGCCATATGCGTCTCGAGCACCGGGAAGCGCCCGCGTTCGCGCCGGCTGCGCCCGTGATCGCGCTGATAGCCATAGGTTTCCAGCGTCAGCCGCGTTCCGGCCTCATCCATCACCCAGGGGTTGGCGACGAACAGCGCGACATCGGGCGCGGCGTCCAGCGCGGCCACTGCGCGCTGCAGATAGGAAGGCGCCAGCACATCGTCGTCGTGGAGGATGCAGAAATAATCGGCATCGCCCGCGGCGCCGAACAAATAGCGCCCCTGGCCATATTCGCCGCCGTTTTCCGGCTGCTCCACGAAGCCGATGCGACGGTCGCCGAGCGCCTCGACATAGGCGCGCACGGCGTCGCCCGCCCCGTCCGGCGAGCGATTGTCGCTGACGATCGCGCGGAAATAGCCGAAGGTCTGCGCGCGCAGGCTCGCCACCGTTTCGCGGACGAAATCGGGCCGGTTGAAGGTCGGGATGCCGACGAAGATCCGCTCAGAAGAAATGCCGATTCTCCCGATACCAGTCGAAGGTCTGCGTCAGCCGCTCGTCGAGCCCCGCCGCGGGCGTCCAGCCGAGCTTGTCGGCGGCCAGCGCGGAGGAGAGATATTGCGCCTGGATCTCGCCGTGCGCGTTGTTGAGCACGATCGGTTCGAGATCGGCGCGCGCGCTCCCGGCGAGGATGCGGCGCACCAGATCGAGCGCGCTGACCGGATCGCCGGTGCCGAAGTTGAACGCGCGCCCAACCACCGCGTCGTCGCCCATATGCTCGCCGAGCTTGAGATAGCCCGAGACGATATCCTCGACGAACACATAGTCGCGCACCGGCGAGCCGTCCGAGCGGATCACCGGGCGTTCGCCGTCGACGATCGACAGGCACGTCCCCGGCACGATGCGGTTCACGTTGAGATCGCCCGGCCCGAACAGATTGCCGCAGCGCGTGATCGACACCGGCAGCTTGTAGGTCGCGGCATAGGAAAGCGCGATCAGATCGGCGCAGCTCTTCGACACGTCATAGGGGTGCCGCCCCTGGAGCGCGAAATCCTCCTGATAGGGCAGCATGTCGTGATCGCCATAGGCCTTGTCGGACGAGGCGACGATCACGCGCTCGATCGTCGGCACGCGGCGGCACGCCTCGAGCAGCACCCAGGTGCCTTTGATATTGGATTCGAAGGTCGACATCGGATTGCGGTTGGCGACCCCGACGATCGCCTGCGCGGCGAGGTGGAATACCGTGTCGACGGCATATTCGTTGATCGCGCGCTCGATCAGCTCATAATCCTCGAGCTGGCCGCGCACCACCTTGGCGCGCGCGGCGAGATCGCCGGCGTGGAAGCGCGATTGCGGCACCATATCGCGCACCAGCGCAACGACCTCGGCGCCTTCATCGAGCAGCCGCGCGACGAGCGAGCCGCCGAGGAAGCCGGTGGCGCCGGTGACCAGGCAGGTCTTGCCTTTCCAGAAGCTCATGCCGCTTGCTCCCGCAGCACCGGCGCGACCACCCAGGGCAAGGGGCCGCCGCTGGCGATCACCTCGTCCATCTCGACCACGTCCTTGTAGAAATCGAACGACTTGAAGAAGCCGGCGTGACGATAGGTATAAGCATCGTGCCGCCCGATCAGCGGCGGGATGATATCGCGCTCGAGATTCTCACCGTTCCAGTCGTCGAAGATCGACGGGTCCATCACCATGAAGCCCGCATTGATCCAATAATCCTCGATCAGCGGCTTTTCGACGAATTTGCTGATCGCGCCATCGTCGGCGACGCTCATCACGCCATATTGCGAATACATCGGCACCGAGGTGATCGTCAGCCGCGCGTCATGGCCGTGGTGAAAGGCGACCAGATCGTCGAGCGGGACGTCGCACAGCCCGTCGCCGTAGGTCGCGATGAACGGGCCGTCGATCAGGTGGCGGCAATTATAGATGCGGCGTCCGGTATCCGAATCCTCGCCGGTATCGACGATCTCGATCCGCGCGCCGATATCCTTGCCCTCGAAATAATCGTGAAGAACATCCTTGCGATAACCCGCAGCGAGAATGAAGTCGGTGAAGCCCTGACGGATGAAGTTCTTGATCACATGAACCAGAACCGGGGTGCCGCCCAGCGGCAGCATCGGCTTGGGCAGATAAGTGGTGAAGGGAAAGGCCCTGATACCTTGCCCGCCGCATAGAATAACGACCTTCATGGAATGTCTCCCCTTCCATCATCGTTGAACAGCGTTCGTCACTTCCCCTGTCGCCCGCTCGAACCGGTCGAGCGGCATCGCCGCGAAGCCGATTCCGAATTCCGGCCCCTTCAATCCGCGCTTGATCAGCGGCGCGAGCGCGGCCTGCCGCACATGCCCGCCGAACCAGAGCTTGAGCATGCCGTCGTCGACGAGCGGCGCGGGGGCGAGGATCTCGCCGCCGGTCCAGCGCGCGCTGTCGCGGGTCACGACCGGCGCGCGATCCTCGTCGAACGGCGGCGAGCCGTCGCGCGAACGCGCGTGGTGGATCGCCACCTGCCGCCACTCGGGATCGCCGCCCTTGAGGACATGGACGACCGAATAGAAGAGGTCGACGCTCCCGTCGGCGCGCGCCAGCGCGGCGGGCGAGCTATAGCCGGCATAGCCTTGCGCCGCGGGATAGAGCGCGCCCTGCGTCAGCACCTGCCGCGGTGCGGAAAAATGCGTGCCGTCGGTCGATTCGACCACGCCGATCGACTGGAGCGGCGGCCCGCCACCCTCGCGCGCGCCGACCGCGGAGAAATAGATCAGCAGCCGATCCTTCACCACCACCGCGCCGGGCTCGCCGACGAGATAGCCGTTCCAGTCGGTCGCGCCGCCGGTCGCCTTGAGCAAGGTCCACTGCGCCACCTGCCATGTGACCCCGTCGCCCGACACGGCGAGCCCGATCGCCATCGGCGATGCCGCGCCCGACGGATAAATACCGGTAAAGGCCATGAAATATCGGCCGGCGAAGCGCACGACGCTCGGCGTCTCGACGCTGACATAGGGGCCGCCCTGCGGCGACAGCAAGGGTTGGGCGGGCGAGAGCGACCAGCTGCGCCCGTCCGGCGATACCGCACGGAACGGCAGGATCGGCGGCTCGAACGGTTTGACCGTGCTGGTCGTCAGATACATGACGTACCCCCGCCCCTCGCGCAGCACCGACGGATCGTTCCACAACGCCTGCGCGCGCAGCGCCCCGGCGGGCAATTGCGGCGCAGCCTCGACCCGCCAGTCCGGTTGGGCCGCAGGCAGCACCGGCTCGGGCGCCGCGGCGCCGCAGCCCGCCAGCATCGCCAGCGGCGCGAGTTGATGCGCGAGCCGGGGAAGAAATCGCGCCCGCATCAATAAGCATTCCGGCCGTGGAACGGCACGATCAGCGTCTGGAGCAGGATCTTGAGATCGAGCCGCAGCGACCAGCGGCGCAGATATTCGATATCGTGCGCGACACGCTGCTGCATCTTGTCCAGCGTCTCGGTCTCGCCGCGCCACCCGTTGACCTGGGCGAGTCCGGTGATCCCCGGCTTGATCTTGTGCCGCACCATATAGCGGCGGATCACCGTGCGGAACTCTTCGTTGAGTCTTACCGGATGCGGGCGCGGCCCGATCACCGACATGCTGCCGTCGAGCACGTTGAAGAATTGCGGCAGCTCGTCGAGCGAGGTGCGGCGCAGGATCGCCCCGACGCGCGTCACCCGCGTGTCGCCGCGCCGCGCCTGCACGAACCGATCCTCGCCGCCCGCATACATGCTGCGGAATTTCCAGATCTGGAACGGCTTGCCGTCCAGCCCGTAGCGTGTCTGGCGATAGAAGACCGGGCCGGGCGAATCGAGGCGGATCAGCAGCGCGATCAGGATCGTCGGGATCAGAATGATCGGCAGGATCAACACCAATAATGCGACGTCCTCGATCCGCTTGACGACACGCGAATAGCCCTCGAACGGCGACTCGACCACGCTGACGACTGGCTGGCCATAGAGATCGTCCCAGCGCGCGCCGACGAGATCCAGTCGCGACAGCGGCGGACAATAATAGATCGACGCGGTGGTATCCCCAAACCGGTCGATGATCGCCTTGATCCGCTGCTCCGCCGCCATCGGCAGCGTGACATAGATGCGGCTGACCCGGCCCTGCCGCGCGAGCTGGTACAATTGGTCGACATTGCCGCCGAACGCATCCTCGCCCAGCGCGACGGTGCGCCCGTCCGCCGGGCGGCGATCGTCGAATACGCCGAGCGGCCGGATCCCCATCCAGCGATGCTTGTCGAACACCGCCAGCAGGCGCTCGGTCGTATCGGTGGCGCCGATAAAGGCCGCATTGCGCTGATCGTGGCCGAAGGCGCGATAATAGCGCAGCGCCATCCGCAGGATGATGCGGAACAGCATGATCGCCGCCAGCGATGAGGCATACCATCCCGCCGCCGCCGGCAGCCACCGCCCCGCCTGGTCGAGCGGCAGATCGCCGATCAGATAGAAGGATGCCATGATCGCCACGAAACAGGCAGTCCAATAGACCGTCAGCTTGGCGAGCTCGTGCCGCAGTCTATTGATCCGCCACGATCGGCTGAGATGAGAAAAGGATGCGATCAGCTCCAATATTGCGATGCATAGCAATGCTTCCACCGCGATCGGGTGCGGCGATTCCCAACCGGCGGCAAAGACGAGGAACAGCATCGCGACGACGAGCGCGGTATCGGTCAACCGGCATAGGCGCACGAAAACGGCGCCGAATTGCTGGACTACGCCGCGCGATCTGAAATCGTCATCTGTTCGGCCATCACGCATGACAGATCATCACCCCCGATTGATAAAGGAGGGAAGCTTTCACACATACGCTTTGAACGCCGCGGTTCGCTGTTCTGCCAGCCGGTTCGGATAGTTAGAGCACGAACCGATTCGCCCCTTTACTCGCGAATCGAAGGGGATCGTGATCAACAACTTTACGAATGTTAATAGCCAATAAGTACAAAATTTCGTCGCGTCCCAGAATGAGACAGGGCGAATCTCTTTGTTGATTCATCTTGGTATTTCAAGATTATGACGCGGCCGTGATGATTTCATCTATGAATCATCCGCCTCAAGTATCGCGTTATTCATAGCTGGCGACATCGGATTCCGTGCGGGAGCGATGACCAATGTTATGCGGACTGGGCTTGCATCGAACAGGCGCGCGAGCGGTATGGAATGCCGGCATCGGCTTTTCGACCTGCGCGCATTGCGGCCGCGAGATCATCCGCCGCCCCGGCCGCCCGTGGGCGCGCGTTCCCCGCGGTTATGTCGTCGTGTGGAGACCCATACGGCCCGACCCGCCGAGGGCTGCCGGCGAGCATCGCGACTGGAGCAAGCCGGCGAGCTGGATCGCCGACGCCGCAAGCGAATCGCATCCGCCGAACATGGCCGAGATGCTCGAGGCGATAACCGCACAGCCGCCCTTCACCGACATGATATCGTCGCTGTCGCCGCTGCCCGCGCCGGCAACGCTTGCGCCGGTGCCTGACGCGACTGCGGAGATCCCCGCCGATCCGCCGCGCGAGCCCGTGGAGCGCGCCCGTCCGCCACAACCCTCGCGGCGCGCCGCGCGGATCCGCACGACGCTCTCGCTGCTGCACCACCGGATCGCCCGCCGCCTTGCGCGGCCGGCGGTCGCGCGCGAACCCGCATCGCGCGGTTTTCGTCACCTCGCGCGGCGGATCGGCGCGGCGCAGCCGGATGGCAAGCGGATCGCGACGATCCTGCTGAGCGCGGTCTGCGACGCGGGCACCGCCAACGATACGATGCTGATGTTCGCCGCAATGCTGCAGGACGAGCTCGGCGGGCGATTGCTGGTCGTCGATGCGACGCTGCGCGCCGACGGCATCAGCAGCGCGCTCGGGCTGAGCGCGGTCCCGGGCTTTTCCGACATGCGGGATGACGATCCCCACGGCACGCTCGAAATGATCCAACTCCTCCCGCGGCCCTCGGTCTTCCTGATGCCTGCGGGGCTGAATCCCGGCGCGGTGAATTCGAACGATCTCCCCGCGCTGCTGCCGGCCCTATCCGCGCATTTCGATCATATCCTCATCCAGCAGCACGCCATTTTCAGCGACACGCGCTACCTGCCGATCGCCGCCGGCGCCGATCTGGTGATCGTGCTGGCCGAGGAGGGCCAGTCGCGCATGCCCGATCTCGCGCGCTGCCGCGAAACGTTTCGCGCCAATGCGATCGGGCAGGTCGGGATGCTGCTCGCGCTCCCGCCGACGGATCCAACCGCGTGATCCGCCGTCTCGCGCCTGCCGACGCCGATCTTCGCGTGCTCGGCCTCGCGGCGCTGGCGGCGGCAATTGCGGCGCTGATCGTCGTCGCCGGGCTCTCCCCGTCGCCGAAGATCGCATTGCTGTCCGCCGGGGCGATCGCGGGGGCGGGGATGATGATCGCGTCGGGCAATCCGCGGCTGTTCTGCCTTTGGGGTCTCGGTCTCACCGCGCCGCTCGGGATCGCCAAGCGTTTCCATCCGCTGCCGCATATGGGCGGCGCCGGCGCCTATTCGATCGAGGCGGTCGACTTCTTCCTCGTCGCGCTCGTCTGCTTCCTGGTGCGCGATATCCTTGCCGGGCATCGCCGGCTGCGGCTCTCCCCCGTCACCTTCTGGTGGAGCGTGATGATCCTGCTCGGCGCCTTCACCGCCTCGGTCGGCCCGTTCGGGCATCTGCCGCTAGTCGAAGCGGTCCAGATGGCCAAGACGCTGCTATTGTTCCTCGTCCTCGTCAACGAACTGGTGCGCGTGCGCCAGTTCCTGCATCTTTTTGCCGCATTGTGCTGCGGGCTGATGCTGCAGTCGCTGATCGGCATCCTGCAATATGCCAAGAAGGGCGCGATCGGGCTGCAGTCGCTCGGCGAGGCGACCGCCACCACGCTCGAATATGCCAATAAGGCGACCTATATGGACGGCGGCGACACCTTCCGCATCGGGGCGTTGCTCGGCCATCCCAATCTGCTCGCCGGGTTCATCGTCATCATCGCGCCGATGCTGCTGGCGATGCTGGCGACGCGGGTCGGGCGCGTCTGGCGCTGGCCGATCGCGCTCACGCTGGCGACCGCGATGCTCGCGCTGCTGCTCACGTTGTCGCGCTCGGGCTGGCTGGCCTTCGCGCTCGCGGTGCCGATCGTCATCGCGCTGCTGCTGCGCCACCCGGCATCGCGCCATCGCGCCGCGCCGCTCGCGATTGCGACGCTGACCGCAACGGCGCTGGGCGCGATCGCGGCCGCCCCCGCCATTCTTCACCGCTTTACCGGCAGCGATCCGGGCGCGCTCGATTTCCGCTGGGAGTGGATGAGCGTCGCCTGGGGGATGGTAAAGGATCACTGGCTGGTCGGCACCGGGCTCAACAGCTTCGTCTACAACCTCCCCGGGCGCACCGAATATGGCGGCCATGTCGGGCTGATCCAGCGGTTCGGCGCGGACTGGCCGGTGGTGCACAATATCTACCTGCTCACCTGGGCCGAGCAGGGGACGATCGGTTTCGTGGCTTTCCTCGCGGTGCTTCTTACGCTGCTGCGCATCGGCTGGCGCAACGCGCGCGACTGCGCCGATCCGACCTTGCACGCGCTGAGCATCGGCGCGCTGGCGGGGCTCTGCGCCAATCTGGTCGACGGTTTCGGCAGCTTCTATCTGCGCCAGATGCCGGGCGCGCGCGTCTTCTGGATGGCCGCGGCGATCGTCGTCGCGGTGCGCTACTGGCAAATGGCCAACCGGCCGGTGACGGCATGAGCGCGCGCAGCCTCCTCCATAATTCCGCCAGCCTCGTCGCCGGCAGGATCGCCTTGTCGGCGCTGCGCATGATCAGCGCGCTGATCGTCGCGCGGCTCGCCGGCGCAGCCGATTTCGGCGCCTACATGCTGGTGCTGGCCTATGTGACCTTGTTCGAATGGCTGGTCGATTTCGGCCAGACCGACATCGCCGTGCGCGATATCGCGCATGTGCCCGCGCGGCGCGACACGCTGCTGACCGCGCTCGCACGGATCAAGGCGCTTCAGGGCGTAGCGGGCGCCGCGGCCCTGCCGCTGCTGCTGGCGATGGGCGATGATCGCGCGCTGGTGCTCGCGGGGCTGGTCGGCGGCGCGTCGGTGCTCGCCAATGCGTGGCTCCAGCCGGCGCGCGCGGCGCTGCGGCTCGCGATGCGGATGGACCGCGATATCGCCGCGGAGCTGGCGGGGACGCTCGCGACGCTGCCGCTGCTGGCGGCGGCGGCCTGGGCCGGCGCGCCGGTCGCGCTGCTGACCGCCGCATTCGCCGCGGCGCGTCTCGTCCAGGCGGGGTTGGCGATCCACTGGGCCGCGCCGCTGATGCGCCGCTGCGCGCCGCCGCGCGGGATGGCGCTGGATCTGCTCAGGCAAGCGGCGCCGCTCGGCCTCGCCGGGCTGCTGGTCGTCACCTATGACGCGCTCGCGCCGCTGCTTCTCGCGCGCTTGCTCGATCTCAAGGCGGTCGCGCTCTATATGGCGGCGGCGCGCTTCATCTTCCCCGTGCTGGTCGCGGTGCAGGGTGTCACCTCGGCCTTCTTCCCCGTCCTCGCGCAACGCGGCGCCGGGCTGGCGCGCACGCAACAGGCCGCGCTGATCCTCTCCACCGGCGCGGCGGCGCTGATGTTCGCCGGCATCCACGGCGGCGCATCGTTCCTGATGGGGCTGATGGGGCCCGAATTCCTCGCGGGGGTCGCGGTGCTGCGGCTGATGGCATGGACCCTGCTGCTGCGCGCGATCACCACCGTCATGTCGCCGCTGATCGTCATCGCCGGGTGGCAGGGAAAGGCGATGGGGCTGACGTTGCTGTCGCTGATGGGCCAGGGCGCGGCGCTGCTGTTGCTCGTCCCGCGCTTCGGCGTGCTCGGCGCGGCGATCGGCTATCTCGTCGTCGAGCTGCTCCTTGGCACCGCGATCGTCTCCTGGCTCGGCCAGCGCGCGGTGCAGATTCGGCTCGACTGGCGACCGGTCGCGGCGTTGCTGGCCATCGCGGCGGCATCGGTGGCGATCGTCGACGCCAGCCCGATCGCCGGCTCCTTCCTCGGCGGGGTCGTTGCCGGCACGCTGGTGACGACGCTGGCGGCGATTGCCGCGGTCGCGGCGCGCTTCAGCATCCGGCCGCTGTGGCACGAGCTGCGCCAAGGCCGGATGATCGTTTCGGGAGGCATGGCATGAGCGCGCCGCGCGTCGCGATCGCCTGCCCCGGCGTCGGGCTGGTGCAACGCGGGTTCGAACGCCTGTTCCGCGACCTGTTCGACGAGATGCGCCGCGACCTCAGCATGACGTTGTTCAAGGGCGGCGGCCCGCGCACCGCGGACGAGATCGCGCTCCCCTTCCTGGCGCGCGGCGGGCGCGCGATCCGCTATCTGCCGATCCACCGGCTGATGCGGCGCACCCCGATGCACGCCGAATGCCTCACCTTCGCGCTCGCGCTGCTGCCCCATCTGCGCGACGGCCGCTACGATATCGTCCACGTCATCGATCCGCCGCTCGCGCGGCTTCTGTTCCACCTGCGCCGCGCGCTGAAACTGCGCTTCCGCCTGCTCTATACCGAGGGGACGGCGATGCCGCCGCGCGATTATCCGCCGTGCGACGTGCTCCACCAGATTTCCGCCGCGACGCTCGCCGAGGCGGTGGCGGGCGGGCAGACGGCGCGCGCGATGCGGCTGGTGCCCTGCGGATACCGCCCGGACCATTTCCACACCCGGCTCGGCCGCGCCGAATTGCGCGCGAAGCACGGCATCCCCTCCGATCGCTTCGTGATCCTCTCGGTCGCGGCGCTCAATCGCGGGCACAAGCGCACCCACCACCTGATCGACGAGGTCGCGCGCCTGCCGGGCGCGCCGTTGCTGTGGCTCGACGGCAGCCTCGATCATGGCGATCCCGATCTGCCCGATTACGCCCGCGCGCGGCTCGGCGATCGGGTGCGGGTGACGCATGTTCGCTCCAGCGAGGTCGGCGAGCTCTACGCCCTGGCCGATGTCATGCCGCATGCCGCGACCTTCGAGGCATTCGGGCTCGCGCTGGTCGAGGCGGCGGGGGCGGGGCTGCCCGTCGTCACCCACGATGCGCCGCATTTCCGCTGGCTGCTGCCCAATCCCGATTGCTGGATCGACATGACCGCGCCGGGCGCGCTCGCGCAATTGCTCGAAACGATGATGCACGACCCCGCCGAACGCCAGCGGCGCGTGATGAGCGATCATGTCCGCGCCAATTACGCCTGGTCGACGCTGCGCCCGTCCTATGCCGCGCTCTATCGGGATATCGCGGCATGATCGCGCCGCCGCGCCTCGCCATCATCATCGTCAACTGGAACGTCCGCGATCTGCTCCGCGACTGTCTCGCCGCGGTCCGCGACAGCGAGGGGCTGGCGCCGGGCGACATCGAGACGATCGTCGTCGACAATGATTCCGCCGACGGCAGCGCGGCGATGGTCGCGGCGGAATTCCCCGCGGTGCGGCTGATCGAAAGCGGCGCCAACCTCGGCTTCGCGCGCGGCTGCCAGCGCGGTTACGAGGCGACCGCCGCGCCGTTCGTCATGCTGCTCAACCCCGATACGATGGTCGACCGCGACGCCATTGCGACGATGCTGGCGACGATCGCGGGCGATCCGGCGATCGGCATCCTCGGCGCGCGGCTGCGCAACAGCGACGGCAGTTTCCAGCGCGCGTCCGGCGGCGCCTTTCCCACCCTCGCCAATCTCGCGTGGAACTATCTGTTTCTCGGCCACCTGCTGCCGCGCCGCTGGGCGCCGCCGGCGGTCTATCTCGACGACGATCCGCCCGGCATTCGCCCGATCGACTGGGTGTCGGGCGCGTCGCTCACCTTCCGGCGCGCGGCGGTGGGGCCGCGCATCTTCGATCCCGCCTTCTTCATGTTCGGCGAGGATATGGAGGTGTGCCGGCGCGTCCGCGACGCGGGGTGGAACGTACTTTATTCCGCACGACAGAGCATCACCCACCACCACGGGCAGAGCTTTTCCCGGCAGACCTCGCTGGAGGTGCTGGCGACGGTCTACAAGGGGCCGCGTTTCTTCTTCCGCCAGGGGCGCGGGCCGCTCGCCCGGCTGTGCTACGACGCGATCCTTTTTACCGGCTATGCCAGCCGCTGGGCGATCTTCAGCCTGCTCGCCGCCGTGCGGCCGGGCAGCGGCCATGCCGAGATGGCACGGTTCAGCCGCCGATATCTCGGCGCGATGATCAAGACGATGTTTCGCGAGCCTCCGTTGCACAACCGAAGGGAGCAGAACGATGAACAGGGGTGTAAAACGAATATTGGTCACCGGTGGCGCCGGATTCCTCGGCTCTCATCTCTGCGACAGGCTGATCGCCCGCGGGCATGAGGTATTGTGCGTCGACAATTTCTTCACCGGATCGAAGAACAATATCAGCCATCTCCTCGGCAATCCTCGCTTCGAGTTCCTGCGGCACGATGTGACCTTCCCGCTGTTCGTCGAAGTCGACGAGATATACAATCTCGCCTGCCCGGCCTCGCCGATCCAATATCGCGTCAACCCGGTGCAGACCACCAAGACGAGCGTCCACGGCGCGATCAACATGCTCGGCCTTGCGCGACGCGTCGGCGCGAAGATTCTCCAGGCGTCGACCAGCGAAGTCTATGGCGATCCCGAAATCCACCCGCAGCGCGAGGATTATTGGGGCCGGGTGAACACCACCGGCCCGCGCGCTTGCTACGACGAGGGCAAGCGCTGCGCCGAAACGCTGTTCTTCGATTATCATCGCGAGCGATCGGTGAAGATCAAGATCGCGCGCATCTTCAACACCTATGGCCCGCGGATGGACCCGGGCGACGGCCGCGTCGTCTCGAATTTCATCATGCAGGCGCTCACCGGCCAGCCGATCACCATTTATGGCGACGGCGAGCAGACGCGCTCCTTCTGCTATGTCGACGATCTGATCGAGGGCCTGATCCGGCTGATGGCCAGTCCCGACGATTTCACCGGCCCGGTCAATATCGGCAATCCCGGAGAGTTCACCATATTGGAGCTTGCCGAGACGATCCTCGAACTGACCCGTTCCAAGTCCCAACTGGTGCGCAAGCCGCTGCCGACCGACGATCCGCGCCAGCGTCGCCCCGATATCGAGCTGGCGCGGACCGAACTCGGCTGGCAACCGACCGTGATGCTGCGCGAGGGGCTGCGCCATACGATCGCTTATTTCGACGACTTCCTCGGATCGCAGAATAGCGGCCTGATCTTCGAACGATTCCCCGAGCAATCCTTTACGACACGCCAGAATCTGGTTCAGCAGAGCTGAGCCAGCGGCGCCGGCCAAGGCCCCTTCTCCCTTGGGCGGGCCGGCGCCGACACTGGCCTTTCGTCTCAGCGCCGCAACGGCGTGATCGGCGCGCCCGGATCGCCGGACTCGGCGATGGGCGCCTGCATACCGGTCGCAAGCTGCATGCGCAGGTTCGCCAATTGCCCCGGCGGCAATGGCGGCAGCTTGCTCGCCGGCTTGCCCGCGCGCAACCGCGCGCGATCTTTCTCCGAAGGCTCGACGCGGCGGACGCGGACCGGCGCATGCCCTTGCGCCTTGATGCCGAGTTCGTCGGCGGCACCGCGCGACAGATCGATGATGCGCCCGCCACCGGTCGCAAACGGCCCGCGATCGTTGATCCGCACGATGATCCGCCGCCCGGTTTCGAGCGCGGTCACCTCGACATAGGTCGGCAGCGGCAATGTCGTGTGTGCCGCGGTGATCCAGCGCGGACGGAAGCGTTCGCCGTTGGCGGTTCGATTGCCCGATTCCGCGCCATACCAGCTTGCATAGCCGAGCATGTCGTAGGTCGGATCGGCGGCGGGGACAAAGGTCGTGCCACGGACGACATAGGGCCGGCCGATCCTGACCGGCGTATCGCTGACGGGGCGATAATTGCCGCCCGCGCACCCCGCGAGGATCAGGACCGCGGCGAGGACGCTTGCGGCGCGGATGTTGATTTGGTCCAGCATCGCACGCGACCGTAATCGTCCGACGCGCGTTCATGAAGCCGCTTTGTGACGCTGATTCCGGGTCCGCGATGCGGCAGCGGCGCCACAGTGAGCGCGACAAGCTGCCGCGCGATCAAACAATCGTTGCGCTGGCGCCAGCGGCTTGTCAGTTTCCGCCCCATTCTCGTTGAGGGGCCACATCTATGCGCCGGATATTAT
>NZ_MKRR01000133.1:350626-351098 GCF_001897045.1 Sphingomonas sp. 66-10
ATACCTTCAGCTCGATCGCCGGAAAACACGGCGACGTCTGGTCGTGGACGATGCCCGACGGGCGGATCGCCTATCGCATGTCGATGTCGCTGCGCGGCTGGGTCACCGAGACCGACGAGGTGATGACGCTCGGGCCGGACAAGCGGCCGACCGCGATCGCGATCCGCGGCTATACCGATCAGGGCGACGCGACCGAAACGTTCGACGTCGACGCGGGCGGCGTCGCGCGGTGGAAGACGGTGATCGATTCGGGCTCGGCCCCGTTCGCCGGCAAACGCTACAACACCTATGGCGGGCCGCCGCTCGCCGCCGAGCGCGAGGTCGACGCGCTGGTCGCCGCCGGGGACAAGGGCATCGACATGCTGCCGGGCGGGCATGCCAGCATCACGATCGGCCAGCCGGCGCAGATCGACGGGCCGAACGGCGCGGAAACGGTCAAACTCGCCTTCATCCGCGGCTACAGCTTCGCCCC
>NZ_MKRR01000133.1:351122-356606 GCF_001897045.1 Sphingomonas sp. 66-10
CGCTGCTGCCCGAAGGATATGAGAAGAACGGCCCGAAGCTGAAGGAGATTCAGGACAAGGCCACCGCGGCGATGGTCCGCGATGTCGCGCATCAATTCCTCACCCCGGCCAATCGCACGCCGACGCTGGTCGATCATGTGCTGATGTTCGATTCGGTGGCGGGCAAATATCTGCCCGATCGCGCGGTGCTGATCGCCGAGGGCAAGGTCGCCGCGGTCGCCGCGGGCGGGTCGATCAAGCCCCCCGCCGGCGCGATGGTGATCGACGGGCGCGGCAAGACGCTGTCGCCGGGGCTGTGGGATTCGCACCAGCATGTCGGCGACGACTGGAACCTGCTGCAGAATGTCGCGACCGGGATGACCAATTATCGCAGCCCGGGCTCGCTGATCGACGACGCGCACAGCATCTACAGGCGCCGCGCGGCGGGCGATCTGCTCGCCCCCGACGGCAAGATCTCGGTGATCATCGATCGCAAGGACCCGCTCGCCGCGCAGGGTGCGCTCACCGTCTCCTCGGCGGCGGAGGCGGTCGCCGCGGTCGACAAGATCAAGCAGGCCGGGCTGTGGGGCGCGAAATTCTACACCTCGATGAATCCGGCGTGGATCGCCCCGGCCGCCGCCGAGGCGCACAAATTGGGGCTCCACGTCCACGGCCATATCCCCGCCGGGATGCGCCCGCTCGATGCGGTGCGCGCGGGCTATGACGAGGTCACCCACATCAATTTCATCATGATGCAGGCGATGCCGCAGGAGGTGGTCGACAAGGCCAATACCGCCGCGCGGCTCGAAGGCCCGGCGAAATACGGCAAGGACGTCGATCTCGATTCCCCGGCGATGACGGCCTTTTATGCCGAACTCGCCAAGCGCGGCACGATCATCGATCCGACGCTGACGGTGTGGGAGCCGATGATGACCTCCGACGGCTCGGCGATCTCGCCCGAATATGCGCCCTTCGCCGATATCGCGCCGCCCGCGGTCGCGCGGAGCTGGCGGGTCGGCGGCTATCCCTTGTTCGGCGGGCTGACGCGCGACGATTTCCGCAAGAGCTTCGACAAGATGGTCGGGCTGGTCAACCGGCTGCACAAGGCCGGGGTGCGGATCGTCGCGGGCACCGACGGCTATGGGCTCGAGCTGGTGCGCGAGCTGGAGCTCTACCAGCAGGCCGGGCTGAGCAACGCCGAGGCATTGCAGACCGCGACGATCATCCCCGCGCGGATAACCGGGATGGCCGATCGCGCCGGATCGATCGCGCCGGGCAAGGCCGCCGACATCATCCTCGTCGACGGCGACACCTCGAAGGATCTCGGCACCCTCCGCCACGTCAACACCGTGTTCCTCGACGGCTATCGCCTCGACGGCACCGCGCTGCGCACGGCGAGCGGATTGAGCGGGATGCCGAAGTAAGAAAACGGGGGCCCGGGGCTGGATCGGCGCCGGGCCCGGACATTCGTGGGCGGCTATGATCCGTTCGCCCTGCGCTCGTCGAAGGGCTGTCCTTCTTCGTCGGAAGAAAAAGCCAGGGCTTCGACAAGCTCAGCGCGAACGGAGAGGTCGTCCCGATCTGAGGCGCGATGCTCAAACGCGCATCAGATCCTTCCCCACCACCACCGGGCCGCGGTAATTCTTGCGGATCGCCGCCAGCGCCGCCGTTTCGTCGAGATCCTCCGCCCCCGGCGCCATGCCCAAATGGGTCAGCACCAGCTTGCCCACCTTGGCCCGCGCCGCCAGCGCGCCGACATTCTCCGGGGTCAGATGCTCCAGCTCCATATGCCGGATCATCGGGGTGACATCGACGCTCTTGTCCGCGCTGCGGCTTCGGATATCCGCGACCACCCCCGGCAGGTCGATGATCTCGCTGATCAGCACGTCGGCACCGCTGGCCAGCGCCTCCACCGCGGGGCTCGGCCCGGTATCGCCGGTATAGACGATGCTGCGCCGCGGCGTTTCGAAGCGATAGGAGAAGGACATGTCGTGGCCATAAGGCCGCGCCGGCAGGTGCATCGTCGCATAATGCGTATTCTCGACCGCGGTCACCCGCAGCATCTCGTCGCGATACACCTCCACCGGCCCCGGCTGGGTGATATCCTTGCCGAAGAAGAATTTGTCGGGCGGCGGCGAATGCGCGCTCTCGCCGCGGAAGATATCCGCCTGGATCGCGATCGCCTTGATGCTGCTGTCGATCACCGTCTGCGTCCCCGGTGGGCCGTAGATCGGCACCGGGGCGCTGCGCAGCCGCTGCATCGCCGCCTGTACCCAATCGAGCGACAGGAAGGCGGCGATCCCCGCGGTATGATCGAGATGGAGATGCGAAATGAACGCGGCGTCGATCCGGCTCGGCGCGACCCCGGCCTGCACCAATTGCCGCGTCACCCCCGCGCCGAGATCGATCAGATAGGAACGATCGCCGACCTGGAGCAGATTGGCCGGCTGCATCCGCGTCTTGCGCATCACCGGCCCGCCGCCGGTCCCCAGCAATATCCAGCGATCCTCGGGCGTGGTCGCCGCGCGCAGCGGCGCGGCCGAGATCGCCGCCCCCGCCAGCGCGCCACCCAACAGCCCCCTGCGCGTCATCTCCATCTGCGGCTCTCCGTTATTCTATGGGGTCGAAGTGCCGCCAGACCTATCCCCGCGCACAGAATACTTCAACTACTAAGGATGTCACTCACTCGACCTTCGCCCAGAAGCTCTTGCCGATCGTATCGTAGCGCCGCATCGCCGCGATCATTTCCGCCCGCAGCGCGGCATCGACCATCTCGGCGGGCAGCAAGGGATCGGTGTTGATCGTGCGGATCACCGACTGGCCGAGCAGCAACGTCTCGCGCGCCGCCTCGACGGTCGTCATCGCGGCGAGGCGATCCTCGCTCGCTGCCATCTCGTCGATCCAGTGCCGGTAGCGCGCCGCGATCGCCGCCGCCGGCCATAGACCGCGGAACGCCGCCTCCTGCGTCGCGAGCGCGCGCACGTCGCCGAGGATCGTCGCGGTCTCGTCGAGCCCGAGCCCGACGAGGCGCGCGGCGAAATCCTCGAGCGACAGCGCCAGATTGTCGGGCCGCACCCACAAGCCGCTTTCCGCGCGCGCCAGCCCGTTGAGCCGCAACGCGCGCTCCTGCGCGCGCACCTGCCGGCGGTCGCTGCGCCCGAGATGATCGACCGCTACGACGATCCAGCGTCCGTCCCACGCCCGGACGCGCGATTCCGCCTCGGCCCAGCCGCGCGCGACGCGATTGAGCGCCAGCCCCTCGCGCCCGATCGCATAGACCCCGCGCTCGACCTGCTCGACCATCTCGTCGCGCACCAGCCGCCCCAGCGCCATCCGCATCGCCGCGCCGTCGACCCCGCAGATTTCGGCGCGGCGCGCCAGCGCCGCCGCGCGCATCGGCCGCGCGCCGCTGGTCGACAGAAAGGCCAGCGCGAGCGTCCGCGCCGACAAGGGCTCGCGCCAGTGATGTAACGATATTTGACTCACAAAGCCATTTCCTGTTACAACTCCGTTCGACAGCCCGAAGGACCCGCACGATGCCCCGCGATCGGTTCACCGACTTTCTCAGCAAGGATGAACTGGCACAATTGACGCGTACCTCCAATGCGTGGGGCTGGTGGACGCTCGCCGTCAACTGGGCGCTGATCGCGGGCGCCTTCGCGCTGGCGATCGCCTGGCCGAATCCGCTGACGATCGTGCTCGCGGTGCTGGTGATCGCCGGCCGGCAACTCGGGCTCGGCATCATCGTCCACGATTGCGCGCATCACGCCTTGTTCAGCGGGCGACGCTTGAACGAGACCGTCGGGCAATGGCTCGCCGCGGTGCCGATGATGAGCTCGCTGCCCAAATATCGCAGCTATCACCTCAAGCACCACCGGTTCGCCGGCACCCCGAACGATCCCGATATCGGCTTCGTCCAAAGCTATCCGGTCGCGCGCGAATCGTTGCGCCGCAAATTCGCGCGCGATCTGACCGGGCGGACCGGATTTCGCGATCAATTGCTCGCCTTCCGCCGTTTCCGCTTTGCCGAACAATGGCCTTGGCTGGTGTTTCAGGCCGGTCTGTTCGCGATCCTCGCGCTCGCGGGCGGCTGGTGGGCCTATGCCTTGTGGTGGGTGGCGTTGCTGTTCGTCTATCCCGCGATCGTCCGGCTGCGGCAGATCGGCGAGCACGGCGTCGCGACCGACCGCAGCGACACCGATGCGCGACTCAATACCTCGACCACCTTGGTGCGCTGGTGGGAACGGCTGTTCGTCGCGCCCAATAATGTGAGTTACCATCTCGAACACCATCTTGCCGCCGGGGTGCCGCCCTATCGGTTGCGCGAGATGCACCGCCTGCTGAAAAGCCGGGGATTTTACGAGGGTTACGCCTGTATCGCGACCGGCTACGGCGATGTGCTGCGGCGATCGGTGAAGGCCGCGCATCAACCCGCCTGACGCGCGCCCCGGCATCTCGTCGCAATTGATTTGCGAAACGCTAGCGCGCTGATACGCCCGTGCCGGGTTCAAGGGTGGGGTGCGTTACATGCGCGGCAAGCGGCTTATCGGCGTGGCGATCATCGCAGCGACAATTCCCACGGCAGCCTTCGCCGACGATCCGCGCGATCCCTCGATGCGCAGCGCCGACGCGCATGCCCGCGACAGCGAGCAAACCCGCCAGCTCAACCTCCAGGCCGCCGCCGCCAACCGCGGGCCGCGTTATCATGTCGTGCGCCCGGGCGGTTACGAGGATGCCGATTATGTCGCGGCATCGCGTGACCACGACCGCGATATGGATCGCTATGCCCGCAGCCGCGCGCAATATGAGCGCGAGATGGCCGAATGGCGCCGCGCCGTCGCGGCCTGCCGCGCAGGATATTACGACGCCTGCGACAATTGAGGCGCGCGAAGGCGCAACCGCGGTGACGCGGTTGAGCCCGCGACGCTAACGATCAATTGTCGTCGTCGTCATCGTGATGCCAGCGATGTTCGCGTTCCCAGCGGCGCTGCATCCAATAGCGCCGCGCACGTTCGCGCTCCCATCGCTCGCGGCGATCGCGCCAGTCGTCATGCCGGTAATAACCGCCATCGCGATCCCGATAAAAAGACCGGTCGTAATTATAACCCTGGTTGTAATAGCCCCGGTCATAATAGGGACTGTCCGACCCGACATAGACACCCCAGCTTTGCGCCGAAGCGACCGAAGGGATCGTTGCGAAAGCACTCCCGGCAAGGATGGCGATCAAGGGGATTGTGATCTTCATGGTCCCACTCCTCTACGCTTGTTCGATAGGAGCGGGTCTAGCAGGGCACGTCTTTTCGCACGCTGAACTGGCCTGGCAGCCGGGGTTCACCAGCATTGCACGGATTTAATGGAGCGGTAGCCGCGCCACCGCGTGCGCCACCGCCACCACCACGACGCACGCCAGCAGCGTCACCCATGGCAGCACCCCCGCGCGCCGCACCGTCGGCGGCTCGGCAACCCCGTCGGCGCGCACCGGGAACCGCCCCTTGTCCTGCACGA
>NZ_MKRR01000133.1:356626-358014 GCF_001897045.1 Sphingomonas sp. 66-10
ATGAAGGCCATGTTGACGAAGCCGAACACGGCGCCGGTCGCGAGCAGCCACGTCGGGCAGCGGAACGGGCGCTCCCAGCCGGCGCGGTCGATGCGGTGGATCCACCCCGATTGCAGGTTGAGGAAATTGAAGACCATGTAGCAGACGTTGCTGATCATCAGCACCGCGAAATAATCCGAGGTGAGCAGCAGCAGCAGGTTGAATCCGAGATCGGTCCACATCGCCGCGGTCGGCGCGCCGTGCGGGTTCACCCGCGCGAGATACTTGGGCAGCCACCCGTCGACCGACGCCTGATAGAGCGTGCGCGACGATCCCATCATCGAGGTCATCACGATCAGCAGCAGCGAGAGGATCAGCATCGTGATGAAGATGTTCGACACGACGACCCCGCCGCCGACGATCCGCGCCAGCGCGAGCGCGACCCCCGATCCGTCGTAGATCCCCGGCGTCAGCATCCCTTCGAGCCCGAGCGAGGCCTGGAACGCCAGCGGCACCAGCGCGAAGATCAGGATGCACAGCAATCCCGAGGCGATCAGCGCGCGCGGCGTATCGCGCGCCGGATTCCTGAATTCGCGGGTGTAGCAGACCGCGGTCTCGAAGCCGTAGGTCGACCAGCCCGCGCCGAACATCGCCCCCATCAGCACGGTGATGCCGTAAATGTCCCAGCTGCCGAAATGCACCGTTCCGGCGGCGTCGCGCACCAGCGGCAGCAGCGGGAACAGATGATCGGACGGCAGATCGCCGGTGACCAGCGGCACCACCCCGACGAGGATCAGCGGCGCGAGGCAGGCGATGCCGAGGATCTTCTGCGCCGAGGCGGCGCGCGCCGCGCCGTGATGCTGGAGCGCGAAGGTGAGCAGCAGGAACCCCGCGCCGATGATCGCCACCGAATTGATCCGCAGGGTCAGCCCTTCGCGGATAAAGCCGAGATCGGCGAGCGTGATATGCCAGGTGTTGATCGCCGCGGTCGGCGGAAACAGGCTCGCCATCACATAGCCCGCGGCAAGGCTGGTGCCGAGCGCGAGCACCGGCGACCACGCCAGCCAGTTGCACCAGACCGAGATCGGCGCGACGAATTTCGAATAGGGCAGCCACGCCGCCGCGCCATAGACCGACGCGCCGCCCGATTTATGCGGATAGAGCCCGGCGATCTCGGCATAGACGAAGCTCTGGATGAACCCCATCAGGATCGAGGCGATGAACACCACCCAGACGGGCTGGCCGATCGTCGCGGCGATCCCGCCCATCGTCAGCAGCACCCCGGCGGGCACCCCCGACGAGGCCCAGAAGGCGCCCTTCCAGTCAAGCTCGCGGTGCAGCTCGCCGTTATGCGCAGCGGCGGGTTCCGGCGCGCGGCGGATCGCGGGGGCGGCGACCGCCGCGTCGAG
>NZ_MKRR01000133.1:358043-376471 GCF_001897045.1 Sphingomonas sp. 66-10
TATGATCGGCGCCCTTCTCGCCGATCATGATCGTCGGCGCGTTGAGGTTGCCGGTGGTGATCGACGGCATCACCGAACTGTCGACGACGCGCAGCCCCTCCACCCCGATGACGCGCAATTCGGGATCGACCACCGCCAGCGGATCGCTCGCCGCGCCCATCTTGCAGGTGCAGGAAGGATGCAGCGCGCTTTCGACCTTTTCGGCGATGAAGGCGTCGATCGCTTCGTCCGAGATGCAATCGGCCCCCGGCTGGATCTCGCGCCCGCGCCACGGCGCGAAGGCGGGCTGCTGGAAGATCTCGCGCGTCAGCCGCACGCAGGCGCGCATCTCCTCCCAATCGTCGGGGTGGCTCATATAGTTGAAGCGGATCAGCGGCTTGTCATGCGGGTTCGCGCTGCGCAGCGAGACGGTGCCGCGGCTCTTGCTGCGCATCGACCCGACATGCGCCTGAAAACCGTGTTCGGTGGCGAGCGACGAGCCGTCGTAATTGATCGCCATCGGGAAGAAATGATATTGGATATCGGGATATTTGACGCCGGCGCGGCTGCGGATGAAGCCGCAGCTTTCGAAATGGTTCGACGCGCCGAGCCCCTTTTTGGTCAGCAGCCATTGCAAGCCGATCATCGCCTTGCCGAACAGATTGGCGTGGCCGTAGAGCGTCACCGGCCGGGTGCAGGCCATCTGGAAATAGAATTCGAGATGATCCTGCAGATTGGCGCCAACCCCCGCGCGATCGGCGACCAGCGTTATGCCGTGGCGCGCCAGCGCCGCCGCCGGGCCGATGCCGGACAGCTGGAGCAATTGCACCGAATTGATCGGCCCGCCCGACAGGATCACCTCGCGCGCCGCGCGCGCGGTGACCGTCCGCCCGTGCTGCTCATAATCGACGCCGACCGCGCGCCGCCCCTCGAACAGCACGCGCGTCACCAGCGCATGCTGTTCGACGCGCAGATTGGCGCGCTTGATCGCGGGATAGAGATAGGCCTTGGCCGCCGAGCAGCGCTCGCCGCCGCGCACCGTCATGTCCATCCGGCCGAAGCCTTCCTGACGATAGCCGTTATAATCCTCGCTCAGTTCATAGCCCGCCTCGACCGCGGCATCGAGCCACGCCTGGTGGAGCGGGTTTTCGAGCGTCCCGTAAGTGGTCGAGAGCGGCCCCTCCCCGCCGCGATAGCTGTTGCCGCCCTCCTTCCGCGTTTCGGCGCGCTTGAAATAGGGGAGGACGTCGGCATAGCCCCAGCCGCGCGCGCCCTCCTCGTCCTGCCAGCGCTCGAAATCGAGCGGGTTGCCGCGGACATAGACCAGCCCGTTGATCGACGACGACCCGCCCAGCCCCTTGCCGCGCGGGGTGTGCAGCCGGCGGTTGTTGAGATACGGCTCGGGCTCGCTCTCATAATGCCAGTTCCACCTTTTGGTCGCCATCGGATAGGCGAGCGCGGCGGGCATCTGGATGAAGATCGACCGGTCCGATCCGCCATATTCGAGCAGCAGCACCTTGTATCTGCCATCGGCGCTCAGCCGGTTGGCGAGCACGCATCCGGCCGATCCCGCCCCGACGACGATATAGTCGAAATCGCCGTCAATAAGGGGCATCGACCGGTTCCATCGCGACATAGACGCTCTTCAGCCGGGTGTAGTGTTCGAGCGCCGCGCGGCCGTTCTCGCGCCCCAGCCCCGATTGCTTATACCCGCCGAACGGCAGCTCGATCGGGGTGATATTATAGGCGTTGATCCAGCACGTCCCCGCCTCGAGCGCCGCGATCACGCGATGCGCGCGGGTCAGGTCGCGCGTGAACACCCCCGCCGCCAGCCCGAATTCGGTGGCATTGGCGCGCGCCACCACCTCATCCTCGCCGTCGAACGGCAGCACGGTCATCACCGGCCCGAAAATCTCCTCGCGGACGATCGCCATCTCGTCGGTGCAGGCGGTGAAGACGGTCGGCGCGACGAACGCGCCCTTGCCCAAAGCGCCCGCGGTCACCCGCTCGCCACCGGTCAGCACCTCGGCGCCTTCCGCCACCCCGCGCGCGATATAGCCGAGCACTTTCTCCATATGCGCGGTGTTGATCAGCGCGCCGATCTGGGTCGCGGGATCGAGCGGGTCGCCGACGATCATCTTCTCGGTCCGCGCCTTCAGCCGCGCGAGGAAATCGTCGATCACCCCGCGCTGGACGAACACGCGGGTGCCGTTCGAACAGACCTCCCCCGCCGAATAGAAATTGCCGAGCAACGCCCCCGATACCGCATTGTCGAGATCGGCATCGTCGAACACGATCAGCGGGCTCTTGCCGCCCAGTTCGAGCGTCACCTGCTTCAAGGTCGCGGCGGCATCGGCCATCACCTTGCGCCCGGTGCCGACCTCGCCGGTCAGCGAGACCTTGGCGATCCCGGGATGCCGGGTGAGCAGCCGCCCGGTCTCGGCGAACCCCTGCACCACCTGGAACAGCCCCTCGGGGCATCCCGCCTCGAGATAGATCTTCTCGAGCTCGATCGCGGTCAGCGGGGTCAGCTCGGCGGGCTTGAAGATCATCGCATTGCCGCACGCCAGCGCCGGCGCGCTTTTCCAGCAGGCGATCTGGATCGGATAATTCCACGCCCCGATCCCCGCGGTCACCCCGAGCGGCTCGCGCCGCGTATAGCCGAACGCCGCCGGCCCCAGATCGATATGCTCGCCCGCGATCGTCGCGGCGACGCCGGCGAAATATTCGATGCAATCGGCGCCCGACGCGACATCGACGACGCTGGTTTCCTGAATCGGCTTCCCCGTATCGCGCGTTTCGAGCTGCGCGAGCTCGTCGTTGCGCGCGCGCAGCAGATCGACCGCGCGGCGCAATATCCGGCCCCGCTCGGTCCCGGTCAGCCTCGCCCATTGGCGCTGCGCCGCCTGCGCGCGGACGACCGCCGCATCCACCTCGGCCGCACCGGCGACCGCCAGCCGCGCAAGCGTTTCGCCGGTCGCCGGATTGATCGTTTCGAACCAGTTCATCGCCTTGCCTCGCCTCGTCCCGACAAGCGGCGCGTTGCCGGTCGAGATCGATGCCGCATGCTCATTGCCCCCCGAAATGATAGGTCGCGGTCACGCCCCAGGTCCGCGGCTTCGCGTAAACGCCGGCCACCTCGCCGTTATAATAGGCGCCGTCATAAGCGTACACGCGATAGGCGTGGTTGAGCACATTGTTGACGAACACCGCCAGATCGAGCTTCATCCCGCTCGGGGTGAAGCCGAAGCGCAGGTTTTCGACGTCATAGGCCGGCTCGCGCTCGACCGGCGCACACATCACGGTGAAGCAGGTCTTGTCCTGATAGAGCGCATCGGCCTGGAGCGAGGCGACACCCCCCGCCAGCGCGAATTCGTAGCGGACCAGGCCCCCGGCGGAGAAGCTCGGCGCCTGCGGCAGATTGTGCGTCACCACCGTCACCCCGTCGGGCAGCAGCACGTTATAGACCCGGCTGCGCTGCGCCGAGGCATTGGCCTGCAGCGTCAGCCCGGTCAGCGGATGACTGACCAGTTCCGCCTCGACCCCCAGGTTGCTGGCGCGCAGATTGCGCACCGACTGGGTGAAGCCGACCTGCACGAACGCCTGATAATGCTGATAATCGTAATAGAAGCCGGCAAGGTTGAAGGTCGTGTTCGCGCCGAGCCGGGTCTTGAGACCGACTTCATAGTCGTTGAGCGTCTCCGGCTTATAGGCGATATTGTTGATCGTATCGATCACCGACTGGCCCAATGTCGGGGTGCCGGTGCTGAAGGTGAAGCCGCCCGATTTGCTGCCGCGATTATAGCTGGCGTAGATCAACGTATCGCGGCTCGGCTTGTAATCGATCTCGGCGCGCGCGGTGACACCCGAGAAATTGGCGCTGGCATCGCCCGGGGTCGCGGTCACCCCGGTCAGCGGGGTTGTCCCGGTCGGGTCGTTATAGCGAATCCCGTCGGGGCCGTAATGCATCGTGAAGCCCGAGAAGAGCTCGCTGCCGTCATAGGTGCCGACCTTGTGATCGTGCCAGAAACGCAGGCCCCCGATCAGCTTCCAATGATCGTCGATCTTCCATTCGTCCTGCGCGAAGATCGCCCAGCTCCGCGTCTTCTGCGAGAAAGCCACCGTCGGATCATAGCCGTCGAACGGCGTCGCATATTTCGCGGTATAATTGCCGTTGAGGATCATCCCGAACGCGCCGAAGACGAGATATTGCCGCCCGAAGCTGGTCGAGGCGCGCAATTCCTGCGTGTACTGATCCGATTTCGTGCCCTGATAGAAATAGACGCCGGGCGCATAGCAGGTCACCGCCTGCGCCGGCGGGGCGCACGGGCCGGGGGTATAGCTCGATTGCCCCTTCACATAGGGAAGCTCGGGCTGGGCATCGCCGATCTCGTTATAGAATTTGGTGAGGTGCTGATAATCGCTGATCGACACCACGTCGAACGCGCCGATCCGCCCCTCCAGCCGCAGCGTCGCAGCGAATTGCTTGCGGTCGACATAGGGATCGCCGGTCCCCGCGGTCTTCCACGCATCGCCGCCCTGCGACGGGGTGATCGAGGGGTTGGTATAGCCGGTCGCGATCGCCCCCGGCGGGCTGCCCCAATAAGCGCAGGCCTGGGTCGTGGAGAGGAATTCGCCCTGCCCCTGCGCATTGGGACATTCGGGCGCGAGCGCGTAGAGCGCGGCCTGACGCTCGTGATCCGCCTCGGCATAGCGCACCGTCAGCCGCGCCTTGAAATTGTCGGTCGGCGCGTACTGGATGATCCCGCGCAGCGCCCAATGGTTGTTCGCGCCGCGATCGGGCTGGCCGGGGGTGATATTCTCGATATAGCCGTCGTCGCGATCATAGATCCCCGACAGGCGGACGCTGAGCCCCGGCGCGATCGGGCCGGAGATCGCGCCCTCGAAGATCCGCTGGTTGAAGCTGCCGTAGGTGCCGCGGACATAGCCGTCGAGCACGTCGGTCGGCTGGCTGGAGATGAACTGCACCGCGCCGCCGGTGGCGTTGCGCCCGAACAGCGTGCCCTGCGGCCCGCGCAGCACCTCGGTCCGCGCCAGATCGAACACCGGGAAGCTCGCGGTGGTGATCGAGCTGGCGTAGCTGTCGTCCTGATAGACCGCGACCGGCGGCTCCTGCTGGTCGCCATAATCGTTCTGCGAGACGCCGCGGATGTTGAACACCACCTGCGACGAGCCGTAGGAATTGAATTTCAGATTGGGCACCGCGCGGACGATATCGGTCGCGCTGGTGACATTGAGGTTGGTCAGCGCCGCGGTGTTGAGCACCGAGACCGCGATGCCGACATCCTGCAGCTTCTGCTCGCGCCGCTGCGCGGTGACGACGATATCGTCGGGCCGCGTCGGCTGAGCATCCGCCGCCGGCGTGGCGTTCGCCTGTTGCTGGGCATGGGCCGGGGTGGTCGTGGCGGCAAGGCCGGCGATCAGCGCGGCGACGGCCGCCCCGCTAAAGAACGTGCGACGTTTCCCTTCCATGATTTACCCCGCTTTTGATCATCTGCTCCCGAGATGTTCTGGTAATCGCCGGTATTTTTCTTGTCCGGCGATGCTGCATCACGGCCGGGTGCTTCACAAGCGGCGTTGGCGGATCGCTCGGCGGGTGCGCCCGCCCGTAATTTGACAATAAAGCGCCGATAAACAGGTGCTTAGCAATTAATGCGCAATTATGATCGCTTATTTAGAACATTAGATTGGATCATTAGCCTTTGTAATCGGAACGCCGCGCGGGGACTTCATCCGGGCATCATCAGATCCGCCCGCAATCGCTCGGCGCTTTCTGCCCGGCGAAGCGCGCGCCGATCCAGTCCAATGTCGCGGTCGCGCTGTCGCGCGCGGTGCGCGCATGATCGCCCCCCGGCAGCACGATATAGCGCAGCGGCGCGCCGCTGCGGCAGCGCGCGCGGGCGAAGCTGGCGGTCACCGCCGAGCCGACCACCGTGTCGCCGCCGCTCTGCGCGATCAGCAGCGGCCCCGGCACCGCGGCGGGCGTCACGCTATTCGCCCGGGCGATCCGCCCCCACGGCTCGATCCGGCCGATATCCTTGTTCTTGAGCGCATTGCGGACCGACATGATCCCCAGGATCGTCCCGATCCGCGGCTTCTTGCCCAGCGTAACGCAATTGTTCCGCGCCAGCCGCGTCACCACCCCGGCATTGGTGCGGTTGAACAAGGTGGAGAGCGGGTGGCCGAAGCGCTGCGACCAGCTATAGGCGGTGTAGGCGGTCAGCATCGTGCGGATATTGACGTCGCTGCCCGAGCGCAGATTGGCGGGGAGGTCGGTCGGCGGCGCGGCCGCCGCGGTGCCGACCAGCCGCAGTTCGGGCGCATAGCCGCGCGCCTCGATCGCGGTCCACAAAGCGGCATGACCGCCCTGCGATTCACCCCACACGGCGAAGGCCTCACCCACCCCGGCACCGGCGATCGAGCGCGCCGCGCGGACCGCATCGAGCACCGATCGCGCGGTATCGACCCCGACCAGATAGGGATGCGGCATATCGGACCCGAGCCCCGGATAGTCCGGCGCGACCACCGTGAACCCGCGCCGGATCATCTCGGCCAGCGCGGGGGTCAATTCCCAGAAATCGGGGCTGAGCGATGGCGCGCACCGCTCGACCACGCCCCAGGTGCCGTGCGTCCAGGCGATCACGCGGCGTTGCGCCGGGGCGGGGCGCGGCGCCACCACCATCCCGGTGACGCGCGCCGCGCGACCGTCGCGGTCGGTGGTCCAATAGGCGATCTTCCACGCCTGCATCCCGGCCGGCGCGTCGCGCACCGGATCGGCCGAAACGAGTGCCCCGGCGCGCTGCGCCTGCGCCGGCATCGCGGCGGCAAGGAAGAGCGAGAAAGCCAGTAAGAGCATGCGAAGCATGGCAAACCTCCCCGATGACTCGCGTCCGCTATATCAGCCTGCGCGACTTTGCGCTTTACCGTAATCGGGGGGGTGACTAGCGTCGGCGCGAAACAAGCGGTGGCGGCTTATGGGCGGGGCTCGGGTTTGCGCGGCGTTTTTCGCGCTGATTTTCGCTTTTTCGGCGGCGGATGACGCCGTTGCCGGGCTGGGACAGCCGGGCGCGAGCATTGCGCGCGATCGCGCGCGGATGGCGGCGGCGACGCAGACCGCGCGTACGATCGCCGGCGGGGTCGAGCATCGCATGACGCTCGCCAACGGCACCCTGGTCAAGGAAATCGAGAATGCTAACGGGGCGGTCGTCGCGGTCGCGTGGCGCGGGCCGGGGCGCCCCGATCTCAGGCAATTGCTCGGGGCGCAATATTTCGCCACCTTCCAGGAAGCCGCCAACACCGGGCACGGGCGGATCAGGATGCGCCGCGCGCCGCGGGTCCATCGCAACGACATCGTGATCCAGACCGGCGGTCACCCCGGGGCTTTCTGGGGAATCGCCTTTCTGCCGGGGCAGCTTCCCGCCGGGTTCGATCCCAATGCTTTCTGACGCGGGGGGCATGATGCGCCAGATCCTGATCGTCCTGCTGCTCGCCTTGCTCGGTGCGTGCAGCGACGGCGGCGGCACGACGGCGAACACCCCCGCCAGCGCGCCGACGCCGACCCCGACGCCGACCAGCACCCCCACCCCGCTCGCCAATTTCACCACCGTGACGATCGATGCCGGCCCGGCGGCGCTGGCGGCGGGCCCCAACGGCTATACCGCGACCAACCTGCCCTATGTGTCGGTCACCCTGTGCGTCCACGGCACGCAGACCTGCCAGACGATCGACCATGTCCTGCTCGATACCGGGTCGACCGGGCTGCGCATCATCAAATCGGTGCTCAACGCCAATATGCTCGCCGGGCTGCCGCACCAGACCAGCCCCGCGGGCAATCCGGTCGGCGAATGCTATCAATATGTCGACGGCTATGTGTTCGGATCGGTGCGCACCGCCGATTTCTCGATCGGCGGCGAATCCGTCGCGTCGATGCCGTTCCAGGTCATCGCCGACGACGGCGCTTTCCAGACCGCGCCGGCCTCCTGCTCGAGCGGCGGCGGCACCGCGTTGACGACGGTGCAGGAATTCGGCGCCAACGGGATCATCGGGGTCGGCACGATGGCCACCGATTGCGCGTCGGCGTGCATGGTCAACGGCGGATCGGGCGCGGCAACCTATTATGATTGCCCGACGAGCGGGTGCGCGACGGTGATCGCGCGCGCCGCCAACACCAGCGCGCCGTTCCAGCAACTGCCCAATCCGGTCGCCGCCTTCGCGGTCAACAACAACGGCACGATCGTCTCGCTGCCCGCGGTCCCGCCGACCGGCGCGGCGACGCTGACGGGGACGGTCTATTTCGGGATCGGGACGCAGACCAACAACGGGCTCGGCAATGCGCGGATCCTGACCACCGACAGCGCGGGCGATCTCACCGCGACCTATAAGGGGACCCAGCTCCCCAACAGCTTCCTCGATAGCGGCAGCAACCTCTATTATTTCGTCGACAGCGGCATTCCGATGTGCACGCAGACCAATTTCACCTCTTTCTACTGCCCGCCGTCGCCGCTCGCGCTGGCGGTGACGCTGACCGGGGTGAACGCCGCGACCGCGGATGCGAGCTTCACGCTCTACAATGCCTATACCCAGCCCGCCGCCAGCGCGAATGCGATCCCGGGGATCGGCGCCAATCCGAATGCGGTCACCGGCTTCCACGCGATCCAGCGCAGCTTCGACTTCGGTCTCCCCTTCTTCTACGGCCGAAACGTCGCCACCGCGATCGAGGGCCGCGCGGCTGGGGGCATCGCCGGTCCTTTCTACGCTTTCTGAGCGACTCGCCTCTTTGCCGATCGCGCCGAAGCTGCTAATTGCGCCGCGTCGGAAAAGGCAGCCTTGGTTTGGTAAGCCCAAGGCCTTTCGGTAACGAAAGCTCTGGTCTTTGGCCTCGTGCCCGGGATCCCCACGACGACCTTCGGCGATCCCGGTGATCGCCGTTTGTTCGTCGGCGCGGGTCCTCGGCCAGGGGAACGCTCCGGTCGACCGTTCGGCTCAGGAGTTTGTTCGTGCCATCATCAGATTCTTCGTCGCACATCGCGATCAACCGGCCGCTCGTCGTCATTTATGCCGCGATCGGGCTCGACGCGGTCGGCATCGGGCTGATCTTCCCGATCCTGCCGCGGCTGATCGCGGAGGTAACGCATGCCCACAATATCGCTTCCTATATCGGCATCCTGACCGCGCTCTATGCAGCGATGCAATTCGCCTTCGCGCCGGTGCTCGGCGCGTTGAGCGACCGGCTGGGCCGCCGACCGATCCTGCTGATCTCGCTCGGCGGCGCGGCGATCAATTATGTGCTGATGGCGCTCGCCCCGTCGCTGGGGCTGCTGATCATCGGCCGGGCGATCGCCGGGCTGACGAGCGCCAATATCTCGGTCGCCACGGCGTATATCACCGATATCTCGCCGGAAAATGTGAGAGCGAAAAGGTTCGGCCTGTTCAACGCGATGTTCGGCATCGGCTTCATCCTCGGCCCGGTGCTCGGCGGCGCGCTCGGCGATTATTGGCTGCGGCTGCCGTTCCTCGCTGCGGCCGCGCTCAACGCCGGCAATCTGCTGCTGGCGCTGTTCGTCCTGCCCGAATCGCGCATTCCGTCGCGCGAGAAGATCGACCTCGCCGCGCTCAACCCCTTGCGCCCGTTGCGCTGGGCCTTGTCGATGAAGGCGCTGCTCCCCACCGTCGCGACCTTCTTCGTGCTGAGCGCGACGGGCGAGGTCTATGGCACCTGCTGGGCCTTGTGGGGCAATGACGCGTTCGGCTGGAACGGCATGTGGATCGGCCTGTCGCTCGGCGCATTCGGCGTGTGCCAGACGCTCGCGCAGGCGTTTCTGCCTGGCCCCGCGGTACGGCTGCTCGGCGAGCGCGGGGCGGTGCTCGCCGGGATCGCCAGCGCCTGCCTCGCGCTGGTGGCGATGGCGTTCATCACGCACGGCTGGATGGTCTTCGCGATCATGCCGATCGTCGCGCTCTCCGGCATTGGATCGCCGGCGCTGCAGTCGCTCGCCACCCGGCTCGTCGACGAAGGCAGGCAAGGCCAGTTCCAGGGGGTACTCGCATCGGCGATGAGCCTTGCGTCGATCATCGCGCCGCTCGGGTTCTCGAGCTTCTATTTCGTCGTTCGCGCGCAATGGCCGGGGGCGATCTGGCTGTCGGCGCTGGCGGTCAACGCGATCGCGATACCCCTCGTCCTGCGGCTGCGGTTCCAATCGCCGCCAACTGCCGCAGCGGCATTGTGACGCGGCGCGATCCGCAGGTTCGAATGTGAACCTGCGGATCGCGGCCTGCGTCAGGCGGCGGCCTGAAGCCCGGAGCGGTCGTCGAGCGCCACGCCGCGGATCGCGGCCGGGCGGGTCCGGCAGCGTTCGATATAAGCGTCGATCGTCTCGTCGGCGGGAAATGCATGCCGGCCGAAGGCAAGCGCGCTGCTGATCAGGAAATCGGCGCCGGGGAAACGGTTGCCCATCACATAGGGGCCGCGCGCCAGCGCCGTGCGCAGCCGCTGGACCACCGCATCATGCCCGCGCTGCTTCATCGGCGCCCCGGCGATCTCGCCGGCTAGTCCGGCGAACAGCGCCGGCTCCAGCTCGGCGACATACCAGGCCGTCCAGGTGAGATAATCCCCGCGGCGCGGATCGCCTTGCACCGGTGCAAGCCCGGCCTCGGGAAAGGCATCGAGCAGATAGAGAACGATCGCGAGCGATTCCGCCACCACCACGCCGTCATGGTCGATCGCGGGCACCTTCTTGTCGGGATGCGGATTGGCCGCATCGCCGCTGCCCTCGCCGGTCATCGGGCGGAAGATCGACACCGGGCGGATTTCGTAGGGAACGCCCAATTCCTCGAGCAGCCAGATCATGCGCGACGAACGCGTTTGCGGGGCGTGGTACAATGTGATCATCTGTCGTCTCCTCGAACGGCGAACAAGCGGCGCAGCGGCGCAGCGCTACCGCGTGATTTGGCTTGTACGACCGCACTGCTGACAGCATTATGTCAGCAGGAGATTGAGCGATGCGCCGCGCCGACCGATTGTTCCAGATCATCCAGATCCTGCGCCGTTCGACCCGCCCGGTGACCGCGGGCGAGATCGCGCGCGAGCTCGAAGTGTCGCAACGCACCGTCTATCGCGACGTCGCCGATCTGATCGCGCAGCGCGTCCCGATCCAGGGCGAGGCCGGCTTTGGCTATATCCTCGACGACGCCTTCGACATGCCCCCGCTGATGCTGACCCCGGACGAGATCGAGGCGGCGGTGCTCGGCGCGCAATGGGTCGCCGGGCGCGGCGATCCGGTGCTGGCGAATGCCGCGCGCGACCTGATCGCCAAGATCACCAGCGTCGTCCCCGAACGGTTGCGGCCATTCATCGCCGACCCCGCGATCGCGGCGCGGCCGTCGCGCACGCCGGTGCCCGACGGCATCGATCTGGCGCGCACCCGCGAATGGATCCGCGAGGGCCGCAAGATCCGCATCGACTATCGCGACGAGCGCGGCGACCACAGCCTGCGCGTGATATGGCCGGTCATCGTCGGTTTCTTCGACGAGAAACGGATGCTCGCCGCGTGGTGCGAATTGCGCCAGGACTTCCGGCATTTCCGCGCCGATCGCGTGATCACCGCCGAATTCCTCGACCAGCGCTTCGACAGCCGCCCCGCGACGCTGCGCCAGCGCTGGAAACGCCATCTAGCCGAAAAGCACGCCGCGCACGCCACCGCTTGAGGTCCGGCCGCGATCGAGCAGCGCCAGCGTCATCCTATTGGTCCAGCCGAACCGGCTCATCGCCCGCGCGACCTGATCTTACCCGACCGCGGCGTCGAGCCCGTCGAGCTCACGCACCACGTCCGGCGACAGGACGAGATCGGCCGCGGCGAGATTTTCGCGGAGATGGCCGACCGACGAGGTGCCGGGGATCAGCAGGATATTGGGCGCGCGCTGCAACAGCCACGCCAGCGCGACCTGCATCGGCGTCGCGCCGAGGCGGTCCGCGACATCGGACAGCGTCGACGATTGCAACGGAGTGAAGCCGCCCAGCGGGAAGAAGGGCACATAAGCGATGCCCTTCGCCCCTAAGGCCGCGATCAGCGGATCGTCGCCGCGCTGGACAAGATTATACTGGTTCTGGACGCAGACCACGGGCGCGATCGCCTCGGCCTCCTCGACCTGCGCGAGCGTCGCGTTGCTGAGGCCGAGGTGCCGGATCACGCCTTGCGCCTGCAACTCGGCGAGCGCGGTGAATTGCGCCGCGATCGGCTCCTCGGTCGGGTGATGAACATCGCCCATCACGCGCAGATTGACGACATCGAGCCGTTCGAGCCCGAGGTTGCGGAGATTGTCGTGGACCGCCTGTTTGAGCTCGGCCGGGCTTTGCGCGGGCAGCCACGACGCATCGTCGCCGCGCCGCGCGCCGACCTTGGTGACGATCGTCAGCCCGGCGGGATAGGGCGACAGCGCCTCGCGGATGATCTGGTTGGTGACATGCGGGCCGTAGAAATCGCTCGTGTCGATATGATCGACCCCCGCCTCCACCGCATGCCGCAGCACCGCGATCGCGGCGTTGCGATCCTTCGGCGGGCCGAACACCCCCGGGCCGGCGAGCTGCATCGCGCCATAGCCCATCCGCTTCACCTCGAGGTCGCCGAGCACGAAGTCGCCCGCCTTGCTGATATCGGTCATCGCCTGAAATCTCCTTTTCGAAAAGGCTGATCGGCGGTCAGCCGAGCAACCGATCGAGCGTCGCGACCACCGTGGGGTGATAGCCCTTGCGCGCGATCGCATAGTCACGCTTGGCGATCGGCATCCCCCAATCGCCTTGCGCCTTCAACGCGCGATAGACCGGGAAGATCAACAGCCCGCGGCCGACGCTCGGCAGGAATTGCGCGATCGACGGAATCGCCGGATCGTAGCGATTGGCGATCGCGAGGACGAGCCAGGCGGAGCGGATATAGGCATTGGGCGAGGCGGACAGCCCGAGCGTGCGATCGAGCTCGCCGAGCCGCGCCGCGCTCTGTTCGCGCGGCAGCCCGTTGAGGAAGCGCAGCCATTCCTGCGTCGACCAATGCGCGGTATCGATCGAGCCGATCGGCGCGCCGGCGTTCACGCGTTTCAGCGTCTCGTCGATCTTCGCCAGCGTCGCCGACCGGACATGCACCGCATTGGCGGGCAGCCCCGGCGCATAGGCCCATTCGTCGAGCTGGAGCTTGGCCTCGAGCGCGGCATCGCCCTTGATGAGATTGGCGCGCAGATCGGCCAGGAAGCCCGCGGTGGTCTGCGGCTGGAAGGCGTGGCGATCGAAATAGGAGGTGAGATAGGCATCCCAGCGCGCGCGGCCGACGGCGTATTCGATCGTGCGCAGGAAGGTCGAGCCCTTGGTATAATCGAGCTCGCCAAAAGTCCCTTCGGGCTTGCCGTGGAGCCGCGTCGCATCGGCATCGGGCGCACTCTTGAGATCGCGCTGGAGATTGTCCCACAACAGATCGGCGAGCGTCGCCGCGCGCTCCTTGCCGTACAGCGCCTCGTCGATGCGGTTCTCGAAATAGGTCGTGAACCCCTCGTTGAGCCAACTATCCGACCAGGTCGCGTTGGTGACGAGATTGCCTGACCAACTATGCGCCAGTTCGTGCGCGATCACGTCGACATTGGATTTGTCGCCGGTGACGATCGTCGGGGTGGCGAAGGTCAGCGTCGGATTTTCCATCCCGCCGAACGGGAAGGACGGTGGGAGGACGAGGACGTCGTAGCGGCCCCAGCGATATTTGCCGTACAGCGCCTCCGCAGCGTCGACCATCTTCCCGGTGTCGGAAAGTTCGGCGGCGTCGCGCTTGAGCATCGCTGGCTCGGTATAGATTCCGGTACGGCGGTCGATCGGCTGGAACTTGAGGTCGCCCACCGCGAGCGCGATCAGATAGGGCGGCACATTGCGGTCCATGCGGAAGCGATAGCTGTGCCAGCCCGGCGCGGCCGGTTCGCCCGCCGGGGTCAGCCGCTCGGCGCTCATCACCGCGACAAGATCGGACGGGACGGTGATCCTGGCCGACCAGCTCTGACGGATGCCCGGGCTGTCCTGCGTCGGTATCCAGCTGCGATTGTTGATCGACTGGCCCTGGCTGTAGAGATAGGGCTTCACCTTGCCCGCGGTCAGCGCCGGCGAAAGCCAGCCGAGCGCGCTGGCGCCCGGAGCGGATTGATAGGTGATGACGATCCGCCGCGCGCTGCCGATCTCCACCGTCAGCGGCGCGCCCTTATACTCATCATGTGCGCCGACCGTCCATTTGAGCGGCTTGCCCGCCGCATCGGTGATGCCGGCGATCACCAGTTTGTTGTCGTCGAGCACGATCTCGCGCGCATCGGGCTTGGCGAGGATATCGAGCGTCGCCTTGCCGCGCATGATCTGCGCCTTGAAATCGGCGGTCAAATCGAGATCGACATGGGTGACGCGCGCCACCTCGGGGACGGCGTAGCTCAGCACGTCCTTCGCCTCGGGCGTGGTCAGGATCGGCGAAGGCGCGTCGGGCGCGGCGTGCGCGACCGAGGCAATAGCCGCAAGAGAGACGATCAATAAGTTACGCATCGGGAACACTCGCCTTGTCGCAATGCGCGGCGGCTTCGGCCTTTTGGCGGTGGCTGGCAATAGAGCATCGCGCCGCCCCTCGCGGAGGCTGCGCTATCGAGCAGCGCGCACCGCCGCCACGAACCGCGCCGCGTCCCGCGCCACCTCCGCAACGGGCTTGCCGGTGCGATAGAGGTTCGAGCCGAGCCCGAACCCGTCCGCCCCGGCGTCGCGCCACATCGGCATCACCTCCGGCGTGATTCCACCCACCGCGAGCACCGCGAGGTCGCGCGGCAGCACCGCGCGCTGCGCCTTGAGATAGGCGGGCGAGGCGCCCTCGGCGGGAAACAGTTTCAGCCCGTGCGCGCCGGCGGCGAGCGCGGCGAACGCCTCGGTCGCGGTGAAATAGCCGGGAAGTGACACCAGCCCCGCCGCGACGCTCGCCGCGATCACCGCGGGGTCGCTATTGGGCGAGACGATCAGCCTGCCTCCCGCTTCCGCCACCGCCGCCACCTCGCCCGGCGTCAGGACCGTCCCCGCCCCGACCAGCGCGCGATCGCCGATGCGCGCCGCGAGCCGCGCGATGCTGTCGAGCGGCTGGGGCGAATTGAGCGGCACCTCGATGATCGAAAAGCCCGCCTCGACCAGAGCGCTGCCGACCGCCACCGCCTCGTCGGGGGTGATCCCGCGCAGCACCGCGACGAGCGGACAAGCCGCGAAATGCCGCCGGAACAATGCTGCCGCGCTCATGTCATCGCCTCCCTGATTCGATTGACGCCGGCGACGAACGCCGCCTCGCTGTCGATCGCTATGACCGTGCCGCCGCGCAACCCGATCGCGCGCGCATAGAAAGCGCCGAGCTTCGCATCCGCGACGAGATGGACGCTTTCGCCCGCCGCCACCCCGGAGGCGACATCCGCCCCGATCAGCACCCCGCTGGCGAACGACGCCGCATCCGGCCGCGCCAGCCGCCCGAGCAATACCCCGGCACGGACCGAGAAAAGCGCACCGAGCAGATCGCGATCCTCGACGCCCCGCGCAACCCCGTCGTCGAACGCCGCGCCCGCCACCGGCTCGGCCTGCAGCATCTCGCTCAGCACGCTATGCCGCCGCAACAGCCCGAACGTTTCGCCGGCCATCGCGGTGCGGAACGAGGCGATCGCCGCATCCGCGGTCCTGATCCATTTGCTGTGCGTGCCCGGCTGGCAGAACAAGGCATCCGCCGGCGCCAGCCCGGCCGCGATCGCGCCGAGAATCTGCACTTCCTCGCCGCGCATCACATCGGGCGCGGCATCGGCGGCGGCCGCGACCCCGGGCAAGATCGTGACATTCTCCCCCGTCCCGCGCCACGCCCCGGCGGCAAGGTCGGCGATCGTCGCGGGCGCCGCGACATAGGGCACCTCGTGCCAGCCGCGCGACGAGCCCGCCATCCCGGCGAGGATCACCGGCACCCCGGCATCCTCGGCGCGGATCGCGACGATCGCGGCGGGATAATCGCCCTGCGTCATCCGCGCGATGCCGTGCCCGTCGCGGTGGCGATCGAGCAACGCGCCGTCCGCCGCGAGGCGGTAGATACGGCGGTTGGTCGTCCCCCAATCGACCGCGATACAGGCGGCGGCGTCATTCCTCATCCGGATAAGGACCCTTTCCGCCGTCGCGGATAAACTGGTCGACGCGGCGATCAAGCTCGGGAATCGGCACCGATCCCAGCGCGAGCACCATATCGTGGAACGCGCGGATGTTGAATTTGGCGCCCAGCGCCTTTTCCGCCCGCGCGCGCGCTGCGAGGATCGCGAGCTCGCCGGTATAATAGCTCAGCGCCTGCCCCGGCCAGGCGATATAGCGATCGACCTCGGTTTCGATCTCATGATCGGCGAGCGCGGTATTGTCGTGAAGGTAGCGTTGCGCCTGTTCGCGCGTCCACCCCATCGCATGAATGCCGGTATCGACCACCAGCCGCGAGGCGCGCCACGCCTGATAGCTCAGCATCCCGAACCGCTCGTAGGGGGTCTCGTACATCCCCATTTCCTCGCCCAGCGCCTCGCAATAAAGCGCCCAGCCCTCGCCATAGACCGACAGATAGGTGTCGCGCCGGAACGCCGGCAGCTCCTTGTTCTCGGCCGCCAACGGCATCTGGAAGGCGTGCCCCGGCGCGCTTTCGTGGAGCGTCAGCGCAGGCAGCGAATAAAGCGGGC
Source organism: Sphingomonas sp. 66-10 (assembly GCF_001897045.1). NCBI lineage: Bacteria > Pseudomonadati > Pseudomonadota > Alphaproteobacteria > Sphingomonadales > Sphingomonadaceae > Sphingomonas > Sphingomonas sp. 66-10. Next base: position 374,769 of record NZ_MKRR01000133.1, read on the forward strand.
GCGCGGGGAGGTTATAGGTATTGACGAGATAGATCCCCGGCCCGCCGCGCCCGCCGGTGTAGAAAGGCGCAAGATCCGCCGGCACCGGCTTGATCGCGAAACGGCTGCGCGGCAGATGGCCGAAATATTGGCTGGCCTTGCCGTCGAAGGTCTTGGCGATCCACGCCGCGCGATCGAGCAACGCCTGCGGGGTCTTGGCGTAGAATTGCGGATCGGTGCGCAGGAAGGTGAGGAAGGCGGGCAAATCGCCCTTGAACCCCACCTGATCCATCACCTCCTGCATCCGCGCGCGGATCTTGGCGATTTCGGCGAGGCCGATCGCGTGGATCTGCTGCGGGGTCTGATCGAGCGTGGTGAATTCGGCGATCTTCGACGCATAATAAGCGCGCCCGTCGGGCAAATCGTAGGCGGCGAGCGTGGTGCGTGCGCCGGGGATATATTCGCTTCGCAGGAACGCGAGCAATTTCACATGCGCCGGCACCACCGCATCGCGGATCGCCGCCGCGCCCTCGGCGCGCAACGCCGCCTGCGTCGCGGCCGGGATCGCCGACGGGAAGCTGCGGAACGGCGCGTAAAAGGGCGATGCCTCGACCGTCTTCGCCTCGGCGACCTGCGCCACCCCGATGTCGCGCCCTTCGAGCGTGACGCGCGACGGGGTGAAACCGCGCTTCAGCCCGGCGCGCATATTGGCGATATTCTGATCGAAATAGCGCGGCAGATCGCGCAGCATCGCGATATAGGCGCGATAATCCGCCTCGCGCACGAAGCGCCCGCGCGCCCAGCCGGCGGCATCGCCCCAGAAGCTGGTGTCCGAATTAAGCGGCTTTTCGTAGTCGCGGAACCTCTGCTCGGCGAGCAATGCCTCGATCTGCTGGCGATAGACCGCATAATTGACCTGCTCGGCGGGCGAGAGATCGGCGACGCGGATCGCCTTCAGCGCCGCCGCGGTGCGGGTCCAGCGTTCGAGCCGCGCCGCCTGCGCCGCCGGATCGACATCGGGGAGCCGCCGCACGCCGGCGTCGCCGCTATCCTCGTCGGGCGCCTGCTGGTGCCGGCGCCAATCATATTCGGCGGTGTAGAGCGCGCGGAACGACGCATCGGCGCTTTGCGCCTGCGCCGCCGCGGGCGCCAGCGCCGTCATCGCCAGCAACGAGATGAGCAGGCGGCGCCCGATCATGCCGTCGCTCCCGGTTTGGCGGTATAGAGCCGGACGCCGAAGATCGGCCCGGCGGTGCTGCGATCGCGCGGGACGAACTTCACCCGCACCGATTGCTTGCCCCTGGTGAGCGCCGCCGGCAGCGGATATTCGACATCGAAGAATTTGCCCGGCTGGTCATTGTCGAGATGCTGGCTCGCGATCTTCACATTGTCGACGAATATGTCGAAATCGCGCGCGCGCTCGCCGCCCCAATAGCTCGCCTGGAGCACGAGCGGCCCCGGCTTCACCTTCATCGAGAATTCGAGATAGCCGCCCGACCGCGCGTCGCGCCCCTGCCGCGCGCGATAGGTCACCGGATAGGAAAGCTCGCTCACCAGATTGTGGTCGCGCTCGGGCTGCATCTCGCCGAGGAACATCACGTCGACCGAGCGCGCCGCGATATCCTTGAGCCGCGCCTGCTCGGCGTTGTACGCAGCTTCCTCGCGCGCCCAGGCGCTTTCCGAGAAATGCTTGAAATAGACCGCGCTGCGTCGCTGATACTGGC
>NZ_MKRR01000133.1:376482-377486 GCF_001897045.1 Sphingomonas sp. 66-10
CCAGCACGTCGCCACCGACCAGCGCCGGATCGGCGCGTTCCCATTTCTGCTCGTTGGCGCCGAGATCGGCGGCGAGCACCAGCGGGCCGCGCAGGATCGCGACCGTCTGCGCATTGCCCGGCGTCGCCTCGATCCTGAGATCGAGCGGCAGTGTGATCGCGATACGGTCCCCCGCCTGCCAGCGCCGCGTGACGATCGCATAGCCGCGCTCGATGCGCGGCGTCTCGGGCTTGCCGTTGACGCTGACCTGCACCTTGCCCCCCGCCCAGCGCGGCACGCGCAGCGCGACCGGGAAGGTGCCCGTGCGCAGCTTGGTGAAGGTCAGCGTCGCCTCTGGGGTGAAGGGATAGCCCGTCTCCAGCGTCACCGCCGCCTTGCGCGCCGCCCAGGCGGCATCGGCCGGGATATAGAGATTGACGTAGAAGGTGCCGTCGCCGCTTTCCCAGAAGATCGACTCGCCGTGCTTGGCGTGGCTTTCCATCCCCGATCCGACGCAGCACCAGAAGGCGTCGTCCTTGGTGGTCGAATAAGCGCGATCCGCGCCGGTCATCAGCGGGGTCATATAGGTGAAGCCGCCGGTCGACGGATCCTGCGCCGCCATCACATGATTGAGGTGCGCGCGCTCATAATAATCGAACAGGGCGCCGTCGGGCTGCCACGACCACAGATGCCGCGTCAGCTTGAGCATATTATAGGTGTTGCAATGCTCGCAGGTCTGCTCGGTGATATGATCGGCGATCGTGTCGGGCTCGGTGAAATATTCGCGATCGGCATTGCCCCCGATCACATAGCTGTGATGCTGCGTCACCGTTTCCCAGAAGAAGCGCGCCGCCGTCCCCTTCGCCGCATCGCCGGTCAATTCGTGGATCCGCGCCAGCCCGATCAACTTGGGCACCTGGGTATTGGCGTGGAAATTGGCGAGCTTGTCCTCGCGCTGCGCGAGCGGATCGAGCACGCGATTATCGTAGAACAGCCCCGCCATCCTGAGCCAGCGCGGGTCCCCG
>NZ_MKRR01000133.1:377829-393360 GCF_001897045.1 Sphingomonas sp. 66-10
GCCGCCGCATCTCGGCATCGCCGGTCTGCTGCCAGGTCAGCACCAGCGCCGACAGATAATGGCCGAGCGTATGCCCCGCGATCGTATCGCTTTCCCAGCCGCCGTAGATTTCGGCCTTGGGTTCGAGCCCGGCATATTTGCGGAAATTGTGCAGCAGGCGATCGGGGCTCAGCCGGTGGAGATACTGGCGATTGACCTCGACCGCGGTGGCGTAGTCGGACGGGCGCAGCCGCACCGCCGATAAAGGAAGCGGGCGCGCCGATCCCCCGCCTGCCGGCACCGCCACCGCCGCGCGCGCACCGGCACCGAGCACCGTGATCGCGAGCGTTCCGCCGCCCGCCGCCAACACGCCTCGCCGCGTCAATCCGCTCACATCACCCTCCTTTTGAATACCGTATACGATGACTTGACGTCCGGGCTCAGTCAAGTCACTAGTCGAATCATGTAGGATCGTATAACGTATTTTCTCCTACCAGTGGTACATTGATCCATCCCAGGGGAGGACCGGAAAGTGAGCTCATTGAAAAAGAGGGGTTTGTTGTTCGGCGGTGTGGGGCTGCTGAGCATCGTCATCGCCACCGGATCGGCGCAGGCGCAGCTTGCCGCCGCGCCCGCCGCCGGCGAATCCGCCGCCACGGGTAACGCCGGCAGCGACATCGTCGTCACCGGCACGCGCATCAAGCGCCCCGATCTGGAGAGCAACAGCCCGCTTACCGCGGTCAGCTCGGCGGAAATCGAATATCAGGGCGCGACCACGGTCGAGGGCGTGCTCAACCGGCTGCCGCAATTCACCGCCGCGGAGAATGAGAACGTCTCAAACGGCTCGGACGGCACCTCGAAGGTCAATTTGCGCAACCTCGGGTCGAACCGCGTGCTCGTGCTGATCGACGGCAAGAGGATGCTGCCGCAACAGGCGGTCAACCTCAATTTCGTGCCCAGCGCGCTGGTCGAGCGGATCGACGTGATGACGGGCGGCGCCTCGGCGGTCTATGGATCGGACGCTTTGTCGGGCGTGGTCAATTTCGTCCTGCGCAGCAATCTCGACGGCATCCGCCTCGATGCGCAGACCAGCTTCGCGCAGCATGAGAACAACAATCAGGCGATGCGCTCGATCGTCTCCGGCGCGGGCTATGCGCTCGCCCCGCGGCTGGTGGCGGACGGCGGCAAACAGGACGTCAATTTCGCCGCGGGCAAGAATTTCGCCGACGGGCGCGGCAATATCACGGTGTTCGCGGGCTACCGCCATTTCGATCCGGTGCTGCAATCGAGCCGCGACGTTTCGTCATGCGGGCTCAACCAGGCCGACGATGCCGGCACCGCGCTGGTCTGCGGCGGATCGAGCAATACCCCCTACGGCACCTGGGTGCCGCTCGCCGGCCCCAATCAGGGCGCCACGCTGACCAACAGCAGGGACGGCTCGCGCACCTGGGTCCCCTATAACAACAGCTACGCCTATAATTACTCGCCGACCAATTACTTCCAGCGCTCCGACAATCGCGTCACCGCGGGCGGCTTCGGCAAGTTCGAGATCGCGCCGGCCGCGACCGTCTACGGCAGCTTCATGTACATGCGGGATCATACCTTCTCGCAGGCCGCGCCGTCGGCGCTGTTCCTCGGCAACACCTATGAGGTCCCCTGCAACACGCCGCTCGCCAGCGCGAGCCAGCTCACCGCGTTGTGCGGCGCCGCGGCCGGAACCAGCCAGATGCAGCCGACGATGATCGGCTATCGCATGGCGGTCGCGCCGCGACGCGACGATCTGCGCTACAACGACTATCGCTATACCGTCGGGGTGCGCGGCGATATCGGCAGCGGGTTCAGCTATGACGTGAGCTATCTGCGCTCGATCGTCCGCTACGCCGAAACCTATCTCAACAACGTCGATCTGGTGAAATCGCAGCGCGCGCTCGATGTCGTCAACGTCAACGGTACGCCGACCTGCCGCTCGGTGGTCGACGGCAGCGATCCGAACTGCATTCCGGTCAACGTGTTCATGGCCAATGGGGTGACCCCGCAACAGGCCAAGTACATGTTCACCCCGAGCAACACCGGATCGCGCAACACCCAGGAGGTGATCTCGGGCACGCTGAGCGGCGATCTCGGCAAGCTCGGCATCCAGTCGCCCTGGGCGAACCACGGGCTCGGCATCGCGCTCGGCTTCGAGCACCGCCGCGAGACGCTCAATTTCTGGGCGGACGCGATCGCGCAGCAGGGCGGCGCGACCAATTCGGACGGCGTCATCACCGTCAACGAAGGCTATGGCGAGATCGAAGTCCCGATCCTGGCCGATCTGCCCTTCGCGCATGCGCTGACGATCAACGGCGGCGCGCGTTATTCCGCCTATCACAACGAGCAGAAATCGACCGGGTTCAGCTCGAACTACAACGTCTGGACCTATAAGGGCGAGCTCGATTGGGAGCCGGTCGTCGGCGCGCGCCTCCGCGCAAGCTACAACCACGCGATCCGCGCGCCCAACATCACCGAGCTGTTCGCGTCGCAGAGCGTTGGCAATGTCGCGGCGCAGGATCCGTGCTCCGGCGCGACGCCCAAGGCCTCGGCGCAGGCCTGCGCGCTCACCGGCGTGACGCAGCAGCAATATGGTTCGGTCATTTCCTGCCCCGCGGACACCTGCTCGGCGCTGGGCGGCGGCAACCGCGCGCTCAAGCCCGAAACCGGGGATACCTGGACCGCGGGGATCGTGCTGACCCCGAAGCAGCTTCGCCGGCTGTCGCTGTCGGTCGATTACTATCACATCAAGGTGAAGGATTATATCAACTCGATCGATCCCTCGCTGATCATCAGCCAGTGCACCGATACGCAGGACCCTTATTATTGCGGGCTGTTCAAGCGTGACCCGCGCTCCGGCGCGATCTTCGGCACCAATGGCTATATCGTCTCGACCACGCTCAACACCGGCTATCTCAAGACCTCCGGCATCGACGTGAACGCGGATTATACGTTCAACATCGGCAAGGCGGGGAAGGTGAACCTCAACCTCGTCGGCACCTATGTGATCGAGCAGGTGTCGCAGCCGTTGCCGGGCCTCGGCAGCTATGATTGCAAGGGTCTCTTCGGCTACACCTGCGGCCAGCCCAACCCCGCCTGGCGCCATGTGCTGCGCACGACCTGGACGACGCCGGACAACATCAATGTCTCGCTCGCGTGGCGCCATATCGGCGGCACGCAATTGTCGAGCCTGTCGTCCAATCCGGCCTTGTCGGGATCGGCGACCAGCATCGTCAACCGCCGGATCGGCGCGTATAATTATTTCGACCTGACGATGGTGGCGGACGTCACCAAGGACGTCCAGGTGCGGATGGGCGTCAACAATCTGCTCGACAAGGATCCGCCGGTCATCGCCGCGGGGATTCTCTCCTCCTTCGGCAACGGCAATACCTATCCGGGCGTCTATGACGCGCTCGGCCGGACGATCTTCTTCGGCACGACGCTGAAGTTCTGAAGGAGCGGCCCGCCTGATCCACCCGTCATTCCCGCGCAGGCGGGAATCCATTGACGCTGATGTCGCGATTCTTTCGCAGAGGTCCGAGTGAATGGATTCCCGCCTACGCGGGAATGACCAAGGAAGCGATAATCTCGCTCACGCGCGCTACGCCGACATCTCGGTATCGGCCAGCGCGAGCCGGATAAGCTCGGCCATCGCGTGCCGTGCGGCCTCGGCATCGCCTGCGGCGAAGGCCTCGTACAGCAACCGATGGTCGGGGATCGGATCGCGTTTCAACGCATGATTGCGCTGCTTGTAAATCGTCGTCCAGGCGATCGCCGCCATGATCGAGCTGGCGAGCGCGATGATCGCGTCGTTCCGCGTCGCCTCGAGCATCACCATATGGAATTGCTGATCCGCCAGCCGCCCTTCCTCGGTCGCGAGGCCGTGGCGCGCCATTTTCTCCAGCGCGCGGCGCATCGCCTCGACCTCGTCGTCGCTCCGCCGCGCCGCGGCGATCGCCGCCGCATTGGGCTCGACCGTCAACCGCAGTTCGAACAGATCGCGGAGGAACTTCGCGCTCGGCTCGGCAGCAAACTGCCACGCCAGAAGATCGGGGTCGAGCAGGCTCCATTGCCGCCGCGGATTGACCCGCGTCCCCGCCTTGGGCCGGCTTTCCACCAGCCCCTTGGCGGAGAGCACGCGAAACGCCTCGCGCAGCGACGAGCGCGAGATGCCGATCTGCTCGGCATAATCGAGCTCGGTCGGAAAGACATGGCCCGGCGGCAATTCGCCCGACAGGATCATCACCGCAAGCTGCTGCGCGACCGATCCGCGCATCCGCCGCCCGCCGCTGGTCTGGATCAGCGCCCCTGCGCCGGCCCGTTCGATGCTATTGATCCTCGCCGCCACGCCGTCCCTTTCCGCGGCGAACATTGATCCGATCATCGCGCTGCGGCAAGCTATACGTCCTACAATATATCGTATAATATTATCGCTTCGATACTCGCCGACAATCGCGCCAAATGAGGTTCGCTGCGCATGAGGTTCCCGACGTTCCGCCATTTCGTGTATCCCGCCCTGCTGCTCGCCGGTATCGCGCCGGGGGTCATCGCCGGATCGCACGCGGAGACGCCGCAAAAGCCGGCTTTCCCGCCGATCCCGACGCGCGACTTCGCCGTCGGACCGTTCAGGCTCGCGCTGCGCGGCGATACCCAGACGTTGGCGCGGCTGTCCCCGGCGAGCGACGCCGGGTTCAGCTTCGTCCCCACCGCGCGCGAACCCGAGCGCGCCGGCGACGGCTATAACCATATCGGCGATCTCAACCTGCGCGTGCGCGCGCCCGACGGCGAATGGCGCGATTTCGCCTCGGCCCATGCGCGCCGGCCGATCCGCCCGCTCGCCGCGCGCGGCGCGGTGCTCGCCGCGGCGGACATCACCGCCTCGATGGGAAAGGACGCGCCGTTCAGCGTCGAGCGCCGCTGGGTCAACGACGCGGGCACGCTCGCGCTGCGCTTCCGCATCGTCAACACGTCCGCCCAGCCGCTGGAGATCGGCGCGCTCGGCATGCCGATGGTGTTCGACAATATCCTCACCGATCGATCGCTCGACGAGGCGCACAGCCAGGCGAGCTTCGTCGATCCCTATATCGGGCGCGACGCGGGCTATCTTCAGGTCACCCGGCTCAACGGGCAAGGTCCGGCGCTGCTCGTGCTGCCGGAAAAGGGCACGCCGCTCGAAGCCTATAGCCCGCTCAAGAACCCCGGCGAGGACAAGGCCGCGATCTTCACCGATCGCAGCCCGCGCGGCCAGACCTCGGAGGGATTTTACGACTGGACGGTCTATTCCGCCGCTTATGCGACGCGCGAATGGAAGGATGCCGGCGAGCAGTGGAATGTCCCCACCACGCGGACGCTGAAGCCCGGCGAGGCGCTCGATATCGGGGTGCGCTTCGTCGTGTCGCCGGCGATCCGCGCGATCGAGCAGACGCTGATCGCGCACAAGCGCCCGGTGGCGATCGGCATCCCCGGCTATGTCGTCCCGCAGGATCAGCAGGCCAGCCTGTTCGTCCGCGCGCGCAGCGCGATCACCAATTTCGAGAGCCATCCGATCGGCGCGATCGAGGCGGCGTTCGCGAGCAAGGCGAAGGGCTGGACGCGGCTGTCGATCCGCGCACGCGGCTGGGGCCCGGCGCGGCTGACCTTGACCTATGCCGACGGCGAGAAACAGACGATCAGCTATTTCCTGACCAAGCCGCTCGATCAGGTAACCGCCGATCTCGGCCGCTTCTCGACGACGCAGCAATGGTTCGAGGGCAAGGACGATCCGTTCCACCGCTCGCCCGCGATCCTCACTTATGACGACAAGGCGAAGAAGATCGTCGATGTCGAGCCGCGCGTGTGGATCGCGGGGATGAGCGACGAGGGCGGCGCGGGAAGCTGGGTCGCGGCGGTGATGAAGCAGCTCGACAATCCCGACGCGGCCGAGATCGCCAGGCTCGAGCGAATGGTCGACGAAACGATCGTCGGCCAGCTCCAGATCGCCGACGGGCCGCATGCCGGCGCGGTCAGGAAAAGCCTGTTCTATTACGATCCGGCGAAATTCCCGTCGCTCTACGGCGATGCCGGCAAGTGGAAATCATGGACGTCGTGGAACGAGAAGGACGCCGGCGATATCGGGCGCGCCTATAATTATCCGCATGTCGCGATCGGCCATTGGGTGCTGTATCGCGTCGCGCGCAACCATCCCGGGCTGGTCACCCGCCACGATTGGCGCTGGTATCTCGATCATGCCTATCAGACGGTCGTCGCGATGATGCGCGATGCACCGCATTATGCCCAGTTCGGGCTGATGGAGGGCGATGTGTTCGTCGACATCCTCACCGACCTGCAGCGCGAGGGGCTGGCCGACGAGGCGGCCGAAATGGAGCGGCTGATGAAGGCGCGCGCCGATCACTGGCGCACGCTCAAATATCCCTTCGGCTCGGAAATGCCGTGGGATTCGACCGGGCAGCCGGAAGTCTACGCCTGGATGCGCCATTTCGGCTGGCAGCCGCAGGCGGATGCCACGCGTGAGGTGATCCTCGGATACGATCCGGCGATCCCGAGCTGGGGCTATAACGGCAATGCGCGGCGCTATTGGGATTTTCTCTACGGCGGCAAATATCCGCGCGTCGAGCGGCAGATCCACCATTATGGATCGGCGCTCAATGCGGTGCCGCTGTTCGATGCCTTCCGGCGCGATCCCGCCGATCTCCATCTGCTCCGCGTCGCTTATGGCGGGATGATGGGCGGCATCACCAATATCGACCAGCAGGGCTTCTCCTCGGCGGCATTCCACAGCTGGCCGGACATGATGAAATGGGATCCCTATAGCGGCGATTATGGCATGGGCTTCTTCGGCCATGCCTATGCCGCGGCGACCTATCTGGTGAACGATCCGACCTTCGGCTGGCTCGGGTTTGGCGGCGATGTCGACACCACGGGCGATGCGGTGACGATCACCCCCAAGGACGGCGCGCGTGCGCGCCTGTTCGTCGCGCCGGCGGGGCAATGGATCACGCTCGACGCCGGGAAGATCGCCAGCGCGCGCTATATTCCCGCGACCGGCCGCATCACGCTGACGCTCGACGCCGCCACGCCTGCGACGCCCGCCGCACGGCTGTTCGTCACCGCCACGACGCGATCGGCGCGACGCTACGCGCCCTTGGGGGACATCCCGCCGGAGCGCGGCGGCTTTACGGTGACGCTCGGCGCGACCGCGCGCGAGATCGTGCTGGCGCCGCGCTGACCGCGCAACGCGGGGAAAAAATATAAGGGGTCGGTCCTACGCTTGCGTATGCGGATCATGGGTAAGCTCCTTTCCTTCCTCGCGTTCCTGCTGCTGCTGGTGGGAAGCCCCGCATTTGCGCATGAAGGCCATAAAGCCGACATGACCGACGCGGAGCTGGCGCAGATGCGAGCGCAACCGGCCAATGCCAGCCAGGCGACGCCGGCTGGCGCTGCGTCGCAGGGCACGATGGCGATGGAGCACGCGCACGGTGTGGCGCCGGACGCCGCCGCGCCCGCGGCCGCGGACAATCACGTCAAATCTCTCGGCGATTTCCTCGGCCGGCTCCACCCGATGCTGGTCCATGTCCCGATCGGGCTGCTGATGGCGGCGCTGCTCGCCGAATTGCTGTTCATCTGGAAGCCGATGGCCGGGTTCGGCATCGTCGTGCGTTTCCTCGCGGTCGGCGGCGCGCTCGGCGCGGTGGCCGCGGCCTTGCTCGGCTGGTTCTCCGCCGGCTGGCGGCTCCACGACCGGTCCGACACATTGATGGCGCACCGCTGGAACGGCACCACGATCGCCGCGGTCAGCATCGCCGCCGCAATGTTCGCGTTCCGCGCCAACCGCACCCCATTGCGCATCCTGCTCGTCTTCTTCGCGATCGCCCTGCCGATTCAGGGCTATCTCGGAGCGGAGATGGTCTACGGCCCCAACCACCTCGGCCTGTAACGGAAGAAGGGCACCCACATGCATTCATTCAATGCCGGAAAATCCGCGCGCCTCAGGCTGGCCGGCGCCGCGCTGACATTGCTTGCCGCCTGCTCGGGCGTGGCGCAGGCGACGACCTATACGATGTACCGCGATCCCGGATGCGGCTGCTGCAAGAAATGGGCGGAGCACATGCGGTCCGCGCTCAAGGCGCAGATCACGGTGGTCGAGACGCGCGACGTCGCCGCCTTCGCGGACCAGCGCGGCGTGCCGGCGGCGCTGCGCTCGTGCCACACGCTGATCGCGGGCGGCTATGTCATCGAAGGCCATGTCCCTGCCGCCGACATCGCGCGGCTGCTCGCGACGAGGCCCAAGGGCGTCACCGGCCTCGCGGTTCCCGGCATGCCGCTGGGCTCGCCGGGGATGGAAGCCGGCGGGGAGAAAGAGCCCTATCAGGTGATCGCTTTCGGGCCGGGCGGGCGGCGGGTGTTCAGCAGCCATAACCGGTGACCGCGGCGGTCTCCGCGCGATAAATAAAGCAATAAACGGGCCAGATTGAATGACCTGGTGGTGAAATCGCCACGCGCCGTCGCTATAAAGGCGGTAGCGGGTATGGGGATTTTGACCGACCGATGAATGTTACCGACCGTGCGGCGCTGACGCGTCGTGGTTTGCTGGGCGCAGGCGGCCTGGTCGCCGCCGCTGCCATTCTGCCTACACATGCAAGCGCGGCGCTGCCGGCCGCGCCACGCACCTCGCCGCGCGTCGTGCGGCCCGAGCTGATGCGCCGCGCGCTCGCCGCCTTGCAACGCCACGGCGCGCGCGTGCAGCGCGATCGGATGGCGATCGTTGATTTCGACGCCGCATCGGCCGAGCCGCGGTTCCATTTCGTCGATCTGGCGAGCGGCGCGAGCATTGCCAAGCTGGTCGCGCACGGCAGCGGATCGGATCCCGCGCATACCGGCTTCCTCCACCGCTTCTCCAACGCCAACGGCTCGAACGCCTCGTCCGAAGGCGCCTTCCTAGCCGCCGATTATTATATCGGCAAGCACGGCCGGTCGCAGCGTTTGATCGGTCTCGATCCCACCAACAGCAACGCGCTCGCCCGCGCGCTCGTCATCCACGGCGCCTGGTATGCCAATGCCGACATGATCCGCACACACGGCATGCTCGGGCGCAGTCAGGGCTGTTTCGCGGTCGGCGAGCGCGAACTCGCCGAGGTGTTCGAACGGCTCGGTCCCGGCCGGATGATCTACGCCGCGAAGGTGTGACGGGCGAGCGCGGCGATTACTTCCCGATCACGAAATCCTTGAGGCTGCTGACATCGGTCAGCGCATCGGGGGTGACGACGACGGTCGCGCCGGGCACCAGCACGCTTTCGATCGCGGCGCGGGTCGCCGCGGTCATGTCGACATCGCCGAGCTGCATATCCTCGTCGAGCGTCTGCCCGGGCAAGGCGATCCGCGTCCAGCGCCGCGCCCCCGCGGAATCGGCGGACTGGAGCGAGTAGAGATAGGGGTGGCTGATCTGCCGGTTCACCCCGACGGTGGCTCGGCCGATGATCCGCCCGCCGCGGATCACGAACAGGGCGCGATCGGTGGTGCTGACGACGATCGACACCGGCCCGGTCGGCGCGCGCGCCGGATCCCAGAAATCGCGCGCACCCGGCGCGCCTGCCCCGCTCTTCGCCGCCGCGGCGATTACGTCGCCCGCCGGGACCACCGCGGGCAATGCGTCGCGCTTGGTCACCACCACCGTCATCCCGAGCGGGGTCGCGCCGTAGAGCATCTGCGCGAATTTCGCCGGCAGGCGGATGCAGCCGTGCGACGCGGCATGCCCCGGCAGCGCGCCGGCATGAAGCGCGATCCCGTCCCATGTCAGCCGCTGCATGAACGGCATCGGCGCGCTATTGTAGAGGTTGGACCGGTGATCCTTCTCCTTCTGGAGCACGGTGAAGATCCCGGTCGGCGTCTCATGCCCCTTCTTGCCCGACGAGACGGTGGTGATCGCGATCGGCAGGCCGTTGCGATAGACCACCGCGCGCTGCGTCTCGAGGTTGACGACCATCAGGATCGGCCCCGCCGGCGCGGTCTGCGGCGCCCACATATATTCGCCCGCCTTGAGCGCCTTGGCCGATCGCAGTACCGAGGCATTGTCGAGCGTCGCGCGCCCGGTGACGGTGACCGTGGCGGGTTCGGGGGCGGAAACCTGCGGCGCGAGCACGGCGGCGGCGAGCAAAGCGAACATCGACATGCCGGCGCCTTAGCGCGGATGAAGGGCGGTTTGAATCGCGGAAATTTCGCCGCTCCGGCCGATTGCCCGCGCGTGCGGACACATGTTGCGCATAAACAACGCATGAAGTGGATATAGATACGTATAAATAGGCAAATGCGTTATATTTGCTTGATCGAGCAACGAATCGCGCTAGGGGCAGCGCAATCCACGCGGGCCGCGAGCCGCCGCCCGTGCCATATCGCTCTACGGGGAGGAAAGTCGTGAAACAGGGTCTGGCCGGAACATCGCGTCTCGCGTTCGTCATCACCGCCGCCGCGCTCGCGCAACCCGCGCTGGCGCAAACCGCCGCTGCGCCCGAAGCCGTGCCGGCCGCCCCGGCCGACAATAATGCGATCGGCGATGTCGTCGTCACCGCGACGCGGATGGGCGCCACCGCGCTGCAATCCACCCCGATCGCAGTCAATGCGGTGACCGGCGCGCAGATCGCCGATCGCGGCATCCGTGATGCGCAGGACCTCAAGGCCTATGTCCCCAGCCTGCAGGTGTCGGACCTCAACGGCTATGCGCAATTGTTCATCCGCGGGGTCGGATCGAACACGGTCTATATCGGCTCGGACCCGAGCACGACGATCAACCTAGACGGCGTCTACCTCGCCCGCCCGCTGGGCTATTTCAACGAATTCCTCGACGTCGAGCGGGTCGAGGTGCTGCGCGGGCCGCAGGGCACGCTCTATGGCCGCAATTCGGTCGGCGGCACGGTCAATATCATCTCGCGCACCCCGTCGGACACGTTCGAGGGGCAGGTCCAGGCACTCTACGGCACGTACAACCGCTATGGCGTGCAGGGCTATGTTTCCGGCCCGCTGACCGAAAGCGGCGTCCGCGCCAGCCTGGCGTTCGACGTCTCGGGGCACGACGCCTATCGCAAGAACGTCTCGACCGGCGGCGATGTCGAGGACAATCGCTCGTTCGGCGTGCGCGGTCAGGTGCTGATCCCGCTGGGCGGCCACGATACGTGGACCTTGCGCGCGGATTATTCGCGCCAGGCCGGCGCGCTCGGCGGCGCGATCAAGCTGCTGCGCCCGGACGGCAATGCGCTCGACGATTCGATCCTCGGCGATTTCTCCAAGGTGTCGATGAACGACCCCAACCGCACCGTGCTGAAGAATTACGGCTTCGCCAGCGATGCCTCGTTCCAGCTCGCGCCGGGGCTCACTCTGCGCTCGCTGACCAGCTATCGCGGGATCGACGGCTCGATCGTCGCCGATGCCGACGCGAGCTCGATGGCGATCCTCGCCGATTACGTCACTCCGATCAGCCAGCAGCAGTTCAGCCAGGAATTCACGCTCAACGGCAAGAGCCGCGCGCTCGATTACGTGCTCGGCGCTTATTATTTCCAGGAGGTCGATCGCGAGCCGCAGGTCGTGCCGATCCTCGCCGCGGGGATTTCGCATGTCCAGCAATCGCGGCTCTTCGCGCGCGCCGCGGCGGTGTTCGGGCAGGTCGAATATCACGTCAATGAAATGGTCTCGCTGGTCGCCGGGCTGCGCTACACCGCCGAGCGCAAACATTATCAGCTCGACGATTATTTCACCGCCTCGACCTCGACCAACCCGGCGATCGTCCGCGCCGCGCCGGTGCTGTCGGGCGTGCCCGGTCTCCCCGATCCGTTCACGGTCGACACGGTGCGCCGCGATCATGCGCTGACCCCGAAATTCGGCATCAACATCCGCCCGGCGAGCAACGCGCTCGTCTATCTGTCGGCGACGCGCGGGTTCAAGAGCGGCGGGTTCGATTATGGCGCGAACAACGCGGTCGACGCCGCCGCCGGCTATGGCCCGGAGAAATTGTGGTCGTATGAAATCGGCCTCAAGAGCGACTGGTTCAACCGCCGGCTGCGCGTCAACCTCGACGCTTTCTATTATGATTACGCCGACCTGCAGGTCGAGAATTGCGTCCGCATCGGCAATTCGTTCGGCGCGCGGACGCAGAATGCCGGCACCGCGCATGTGAAGGGGGTCGAGCTCGAACTGCAGGGCCGCCCGGTCGCCGGGCTCGAGCTGTTCGGCAATGTCGCCTATCTCGACGCGCGTTATGCGCGTTACGATGCGGCCTATGTCACCGCGTTCGGCACGTTCGACGCCGCGGGCAAAAGGCTCAACAACGCGCCGCGCTGGTCGGCGACCTTCGGCGGCACCTATACGCAGGATCTCGGCAATGCCGGATCGGCGTTCGTCGGGGTCGACGCGCATGTCCAGTCGACGGTCTATTTCACCCCCGCCAACGACGGGGTGAACGGCGTGACCGGCTATCCCGAGCAGCAGCGCGGCTATGGCGTGCTCGGCGCGCGGATCGGGTGGAACAGCGCGGACAAATTGTGGAAGTTCACCGTATCGGGCAGCAACCTCACCGATCGGCAATATGTCACCGGCACCGCGGGCTATACCGCCGCGATCGCCGGCCGCCCCGGCCGCCCGCGCGAGGTGATCGCGCAGATCAGCCGGAAATTCTGAGCCTAAACGGCGCCGCGATGTGGATTGACGCGGCGCAGCATTTGCCTATGACCGATCACGCGACAGGTTCCCCTTGACCGGGGATTGAAAGGGAACGGGGTTCGAAACCCCGGCTGCCCCTGCAACTGTGAGCGGCGAGCCACCGTGCCACATGCCATTGGGATCGACATCCTGAGAAGGCGGCACGGAGCGGCATTGACCCGCAAGCCAGGAGACCTGCCCGTCGCGGTCGTCCTTCGACCGGCCAGGGTGCGCCGGACGGACGGGGGTCAAACCCGCGAGACGACAAGCAACCAGCCCCGGTGCGCATCGCGCGCCGGCGCATGTCGTCATGTGGGAGACTATGAAGCTTCTCTATCCAATCGCGGGCGTCGCGCTGATCGCGCCCAGCCCCCTTTTCGCCCAATCCGCCAACCAGCCGCCGGTATCGGCGCCGGCGCCCGACGCCGCCGCCACGCCCGATGCCGACGGCACCGTCGTCGTCACCGCGATGCGCGCGCCCGTCGCGATCGATCGCGTCGCGGCGTCGGTCACCGTGCTCGACAAGAATGCGATCGACCGCGCCGGCGACATGTCGGTTTCCGATCTGCTGCTGCGCACCCCCGGGGTCACTATGTCGCGCAACGGCGGTTATGGCACCGCGACCAGCCTGCGCATCCGCGGTGCAGAGAGCGATCAGACGGTGGTGGTGATCGACGGGGTCAAGCTCAACGATCCGTCGGCGACCGGCGGCGGCTATAATTTCGCCAATCTGCTGACCGGCGACGCCGGGCGGATCGAGGTGCTGCGCGGGCCGCAGTCGATCTTGTGGGGCAGCCAGGCGATCGGCGGGGTGGTCAATGTCGTGACCCCGCTGCCCGAAAAGCGGCTCGAGGGCAGTTTCGATATCGAGGCGGGCAGCCGCGATACCGTCAGCGCGCGCGCGGCGATCGGCGGCAATGACGGGCCGCTCGCATGGCGCGTCGGCGGGCAGGCCTTCACCACCCGCGGCATCTCCGCGATCGCCCCCGATTTCGGCGGGCGGGAACTCGACGGCTATACCAACCGCTCGATCGCCGGGCGTGCAGTGCTGACGATCACGCCCAACGTCAGCGCCGAACTGCGCGGCTATTATGCCAACGGCCGCGCCGGGATCGACGGATTCAGCGGCGACACCCCCGAATATACGCTCAACCGCGAATTCGTCGGCTATGCCGGCCTCAATGTCGCGCTGCTCGACGGGCGGTTCCGCAACCGGTTCGCTTATGGCTACACCAACACCGATCGCGACAACTACAATCCGGCGCGTGCGCGGACGCTGACCTTCGACGCGGCAGGGCGCAACGAACGGCTCGAATATCAGGGCAGTTTCGCGATCGCGCGCGGGGTCGACGCGGTGTTCGGCGCGGAGAATGAGGTGAGCCGCTTCCGCAGCGTCTCGCCCGCCGCCAGCCTGTCGGTGCCGATCCCCGCGCCCGCACGCGGCCGGGCGGAGATCACCAGCTTCTACGGCCAGCTCAACGCCGCGGTGATCGCCGGGCTGACGCTGACCGCGGGGGTGCGCAACGACGATCACAGCCGCTACGGCGGCAAGACCCTGTTCGCCGGCGGCGGCGCCTGGGCGTTGCCCACCGGCACCGTGTTCCGCGCGAGCTATTCGGAAGGCTTCAAGGCGCCGACGCTCTACCAGCTCTTCTCCGAATATGGGAACCAGGCGCTGCGCCCCGAACGCGCGAACGGATGGGAAGCGGGGGTCGAACAGCGTTTCCTCGACGGGCATGTCGCGCTCGGCGCGACCTATTTCGAGCGGCGCTCGAACGACCTCATCATCTACAACGGCTGCTCGACCGGCGCGATCGACTCGATGTGCCTCGTCCCCGGCAGCACCACCCAGCGCCGCTTCGGCTATTACAAGAACGTCTCGCGCGCCTTCGCCAACGGCATCGAGGCGGCCGGGCATGTCGCGCTCGGCAAGCGGCTGACGATCGACGGCAATTACAGCTGGACCGCATCGGAGGATCGCTCGCCGGGCGTCGCCACGTTCGGCCGGCAATTGCCGCGCCGCCCGCGCCACGCGTGGAACGCCAGCGCCGATTACAGCTTCCCAGGCGGTCCGTCGTTCGGCGCGGCGGTGCGCTGGTCGGGCGATACGTTCGACAGCGCGACGAGCAATGTCGTGCTCGCTTCTTATACGTTGGTCGACCTGCGCGCCGAGCTGCCCGTCACCCCGGGGCTGCGGCTGTTCGTGCGCGGCGAAAACGTGTTCGACGAGAAATATGAGACCGTCTATCGCTACGGCACCCTCGGCCGCAGCATCTATGCCGGCTTCCGGGGGCGCTTCTGATGCGTGCGCCGTTCATGAAAGGAGCAACGACGATGACCCGATCCGATGCGCGCGTCTCCACGCTGTGGATCATGCTGCTGACGCTGGCGAGCGCGCTCACCACCCTGGCGCTCGCCTGCGCGACGCCGTTCACCGCGCTCGCCGCGCTGGCGGCGACGCAGTTGCGCGCGCGCGACGGCATCGTGCTGATGATCGCGAGCTGGGCATTGAGCCAGGCGACCGGTTTCTGCCTGCTCGGCTATCCGCGCGACGCATCGACCTTGCTATGGGGCGCGACGCTGGGGCTGGCGGCGATCGCCGCGGTCGTCGGTGCGCGCGTCGCCGCCGATCGCGTCGCGCCGGGCCGCGTGCTGCTGCGCATCGCGGTCGCCTATCTCGGCGCGACGATCGGGTTCAAGATCGTCCAGCTCCTCGGCGCGGTCGGGCTCGGCGGGGTGGATATCGCGCTGTCGCCGGCGATCAACGCGCGGCTGTTCGCGCGCAACGCCGCGATCCTCGCCGGGCTGTATCTGCTCTATCGCACGCTCGTCGCGGCGGGGCTC
>NZ_MKRR01000133.1:393372-403730 GCF_001897045.1 Sphingomonas sp. 66-10
CGCCGCGGGGGCGGCGCTCGTCGCGGCGTTGCGCCGGGTGCAGGGCGGCGACGCGGCCTATGCCGGGGTCGCGGTGCAGGAGATGCCGTGCCTGTTCGCCTGCCGCGAGTCCTGCGCCGTCCACCTCCGCGCGCCGGGCAAGGTCGGTTATGTCCTCGGCCGGTTCGACCCGACCGACGAGGCGGCGCGCGCGATCCTCGATTACGCGCGCGCTTATGCCGCGAGCGAGTGGGGGCAGGTGCCGTACCGCGACTGGCCCGAGGGGGTGAAGGGCCATTTCATCACCCGCACTCCGCCTGAAGGATATGTCGTCGCATGAGGATGTTCGGATCGGTCGCCGCGTTCGAGACCGCGCTCGCCACCCTCCCCGCCCCGGATCGCGTCGCGCGCGATGCGGCAGCGGCGCGACAGGCGCAACTCACCAAACCGCCCGGCTCGCTCGGCCGGCTGGAGGAAATCGCATTGTTCGTCGCCGGCTGGCACGGCGCCGCGCGGCCACGCATCGCGCGCGGCCGCGCATTGGTGTTCGCCGGCAACCACGGCGTCGTCGCACGCGGGGTGAGCGCCTTTCCCGCCGCGGTGACCGCGCAGATGGTAGCGAATTTCGCCGCCGGGGGCGCGGCGATCAATGCGCTCGCCGCTGCCGCCGGGCTGGCCCTGTCGGTCGTCCCGCTCGATCTCGACCGACCGACCGAGGATTTCACCACCGGCCCGGCGATGACCGCCGATGACTGTCTCGCCGCGCTCGACGCCGGCGCCGCGGCGATCGGCGATGCCGATCTGCTGGTGCTCGGCGAGATGGGGATCGGCAACACCACCGCCGCCGCCGCGCTCGCCGCGGCGAGCTTCGGCGGGGCGGGGGCGGACTGGGTCGGCCCCGGCACCGGGGTCGATGCGGCCGGGGTGCAGCGCAAGGCGGCGGTCGTCGACATGGCGTTGGCGCATCACGCCGGGCACCTCGACCAACCGTTCGAGATCCTGCGCCGGGTGGGCGGGCGCGAGATCGTCGCGATCGCCGGCGCGATCATCGCCGCGCGCCACGCACGCATCCCCGTGCTGCTCGACGGCTTCATCGGCACCGCCGCGATCGCCCCGCTGGCGCACGGCAATGCCGCGATCACCGACCATTGCCTCGCCGGGCATTGTTCGGCCGAGCCGGGGCACCGCGGCTTGCTCGACCGGCTCGGGCTGTCGCCGCTGCTCATGCTCGACATGCGATTGGGCGAGGGCAGCGGCGCGGCGGTGGCGGCGCAGATCGTCCGCGCCGCGCTCGCCGCGCATGATGAAATGGCGACCTTCGCCGAGGCCGGCGTCGCCGGGGGATGACGCGCTTCGCGCTCCACCTGCTGCGACACGGCGCGCCGGTCGTCACCGGGCGGATGCTCGGGCATCACGATGCCGAGGTTACGGCGGGCGGCATCGCGGCATGCGTCGCGCAGGCGCGAGGACTTCCGCCGGTCGATGCCCTAATCGCCTCCGATCTCACCCGCGCACGACGCTGCGCCGAGGCGATCGGCACGCCGCGGCGCGACCCGCGCTGGCGCGAACTCGATTTCGGCGCGTGGGACGGGCTGGCGGCGAGCGATATCGACCCCGTCGCGCTGGCGTGCTTCCACGATGACCCGGATGCTCACCCGCCCCCCGGCGGCGAAAGCTGGTCGGCGCTGGTCGCGCGGGTCGGCGCGGCGATCGACGATCTCGCCCCCGTCCCGACATTGGTGGTGACCCATGGCGGGGCGATGCGTGCCGCGCTCGCGCATCTCTGCGGGCTGAGTCTCGCCGCGACCTGGGCGTTCGACCTGCCCTATGCCGCGATGCTGTCGCTCACCGTGTGGGAGGGACAATCGCGCCGCGCGCAGATCAACGAGCTGCGGCAATGCGATCGCTGATCGTCGCGCTCGCCTTCCTCACCCGCCTGCCGATGCCGCGGCTTGCCGCCGATGCGCGCGATTTCGCGCGCGCGGTACGGCTCTATCCGGTCGCCGGGCTCGCGATCGGCGTGCTGGTGGCGGGCGCGGGATGGCTCGGCGGACGGATCGATCCGTGGCTCGGCGCGCTCGCCGCGACGACATTATGGATATGGGCGACGGGCGCGCTCCACCTCGACGGGCTGGGCGACGTCGCCGACGGGCTCGGCGCCGCGCACGGCGATCGCACCCGGCTTTTGCAGGTGATGCGCGATCCGCACATCGGCAGCTTCGGCGTCACCGCGATCGCGCTGCAACTCGCCGCCAAGCTGGTACTGCTCCACCTTGTCCTGCCGACTAGCTGGCTTGCGCTGATCGCGATCCCCGCCGCGGCGCGGCTCGGGCCGCTGGCCTGGGCGCGGTTCCTGCCCCCGCTGCGCGACAGCGGTTTGGGCGCGAGCATCGCCGGCGCGATCACGCTGCCGATATTGGCCGCATGGGGCCTCGCGCTGGCCGCTGCCTGCTTGCTGTTGCCACCGCTCGCTACGGCGCCGGTGCTGATCGGCGCATTCGGCTGGTGGGCGCATCACCGCCTCGGCGGGGTCACCGGGGATGTCCACGGCGCGGGAATCGAGCTGGTCGAAACCGGGCTGCTGCTCGCCTTCGCGCTTCGCCTCGGGTGAGACGATAGCTAAGCCCTTCGGTTCCCGCGCAATATCCATATACTCCGACATTTATTGCTGGACATTTGCAACAAATCCGCGAATTTCGCCGAAGCCCCCCGCCGTCAGGGCGATATTGCTGCCGCGGCAGGGGCATCTTTAGGGGAGGAATGCTCCGGGCGTCCTCCACCCGCTTGCGGGCAACTCTCTCCTGGAGCGCGGTCGCGCCATCCCCTCCCCCCGGGCAGCAGGCCGCGCTCCCTCCACTGCCCCCGGTCCTTACCCGCAAATTGGCAGCCTTTCCGGGATAGCGACATCGCGCCGCGGAAACCCCTCTTGTTAACGCTCACATTTCGCGGTTATTGTCGGCGCATTAGATGGAGGGGATGGCGGAATGCCCGAAGGGACCGTCGACAGCCTGGTTTCGACGATAACCGGCATATTGTCGCCACATGGCGCGGGCGCGAGCTACACGCCCGGCGATTTCAGCGTGCATTTCTTCATGCAGCTCGCGGTGATCCTTCTCGCCTGCCGTCTGGTCGGCTGGGCGGGTCAGCGGATGCTCGGCCAGCCGCAGGTCGTGGGGGAGATGATCGCCGGCGTCGTGCTGGGCCCGTCATTGCTCGGGCTGTTCTTTCCCGACTTTCAGCTGGCGCTGTTTCCCAAGGAGACCCGCAACGTCCTCTACGCCGGCGCGCAGCTCGGCGTGGGGCTTTATATGTTCATGGTCGGGCTGACGCTCCGGCTCGATCATTTCCAGGCGAAAGCGCGCAGCGCCGGGGCGGTGTCCGCCGCCGGGATCGTCGCGCCCTTCGTGCTCGCCGCCCTTGTCACGCCGTCGCTGCTGTCGGTCGACGGCCTGTTCGCGCCGGGAATCGGCCAGGGCAGCGCCACGCTGTTCATGGGGGCCTGCATCGCGCTGACCGCTTTTCCGATGCTGGCACGGATCATCAACGAACGCGGTCTGGCGGATTCGTCGCTCGGGACATTGTCGCTGACCGCCGGCGCGTTCGACGATGCCGCATCGTGGTGCGTATTGGCCGTGGTGCTGGCGACGTTCGGCGGCGGCGCCGGACTGGCGATACTCGCGATCGGCGGCGCGACATTATATGTCGGCTTCATGCTGCTATGGGGCCGGCGGCTGCTCGCGCCGCTCGGCCGCATCGTCGAGGCGCAGGGCAGCATGAGCACCAATGTCCTGGCGCTCACGATGCTGCTGTTCTGCCTCTCCGCCTTCGTGATGGACGCGATCGGCATTCACGCCATTTTCGGCGGCTTCATCCTCGGCGCCTGCATGCCGCGCGGCGCCTTCGTCGACGAGCTGAAACGCAAGGTCGAGCCGCTGGCAGTCGTGCTGCTGCTGCCGATGTTCTTCACCTATTCGGGGCTCAATACGCGCCTCGACATGGTCAATTCGGCGTCGCTGCTGCTCGTTGCGCTCGGCATCCTGGCGGCGTCGGTGCTGGCGAAATTCGGTGCCTGCTGGGCAGCGGCACGGCTTGCCGGCGAGGATAATCGCACCGCGCTCGGCATCGGCGCGCTGATGAACTCGCGCGGCCTGATGGAATTGATCATCATCAATATCGGCCTGCAGAAGGGGATCATCGGCCCCTCGCTGTTCTCGATGCTGGTGCTGATGGCGATCGTCACCACGATGATGGCGGGGCCGTTGTTCGAGCTCGTCTACGGCGCGAAAGCGCGCGCCGACGGCGAGCTCGCCGCGCTGAAGGCGGGGTAGGAGCGCGTCTCCACAAAACGGACAATCGACGGGAGGAAATGATGAGCAAGGCTTTCAGGCCGCTGTTGGCGGCCGCACTGCTGGCGTTCGCGGCGTCGGCCGCGCCGGCGCAGACCGGGGCGGACGCGCCGATCGTGCTGGCCGTCGATACCCGTTCGCCGGGCCCCCGGATCGATCGCAACCTGTTCGGCCAGTTCGCGGAGCACCTCGGCACCGGGATTTACGGCGGCGTCTGGGTCGGCCGGGATTCGTCCATTCCCAATGTGCGCGGCATCCGCAAGGACGTGGTCGCCGCGTTGCGCGCGATCAAGGTGCCGAATGTACGCTGGCCCGGCGGATGCTTCGCCGACGAATATCATTGGCGCGACGGCATCGGCCCGGCGAAGGGCCGGAAGGTGTCGATAAACTCCAACTGGGGCGACGCGGTAGAACCGAACAGCTTCGGCACCGACGAATTCTTCGACTTCATCGACCAGATCGGCAGCGAAGCCTATGTCTCGGTCAATCTCGGCTCCGGCACCGTCAAGGAAGCGGCCGACTGGCTGGCCTATATGACGGCGGACCCAAAGACCACCGCCGGCCAGGAGCGCGCGGCGAACGGGCATCCGGCGCCCTATAAGGTCAAATATCTCGGCATCGGCAATGAATCCTGGGGCTGTGGCGGCTCGTTCAGCGGCGACGAATATGTCGCGCTGATGCGGCCATTTGCGCGCTTTGTGCGCAACTATAACCCCGCCCAGACGGGCGACGAGACGATGCGGCGTATCGCGGTGGGGCCGGGTGACGCCAAGCTCGATTACACCGAAGCGGTCATGAAGGCCTATAAGGACCATAATTGGGCCTGGAGCATCGAGGGCTTGTCGCTCCACAGCTATACCACCGCGGGCTGGCCGCCATCCTATGCAAGCGAGAATTTCGACGAAGCGGCTTATGCCAGCCTGATCAAATCGACATGGGACATGGATAAGCTCATCCTCGCCCATGCCGCGGTGATGGACAAATATGATCCGGAGAAGAAAGTCCCGCTCGTCGTGGACGAATGGGGCGTCTGGCTGAAGCCCAATGCAGGCACCAACCCGGGGTTTCTCCAGCAGCAGAATTCGCTGCGCGACGCGATCATCGCCGCGCTCAACCTCAACATCTTCGCGCGCCACGCCGATCGCGTGCGGATGGCGAACATCGCCCAGATGACCAATGTGCTGCAGGCGATGATCCTGACCGACGGGCCGAAGATGGTGCTGACGCCGACCTATCACATCTTCAAAATGTACCTGCCCTTCCAGGACGCGACATTCGTTCCGCTCAAGCTCGACGCGGGCAGCTATACGCATGGCGCGGTGACGATGCCGCGGCTCGACGCAATCGCGGCGCGCGATACGGCCGGCAAATTGTGGCTTGCGCTCACCAACGTCGATCCGCACCGCGCCGCGCGGATCGAGGCGAGCGTCGCCGGGATGACCGTCCACGGCGCGCGCGGAGAGATATTGAGCGCGCCGCGCTTCGATGCGGTCAACAGCTTCGCCTCGCCGGAGGTGGTGCGTCCGAAGCCCTTCACCGGCGTCGTGAAGGACGGGCGTGCGGCGCTCGTCATTCCCGCGAAATCCGTCGTGGTGGTGGCGATCGACTGACCGGCTATCGGTCCGGCAACGTGACCTTGCGTTGCGATGGTGATCGGCGCAGCTAGGGCGGCCAGAGGAGGAATGCGATGCCGACGCCGGTGAAGAAGGGCGATGTGCCGAGATCTGAAGACGATAAGAGCGCGATTGCCCCGGAATCCTCCAGAGGATCCGGGCGGCGGCTTCGCGGCGCGGTCGCGCATTATCTCGGCACCGCCATCGTTTCCGGACGGATCGCGCCGGGCGAGACGCTCACCGGCGAGGTCGCCAATGCCGAGGCGCTGAGCGTCTCGCGCAGCGCCTATCGCGAGGCGGTTCAGGTGCTGACCGCCAAAGGTCTGTTGGAAAGCCGGCCCCGGGCGGGAACCCGCGTTCTGCCGCGCAGCCGCTGGAATATATTGGACCCGACGTTGCTTGCCTGGGCGTTCTCCGGTGAGCCCGACATCAATTTCGTCCGCGATCTGTTCGAATTACGGGCGATTGTCGAACCGGCGGCGGCGCGGCTGGCGGCGGCGCGGCGGAGCAAGGAAGACTTGAAGGCGATGAAGGACGCGCTCGGCGCGATGCGCCGCCATACGCTCGCGACGGAGGCGGGCCGGATCGCGGACCGGGATTTTCACGAGGCGATTCTCGCCGCGACCCAGAACAGCGCACTGACCGCGCTGACCGCCAGCATCGGCGCGGCGGTGAACTGGACGACGCAGTTCAAGCAGCGGATGCGTGCCCTGCCGCGCGATCCGTTGCCCGGCCATGTCCGCGTTTACGACGCGATCGCCGCCGCTGACGCGGATGCCGCGGCCGCGGCGATGCACACGCTCGTCGATCAGGCGCTGGAGGACACGCGCGCCGCGATCACCAATCTCGCCGCCGATCGGGAATAGCGCGACGAGACAGGCGCCGCGGCGGCGAGCTCGGACATGCCTTAGCGTCGCAGCGCTGCATCTCCCCAGACGACCGGATCGGGGAAACGCATCGCCGTCGGTGCCCGCGCGACCAGCTCGATCAGCTTCACGCCGCGCACATCCGCGGCGATCGCGACCGGCTTCTCGCCAAACCGCAACGGCGGCGTCCGCGCGAGCAACTTGCCATCGCCATAGACGGTGAAGGTCACCGGCTGGCTGCGATCTCGCGCGGACTGATCGATCCCGACCGTGGCAGTGAAGCGCGCATAGCCCGCGTTGCGCACCTCGAGCCGTGAATTGGCGAGCACGCCGATGCCGGTGTCATAACGTTGACCGCTGATCGTCAATTGCTGGCCATAAGGCGTGGCGTCCGCCTGCGCACCGCCCCAGCCGCCGTAACGCGGTGGCTCGCGGCTGGCACGCGTGCCGAGCCAGGGGAGCAGCGCGCGATAGATCATTGGCTCCGCCTCGGGCACCGTCACCCCGTCGACCGCGGGGTTCACGCTGCCCGGCTGTTCGGACAGGTAAAGGCCATCCGCCAGACGGCGGGTGCCCTTGGCGGTAAATAGCAGCGTCTCCCGCGCGCCGAGCGCGAAATTCTGCTGCCCGCGGAAGCGGCTGTGGCCACCGCGCCACACGTCGGTCAGCTCGATATCGGCATCCGGCAGGAATTTCATGTGCGATGCCAGCAGCGTCGCCTCGATCGGCGCCGAGGTACGGTTGAGGATCGCGACCGCGCGGTCGCCGTTGCTCAGCGCCTTGACGAAGATCGACACCTCGTCCGAATCGAACGCGAGCACCGCCTGGTTGCCCGCGGGATCCTGATTGAGCGCGATGACGCGGCTGTTGCCGAGCAGGTCGATCAGCGCGCGATCCGCCTTGCGAAGGTCGTAACCGATCATCAGCGGCGCGTTCAGCATCGCCCATAAGCTGAAGTGCGAGCGTGCTTCGACCAGATGGTTCGCGTCGAAATCGCCGCTGCCGACGAACAGCATGTCGGGGTCGTTCCAGGACCCCGGATGCGCATAAAGCGCGCGCCGCGCCGCGCTGTCGAGATTGTGCAGCATCCGGCTCCATTTGGGCGAAATATCCTCGCTGGTGCGCGATATGCTGCCCACGTCCTTTGCCCAGGAACGCACGTCGGCCGAGCCCCAGAGGCAGATGGAGTAGATGAAGTCATTGTCCGGCTTGACGCTTTCGATCGCGGTCCCGACCTGCTGATAGAGCCGCCGCACCGCCGCGACGTCGGTCGCCCCCACCGAATCGCTGTCGATCAGCGGATCGAGCGCGCGATAGACGCCGGCCCTGACCAGCGGATTGCTGGCCGGCAGCCCGCGAATGCCGCATCCGTCGACCTTGATCAGGTCAAACCCCCATTCCTGGAAATAGAGGCGGATGTCCTGCTCGACATGGCCGTAGAGACCGACCTCGCGCTCGGCGACGCTGCCCTCGGGCTGATTGGCGAAATTCGACGTATAGATCTGCCCGCAACTGTTGCGGCCGATGTCGGAATAGATGCCCGCTTTCAATCCCATCGCGTGCAGCCGATCGGTGAGCGGGCGAAAACTGGTGCGGCCGTCGGGCAATCGGGCGGAGGGAAATTTTGCCGCGCGGATGACCATCCGGCCGTCAGGCTGGTTGCGGCGCAACCACCAGCCGTCGTCGATGTCGATATAGCGATAACCCTTCTGCGCCAGCCCCGAATCGACGATAATACGCGCGGAAGCGAGCACTTTCTCCTCGTCGATGTCGCTGTTGAACGCATTCCAGCTCGCCCAGCCCATCGGCGGCAGCGCCGCCGCGCCCCGGGCATAAGCCGTCCAGCGCGCGGTCGGATCGAGCGGATCGGCGGATGCGGCGAGCGGCGCGACCGCCTGCATTGCGGCGGCCAGCAGCAAGGCACCGCGCGTGACGAGCCGGCGCGACGACGACGATGAACGGTTCGTCATGGATCAGAAAGCCAGATTCTTGCCGAAGAACGGCAGCACGAAATTCTGGAAACGCACGGCGACATCGTTGGTATGTGTCCCCGAGTAGATTTCGAAGCTGTTCGCGACACCATAATTGTCGAGTATCTGATGCAGCTTCTGCGCATCATCCTTCAGACTATCCTGATCGCCGACATCGATCGCGATCGCCCGATATTGGCGCAGACGCGCGATATATTGATCGACAAAGGCCAGCGGGGCATTCGCCGCCCAGCGGGCCAGCACGTCGCGCTTCTGCGCTTCGTCGCCGGTCGGCAGATCGAAGTAGAAGGGCGGGTTCTTCGGATCGGGCGACCAGGCGGAGGCCGCGGCGAATTGCGCGCGCACCCCCCATGGCAAGGCCGCGGTGTCGGCCATTGTTTTCGTCGTCTTGAGCGCGGCTTCGGCTTCCGGACTCAACGGCATCGCGCCCCGCGCCGAAAGGCAGCAGGGGCTCATCATATAAAGCGCGCCGAACACGTCGGCATGCTTCATCCCGATACGGCTTGCGCCATAACCGCCCATCGAATGCCCGACGAGCCCACGACTTTCCCGCCGGGCGATCGTGCGATAATGCGCATCGATATAGGCGACCAGATCGCGCGAGACGAAGGTTTCGAAATCGCCCGTCGTGGGGGAACTCGAATACATCGATCCGTTGTGCACCGTCTTGCTATCGGGAAACACGACGATCATGTCCTTCACCCCGCGCGCGAACGCGCCCTCGACCGTCTGGGGGACATGAATCTCGCCCGACCATTGCTCCGCGCCGATCGAATAGCCGTGCAGCGCATAGACCACCGGATAGCGACGCTTCGGATCCTTCGCGTAACCGGGCGGCAACATGACCAGCACATCGCGGTCGGCGGCATTGCCCTCCAGATTGCCCTCCAGCGCCGGCGAATGCACCTTGATCCGCTCGACGGTGACCGGTTTAGCGGACGGTTCGACCGCCGGCACATTGGTCTTGACCTGCGCGGCGGCGGGGGACGCCAGGGCGAGCGTCGGCAGCGCGACGCTCGCGATCAGCACCCTCAGCAAATTCTTCCTCATATCATTATCCTCTCTCGAACCTCGATCCCTGTCGGGACGTCGCTTTCATTTGTCCGCTTAATTGCCGCCGAAACGATCACCCGCCGCGCAGCATCTGCATGACCATCGCGCGGATGCGGCCGTAATTTCCTACCGCGAGCGGCCCCAGAATGCCGTGTCGCTCCTCGGGAATGTGGCGCAGCGGATGCCCGTCCGGCCGGAACACATAATGATCGAACAGCGCGCGCCATGCGGCGCGTTCGGCGGGCGGCCGCTCGGCGATGGCGATCATCGCCAGCATCATCGCGGTATTGGGCGCGTCCGGTCCGGCGCTGAACTCGTCCCACCAGTAATTGACGAGCAGATTGATCGACCCCGTCGCCTCGACCCGGTGCCACCACAATTTCGGCAGGTAAAGCGCGTCGCCGGCCTCGAGCTCGGCGACCGTCGCGCGGGCCTCGGCCGATGCGGAGGTCGCTAGGCTGGTCGCCCGGCCGGACATCGTGAAATCGACCGGCCCGATATGAAGGTCGG
>NZ_MKRR01000133.1:403747-406200 GCF_001897045.1 Sphingomonas sp. 66-10
ATATTGTCGAACGTGTCGTTGTGACATGCAATGTCCGACCTATTGCCGATCCACAGCCGCGGCTGAACCGTGGATAGCAGCGGGCCGAGATTGTTCTCCGCCGCGAATCCCGGCAGATATTGCGCCGTATCGAGAGACCCGACGTAGACGGTCGGCGCGCCCGGCACGTTCGCGCTGGCGAGAATGCGGTCGAGCGCATCGGCGAGATCGGTGTCGACCCGGTCGAAATCGAAGCCGTCCAGCCTTTCGTTATAGGAATAGCGCCCCGCCTTCCCCACGAAGGCCTCTGCGCGGGTCGCGCTCGCGAAGCGCAGAAGATAGGCGCGCAACGCGACCGGCGATGTGGCGGCGGCGCGCACGACCGGCCAGTCGTTGACCAGGCCACGCACCACCACCGGCTCGCAGCGCGCCGCGATCTCGCGGAACTGCGCCGGATCGGCAAAGGGATCGGCCGCTATCTCCGGCACCGCTATCGTCATGCAAGCAGCCGGGCGTTGCGCCGCCGCGCGAGAACGGCGATCTGGTTCAACGAAAAGGTCATGCACATCGCCGCCTGCAGATATCCCTTGCGGAACAAAGCGGCGATTTCGACGTCGGGCAGATCGTTCAGGCCGTCGCGGCTGACGGTATAGAGCCCGTCGAGATCGAGCCGCTTCCCGTCATCGAAGGTCAGCGAGATATCGAGCGGTTCGACCAACCTCAGTCGCAGCAACTCACCGATGAACGCGCGAGTCTCATGAATGCCGCTGTGCAATTGCCCGAGTATCATCTGGATCTTGCGCAGCGCTTCGGTCGGCGTGCCGCCGTCATCGAAGAGGGCGATATCCGCCCCCGCACCGAACCGAGGATGTCCCGGCTGGACGGCGATATTCTCGTCCGCGACATGAAAACCCTGCCGTTGCAATTCGAGCGGGCGGAACGTCGCGGCCTTCTCGCCGGCCTCGAACAAAGTCTCCCCCGGTTCGAAACCGAACAGCGCGGCGGCATAGAATTCCCCGGTGGCCGGGTCTTTCGCGAGAAAGATCGGACATGCGCTTGCGGCCGCGGGAAACTCGCCGAGAACGATCATCACGAAATGCGGATGGGCGACGCCGGCATCGCTGCGAATCGCGAGATTGCGGTGCGCCTGATCGTTCAAAATCTCAAACTCGGCCGCCATCCCGCTCTCCCAGCCTTTGTTGTGCGGCGGTGTTGTACGCCACCTGCACCGCCTTTGTAGGGCCTGAATAGCAGGTTCGAAAACGCTGACAAATAATTCTTGATAGCGCTACCTTTTCGCGTTACCCAAAGCGCAGACCGGAACCGCAGATTCCGGAGTCGAGGGGATTTGGCGGCCTGACCGCACTGAAACTTCGTCTCCGGCAAACTCTGCATCGAGGTCGTCAGCCTCGGGGAAGGTGGTTGGCGTCGAAGCCGTCCCGACGCGAGAATGATCAGGACGGGGGAGGATGTGATGAAGAAGCAATCCAATTCGCGGGTGAACGGTGCGCGCGCGACCAGGCGCTTGTTGCTGACCGCCGCACCGGGCGTCGTTGCACTGACGATCGCCGCGCCGGCAATCGCGCAGGACGCTACGACGACGCTCGCCAGCCCGTCGGAAACGCCGAACGATATCGTCGTCACGGGCCTGCGCGCGTCGCTGCAGCGCAATCTCGACATCAAGCGCGATTCGCCCGGCGTGGTCGACGCGATCTCGGCCGAAGACATCGGCAAGTTCCCGGATTCGAACGTCGCCTCCGCGATGCAGCGCCTGCCGGGCATCTCGATCCAGCGCTCGGGTGCGCGCGGTGATGCGACCGGCGTCACCATCCGCGGGTTCGGCCAGGACTTCATCGATACTTTGTACGACGGCCGCCATATCTCGACCGCAACCGGCAATCGCGGCGTAGACTTCACCACGATCGGCTCCGATTTCGTCGGCCGTCTCAGCGTCTACAAGACGCCGGACGTCGAGCTTTCGACCAGCGCGATCGGCGGGATCATCGACGTCTCGCTGCCCAAGCCGTTCGACCGCGACGGCTTCCACCTTGCCGCCACCGCTGCCGGCTCGCTCCAGTCGCGCGACAAGAATGCGCGCGCCACCGGCGGCCTGCTGGTATCCGACACCTTTGCGGACAATACGATCGGCGTGCTCGCCGACGTGGCCTATACCCGTCGCGACACGACGTCGAACCACGTCTTCATCCCCGGCTGGATCGGCGCGCATTTCGCGCCCTGCCAGTCCGGGCCGATCGGCACGGATTGTTCGCCGACGAACGATCCGGCGAGCGCGGCCTGGGCGACGCCTAGCAACCGCCAGTCGATCCTGACCTGGTTCCCGCAGCAGCAGGGGATCGAGCAGACGTTCAACCAGGACGAGCGCGTCGACGGGCGCATCGCGGTGCAATGGCGGCCGACCGACAGCATGTTGCTGACGATCGACGACAATTTTACCCGCCAGACCTTGAACAGCA
>NZ_MKRR01000133.1:406244-406882 GCF_001897045.1 Sphingomonas sp. 66-10
CGCCGATGGACTTCAACGCCAATCGGACCCGCAACATCTATGAAACCAATCAGATCGGCGCGAACCTGAAATGGGATATCGCCGAACATCTGAAGTTCGAGCTCGACGGCGCGATCGCGCGCAGCACGCGCAACCCCGGCCGCAACGGCTTCAACGACAGCATGGATATCGGCTACGGCGGCACCAACGGCTCGACGACGGTGCTCGGCGCCAATACCGGGCTGACGATCCTTGGTCCAAGCAGCCAGTATCTGCCGCAGATCCACGATGTCGGCCCGGCCGGCGATCTTTCCCGTTTCACCGACAAGTCGGTCATCGGCTCGCACGTCATCGTACGCGGCGCGCCCTATAATACCGATCTCGTCAAGCAGCTGCGCGCGACGATCGGCTGGTCGAAGGATAAGTTCAGCGTCAAGCTGGGCGCGCAATATCTCGAGGACAAGCTATACCAGGAATCGACCAGCACCTTCTCCAACGGCGTCTTCGCCAGCCGGGCCGGCTATGGCACGCCATCGGGGCGCCCCGGCGGATCGAGCGGCGGCATCGCGCCGCTGCCGGGCGGGGTATATCAGGGGAGCATCAGCACCGCGAACTGGATTCCCGGCTACAAGGGCGGTCTTGCGCCGTCGGTGCTCGTC
>NZ_MKRR01000133.1:406909-417716 GCF_001897045.1 Sphingomonas sp. 66-10
AGCGTGCTGCAGGTCCGGGAGAAGACCTATGCGATCTTCTTCAAGGCGAGCTTCGAGGACGAAATCGCGGGCATGCCGTTCCACCTGAACGTGGGCCTGCGCGACGAGGGAACGCACGTCACCACTACCGCGCTCGGCCGGCAGCTGCTCGGCCTGTCGATCCCGGCGGGGGATCCGACGCTGATCCAGCCCGATCCGGCGCTCGGGCCGCTTCACGACGGCTATTCGGCGACACAGCCGATCGTCAGTTCCTCCAGCTATAATTATCTGCTGCCGAGCGTCGATGCGAAGCTTGAGATCATGCCCAACCTGATCTTCCGGCTCGATGCTTCGCGGACGCTGACGCGACCATTGCTCGCCGATCTGCGCCCGACGATCAATGTCGGAACCTTGCGCCGCGGCAGTCTCGCGGCGAGCGGCGGCAACCCCAACCTCAAGCCGTATCTGTCGGACAATTTCGACGCCGCGATCGAATGGTATTATCAGCGCAACTCCTATTTCTCGGCAAACTTCTACCTGAAGCACCTGACCAACTTCATCGTCGGCGGCGTCACGACGCAGACCATCAACAATGTGATCGATCCCAGCACCGGGCAGATCGCGCGGTTCAACGTCAATTCGAAGGTCAACGGGCCGGAAGCGACGGTGAAGGGCTTCGAACTCGCATTGCAGCATGTGTTCGGCGACAGCGGCTTCGGCTTCAACGCCAATGCGACCTTGCCGTGGTCCGATCGCAATTTCGATCCTTCGGACATTTCGGGGACAGCTTTTGCGATTACCGGCCTTGCGAAATCGGCGAACTTCGTCGGCTTCTACGACAAGAACGGGTTCCAGATCCGCGGCGCGCTCAATTGGCGTGACAAATATCTGCTCCAGCTGGGCCAGAACCAGGGAGGCACGTTCGGTGCCGAGCCCGTGTACGTGAATTCGCAGCTGCAGATCGACGCATCGGCGAGCTACGATCTCACGCGGCAATTCACCGTGTTCGGCGAAGTGACCAATATCAACAATTCCAACTACAGCACGCACGGTCGCTACGACAATCAGTTGCTCGACGTCTGGTCTTACGGGCGCCGCTTCACCTTCGGCGTGCGTTTCCGCTATTGACCTGAGTTGCCGGGGGCGCCTTCTCAGGCGCCCCTACCCTTTTCCGGGGAATGCGATCGTGAAGCCCATCCAGAATATCGTGATCGTCGGCGGCGGGACGGCGGGCTGGCTGACCGCCGGGGTCATCGCCGCCCGTCATCGCGGCCGGATTCCGCAGGACTTCACGGTCACGCTGGTCGAATCCCCCAACATACCGATCATCGGCGTGGGGGAGGGAACCTGGCCGACGCTGCGCTCCACGCTCAAGAAGATCGGCGTATCGGAAACCGATCTGTTCCGCGAATGCGACGCTGCGTTCAAGCAGGGCGCCCGCTTCGCCAGATGGACGACCGGCGCGCAGGATGACGGATATTATCACCCGCTTGTCCTGCCGCAGGGTTTCGAACGGCTGAACCTCGTGCCGCACTGGCTCAGCGGGAACGGCCAGCAGAGCTTCTGCGACGCGGTTTGCCCGCAGGGCCGGCTGTGCGACGACGGTCTCGCGCCCAAGGCGATCACCACGCCCGAATATGAGGGCGCGGCGAATTATGCCTATCACCTCGACGCAGGGAAATTTGCGCCGTTCCTCACCCGTCACTGCACGGAGAAGCTCGGCGTCCGGCACGTCCGCGCCGATGTCTCCCGCGTCGCGCTGGATGAAAGCGGCGACATTCGTGCGATCGTCACCGAACAGGCCGGCGAGATCGCGGGGGATCTGTTCGTCGATTGCACCGGTTTTCGGTCACTCCTTCTCGGCGAAGCAATGAACGTCCCCTTCCGCGACTGCAGCGACATCCTGTTCTGCGACCGGGCGATGGCGGTGCAGGTGCCCTATGAGCATGAGGACAGCCCGGTCCGCTCGCACACCGTTTCGACCGCACAAACCGCCGGCTGGATCTGGGATATCGGCCTTCCCACGCGGCGCGGGACAGGACATGTTTATTCGAGCCGCCATATTTCGGATGACGAGGCGGAGCGCGAGTTGCGCGCCTATCTCGGTCCGGCAGCCGACGACCTTGCCGTGCGCAAGATCGTGATCCGATCCGGTCATCGCGAACAATTCTGGGTACGAAATTGCGTCGCCGTGGGCATGTCGGCCGGTTTCCTCGAGCCGCTGGAATCATCGGCGATCGTACTCGTCGAACTGTCGGCAAAGCTGATCGCCGAACAAATGCCGCTGTGCCGCGAAATCATGGACATCGTGGCGTCCCGCTTCAATGCGACGACGCATTATCGCTGGGGCCGGATCATCGATTTCCTGAAGCTTCATTACGTCCTTACGCGGCGAACCGACAGCGCATTCTGGCGCGACAATGTATTGCCGGAGACGATCCCCGAACGGCTGAGGGAATTGCTGCTGCTGTGGAAGTACCAGTCGCCCTGGTTTCTCGACGAATTCGACCGGGTCGAGGAGGTGTTTCCAGCGGCCAGCTATCAATATGTCCTCTACGGCATGGGTTTCCGTACCGAGGTGTCGCCCGGCATGGTGGCATATGACGCGCGTCATGCGGATCGCGCGATGCGCGAGAATGCAATGCTGACCGAACGGTTGCGCACCACCCTGCCCCGCCACCGCGATCTGATCCGCAAGATCCATGAGCATGGCCTGCAACCGGTATGACGGTTACCGGGCTCTAACGTGCGGAACCGCGGTCGAATTGAAGCGCGCGCTACAATCCCGGTGATCGCGCGGCCCAGGCCTTGGTTGCCTGGCAGCTTTCCATCGCGCGGAGATAGGCGGGGCGCGCCGTTGTACGGGCAAGATAGTCCCGCTCGACGGCCCCGGGGACGTAATTGCCGGTTCGCATGCCGAACAGAAGCGCATAACTTACCGAGATATCGGCAGCGGTGAACCGATCGCCGGCGAGATAAGGATGGTCGGTGAGGCGGCGGATGACCAACCCGAGCCGGGCCTCGAATGTCTCGAATGCCCAGCGCGTAACCCGCGCCTCCCGCTCGGCTTCGGGTGCCAGTTCGCGACCGACGAAGACGGCGTTCATCGGCCCGGCGAGCCCGGCCTCGCCCAAATGGAGAAATTGCAGGTAGGAAGCGAACGCCGGATCGTCAGGGGCGACGGCAAGCGAGCCCGGCCCGTAGCGGGCGAGCAGATATTCAAGAATGGCGATCGATTCGACCATGATCGTCTCGCTATCCTGCAATGCGGGAATGAAGCCAGCGGGGTTGATCGCAAGGAAGTCGGGATCATTCCCGACTGTCAGCAGATCGACCGGGCGCAGTCGATAAACCAGCCCCAGTTCCTCGAGCAGCCAGACGACCCGGAAACCGCGACCTTCGCCATAAACGGTGAGCATAGCCGAGCATCCCCGGATTGAACTCGACGCATATTATCATCCCGCGGCGCACGCCACTGGTTTATGCCTTAGCGAAAACTGGCCTCGGTGAGCCGGACGGGCCGGTTGGGACGCAGCCGCACCGTCGCGGTCCGCTTGCCCAACCGCACGACGCGCGGTCCGGCGAGAACGGAGACGATCGTTGCAGCATCGAGCCGGCCGTCGCGCCAGCTCACATCGACGCTGCCCGCACCGCGCACACGCAACCCGGAGATGGCGCCGCTCGGCCAGGCCGAGGGCAACGCCGGGAGGAGCAATATCTGATTGCCTTTGCTCTGCACCAGCATCTCGGCGATCGCCGCCGTGCCGCCGAAATTGCCGTCGATCTGAAATGGCGGGTGCGCGTCGAAAAGATTGGGATAGGTGCGCGCGGGCCCGAGCAGGAAGCGCAGAATCTCATATGCATGCTCTCCCTTGCGCAGCCGCGCCCACAGATTGATCCGCCACGCGGTCGCCCAACCCGTCGCCCTGTCGCCGCGCAATTCGAGCGAGCGTTGCGCCGCCGCCGCCAGCGCCGGGGTGTCGTCCGGGTCGATCTGGTGGCTGGGGTAAAGCGCATAGAGATGCGATACGTGGCGGTGGTGCGGCTCCGGCGCGTCACCGTCCCAATCCTCCTGCCATTCCTGCAATTGCCCTTGCGCCCCGATCCGATCCGGCGCGAGGCCGGCGCGCAACGCGATCAGCTCGGCGGCAAAAGCGCGATCAATGTCGAGGATCGCCGCCGCCTGCGCAACCTGATCGAACAGATCGCGCAGGATCTGCATGTCCATCGCAGGACCGGCGCAGATCGATACGCCCTTATGATGTTCATTCTCCGGCGAGATCGAGGGATTGGTGACCAGATGCCCGCTTGCCGGATCGCGTTGCAGCGCATCGACGAAGAACAGCGCCGCGCCGCGCATCAACGGATAGACGGAGGCAAGATAATCGCGATCCCGGCCATAATCCCAGCGATCCCACAAATGGGTGCAGAGCCACGCCCCGCCGGTCGGCCACAGCCCCCACGAGGCGCCGTCGATCGGCGCGGTGGCACGCCACAGGTCGGTATTGTGATGCGCGACCCAGCCGCGCGCGCCATACATTTCCCGCGCGGTATGCGCGCCCTGCTCGGCGAGATCGCGCACGAATGTGATCAACGGCGCGGTGCATTCGGCGAGTGCGGTCGGCTCGGCTGGCCAGTAGTTCATCTCGGTGTTGATGTTTATGGTATATTTGGAGCCCCACGGCGGCCGCACGTGATCATTCCATATCCCCTGAAGATTGGCCGGCTGCGAGCCTGCGCGCGAGGAAGCGATCAGAAGATACCGGCCATAGTTGAAATAAAGCGCCGCCAGCGCAGGGTCGTCACTGTCCTCGCTGGTGCGTATGCGCTCGTCGGTCGGGCGATCGGCCGATGCGGTTCGGCCGAGGTCGAGCCGGACGCTGCGGTAGAGCCGCCGATGATCGGCAACGCCCGCCGCGAAAATGTCGGCAAAGCCGCGCGCGGCGGCGGCGGCGATCTGCGCGCGTGTGATCGCATCAGGATCGCCGCTGGTATCGTTGAAGCGGCGATAGCTGGTCGCCATCGCAATCAGGATCGTCACCGCGTCCGCACCGCGCACACCGACCCCCGCGGCACGCGCCTCGAGCGTACCGCCCTCGCGCAGCACCCGCGCCCGCGCGACAAAGCGCAGCGCGCCGGCTATTCCCTGCTCGCCGGGATTGCGCCCGGCGAGCGTCAGCATATCGCCATCCAGCTCGAGCGTGGCAGACTGGGGTGAATCGAGGCTGACATCGCAATCCACCGCACCAGGCTTGCTCGCAGTCAGCCGGACCGCGAGCACCTGATGCACCGGGCAGGCGAACACCCGTCGCTCATAACGTACCGTGCCGGCCGTGAAGCGGGTGACCGCGAGCGCCGAATCAAGATCCAGCGCGCGTTCGTAATCCGTGGCGCTGTCGGCGGAGATCGTCGGCAGGTTGATGAGAAGATCGCCCACAGGCTGGTAGGACATTTGCTGCAGCGGTTTCGCCATCAGCTTCGCATTGGCGAGCGCCTGGGCTTCGGCGAGATGGCCCGCGACGATCAGCCGCCGCACTTCCGGCAACGCGGCGCATGCCTGGGGATTGACCGGATCATAGGGGCCGCCCGACCACAGGCTGTCTTCGTTGAGCTGGAGCCGCTCGCGGTCGATCCCGCCAAATACCATTGCGCCGATCCGGCCGTTGCCGACCGGCAATGCCTCGGTCCAGCGTTCGGCCGGCTTGCGATACCAGAGCCGGTTCGTCCCCAGATCCGCTTCCATCCGTTCGCTGGCGGCAACGGGCGGCGCCACGGCGAGGGCGGCTGCCGCTGCCGACTGCCCCAGCATGGTCCGCCGCGTGACGATATGGCTCTGGCGCAATTTCCCCTCCCGATCGACAGCAAAGGCTTGTCGTCAACGAATGGTAGCGTTAACACAAACGCATAAGCAAGCGGGAGAGGGTTTTATGCGCAGACGGCGAATCACATCGATAACGGCGCGTGGCACGGCCGTTGCGGCGGCGCTGGTGCTGGGCGCGCTCGTATCGGGCTGCAAGTCGGGCGAGCGCGCGGCCGATAATGGCGCCGGGCTATCCAACGCCACCGCCGCGAAGGATGGGAAACGCCCGGCCTCCGATTATCTGTCGCAGCCGCTCGTCAGCGAAATCTATACCGCCGACCCTTCCGCGCACGTCTGGAACGGCACGCTCTACATCTATCCCAGCCACGACATCGACGGACCGACGCCGGAAGACGATCTGGGCGGTCATTTCGAAATGCGCGACTATCACGTGCTCAGCATGACCGAACCGAACGGCAAGGTGACGGTCCACCCGGTCGCGCTCGACGTGAAACAGGTTCCCTGGGCCGAAAAGCAGATGTGGGCACCGGACGCGGCCTATAAGAACGGGACTTACTACCTCTATTTCCCCGCGAAAGATAAAGCGGGTGCATTCCGCATCGGTGTTGCGACGTCGAAATCGCCGGTCGGCCCATTCAAAGCCGATCCTGAGCCGATCAACGGCAGTTTCTCGATCGATCCGGCGGTGTTCACCGACGACGATGGCAAAAGCTACATGTATTTCGGCGGCATCTGGGGCGGTCAGCTACAGCGCAACGTGACGGGCAGCTACGACCCGAACGGATCGAAGACCGATCTGAAGGCCGACGACAAGCCTGCGCTGACGGCAAAGGTCGCGCGCCTCGACGACGGCATGAGGCAATTTGCGGAAAAGCCGCGCGACGTCGTGATCCTCGACGAAAAGGGCAAGCCGCTGCTCGGCGGTGATCACGACCGGCGCTTCTTCGAGGCGTCCTTCCTGCACAAGTATAAAGGCAAATATTATTTCAGCTATTCGACCGGCGATACGCATTTCCTGAACTATGCGATCGGCGACAATCCTTATGGCCCCTTCACCTACAAGGGCCATTTCCTGCTCCCGGTCGAGGGCTGGACGACGCATCATTCGATCGTCGAATGGAAAGGCCGCTGGTGGCTATTCTATGCCGATAGCCAGCTTTCCGGACAGACCCGGCTGCGCAACGTCAAGATGACCGAGCTGTTCTATAACCCGGACGGCACGATCAAGCTGATCAACCCGTTCGTCAAATAGCCCATGTTCCTAGGGATCGACATCGGCACCTCCGGGGTCAAGGCGGTCGTCAGCGACACGCGTGGCGCCGTCGTCGCACAGGGCATCGCGGCGCTGACCGTGCAGCGGCCGCGACCCTTATGGTCGGAACAGGATCCGGCCGACTGGTGGGCCGCGACGACCGCGGCGGTGCAGGGTATCGATCCGTCGATCCGCCGCGCGGTGCGCGGCATCGGGCTTGCCGGGCAGATGCACGGTGCAACGCTGCTCGGCGCGGACGACCTGCCGCTCCGTCCCGCGATCCTGTGGAACGATGGACGCTCGTTTGCCGAGTGCGCAGGCCTGGAGGCCGATGCGCCGCGGCTGCGCGAGATTTCGGGCAATATCGCCATGCCCGGCTTCACCGCGCCAAAACTGCGCTGGGTGGCCCGGAACGAGCCGGAAATCTTCGCGAAGACGCGCTCGATCCTCCTGCCCAAGGATTATGTCCGGCTGCTGATGACCGGCGACAAGGCATCGGACATGTCGGACGCCGCCGGGACATTGTGGCTCGACGTCGCCGCGCGCGACTGGAGCGACATTTTGCTCGGTGCCTGCTCGCTCTCTCGGAGCCAGATGCCGACGCTCGTCGAAGGCAGCGCGATCGGCGGCCGGCTGCGGCGCGACGTCGCCGAGCTTTGGGGCATGGCACAGGTGCCGGTCGCCGGCGGCGGCGGCGACAATGCCGCCGGCGCGGCCGGGGTCGGTGTCGTCAGCGACGGCAAGGCGCTGCTGTCGCTTGGCACATCCGGCGTGATCTTCGTCGCCAATGACCGTTTTACGCCCAATCCCGCGCGCGCCGTCCATGCTTTCTGCCATTGTCTGCCCGGCATGTGGCATCAGATGTCGGTCCATCTCAGCGCCGCCTCCTGCATCGACTGGGTTGCGCGGCTGACCGGCGCGAGCGGCGCGGCGGAATTGTTCCAGCGCGCCGAAGCGGCCGGCGCGGCGAACGGGCCGGAATTGTTTCTTCCCTATCTTTCGGGCGAGCGCACGCCGCACAATGACGCGCAGGTCCGCGGCGCCTTTCTGCGGCTGGATAACGACAGTTCGCCCGAGCGGCTCGCGCAGGCGGTGCTCGAAGGCGTCGCGTTCGCGCTCGCCGACGGCCTTGATGCGCTGCGCGAAGCCGGGGCAGCCGTCGGCGAGCTCGCGGTGATCGGCGGCGGCGCGCGCTCGCGCTATTGGGGCGAGACGCTGGCGGCAGCGATGCGCGTGTCGCTCGTCTATCTCCAGGGGGGCGAGGTCGGTCCGGCGCTCGGCGCTGCGCGATTGGCGCAGCTCGCCGTCGACGGCGGCGCGCCGGCCGAGGTCTGCGCCGCCCCGCCAATTGCCCATGTCGTCCATCCCGACCCCGTGCTGACCGACCGGCTCGCGCCCAAGCTCGCCGCGTTTCGCGAAGCCTATCCCCGCATCACGCCCAGGAGCCTTTGATGAGCACCGATTTCTTCGCCGACATTCCGCAGATCACCTACAAGGGACCGGACAGCACCGACGAGCTGGCCTATCGCTGGTACGACAAGGATCGCGTGGTGCTGGGCAAGCGGATGGAGGACCATCTGCGCTTCGCCATATGCTTCTGGCACACCTTCTGCTGGCCGGGTGCCGATGTGTTCGGCGCGGGAACGTTCAACCGCCCGTGGCACCGCGGCGCGAACGACAGCGCCGCTGCGCGGGAGAAGCGGATCGTCGCGTTCGATTTCTTCCAAAAGCTCGACGTGCCATTCTATTGCTTTCACGACGTCGACGTGATGGCCGAGGCGGCCGGCGTCGCGGAGCATCGCCGCTATTTCGCCGAGGCGGTGGAGCATCTGGAGCAATTGCAGGCGTCGACCGGGCGCAGGTTGCTGTGGGGCACCGCCAATCTGTTCAGCCATCCGCGTTTTTGCGCCGGCGCCGCGACCAGCCCGGATCCGGAAGTCTATGCGTTCGGCGCGATGCAGGTGCGCGACGCATTGGAGGCGACGCATCGTCTCGGCGGCCAGAATTACGTACTATGGGGTGGCCGCGAGGGTTATGAGACGCTGCACAACACCGATCTAAAACGCGAACTCGATAATTTCGGCCGTTTCCTCGCGCTGGTCGTAGAGCACAAGCACAAGATCGGCTTCAAGGGCACGATCCTGATCGAGCCGAAGCCGCACGAGCCGACCAAGCACCAATATGATTTCGATACTGCGACGGTCTACGGCTTCCTCAAGCGCTACGGGCTTGAGGACGAGGTGAAGGTCAATATCGAGGCCAATCACGCGACGCTCGCCGGCCATACTTTCGAACATGAGATTGCGACCGCCGCCGCGCTCGGCATCTTCGGATCGATCGACGCCAATCGCGGCGACCACCAGAACGGTTGGGACACCGATCAATTCCCCAATTCGGTTGAGGAACTGACGCTTGCCGTGCTGGAGATCCTGCGCGCCGGCGGGTTCACCACCGGTGGCTTCAACTTCGACGCCAAGGTGCGGCGGCAGAGCATGGCCCCGGTCGACCTGTTCCACGGCCATATCGGCGGCATCGACACCGTCGCGCGCGGCCTCCTCAACGCCGCCGCGCTGATCGAGGATGGCCGGCTGGATCGCTGGAAAGCGGAGCGCTATGCCGGCTGGGACGGTGCGGTCGGCAAGTGGATCGGCACGCTCGATCTCGTCGGCATCGCCGATTTCGCGGAGAAACAGGCGATCGACCCGGCGCCACGCTCGGGCCAGCAGGAACGGTTCGAGAATCTGATCAACCGCTTCATCTGACCGGACGGGCGCGTCGGGGGTTTCCGGCGCGCCCTTCCCCTCAATTCCGCTCGGCGAAAGGCCCGATCATCGTCCCGACGAAGCCGCCGGCTGTCGCGGTACTGAGATTCGTGCCGTCGACATCCCCGGCGAGCGTCGTCCAATGGCCGTCTAGCGCATAAGCAAGGTCATAGCGCCCTGCCCTCGCGCTGATCCGGAAACGGATCGGGCCGGTCGCGGCGATCGCCCGCTCCGCGAGCGTCACGCCCGCCTCGGGCTCCTTCGGGCCGGCGCGCCGCGCAGCGCGGATGAGCAGGCGGCCATCGCGCGCCACCGCGGCGATGGTCAGGAAATAATCGTCGTTCTGAAGCGCGGCGAGGCCAGCGCTGCTATTCGGGGCAGGCGGCGCGAGCAGCTCCGTCTCCGCCGTCGCCACGATATGCTGTTGCCGACGCGCCGCGAAGGCGGGTTTGCCCGACGCGCCCAGCCGATCTCCCGGCGAGAGGCGCAATTCGCCACCCGCGACGGTCACTTTCGCGCCGCGCATCGTCATCCAGTTGAGCGGCAGCGCCGATCCGTCGAACTCGTCGTGCGCGGTAAAGCTGCCGTTCTGCGGCGGCGCCTCGCCGGCGGCGGGCAAGGGCCGCATCACGATGCGCGGCGCGGTGGCGCCATGCGGCAGGATGCGCGGCCAGCCGCCC
This sequence comes from Sphingomonas sp. 66-10, assembly GCF_001897045.1. NCBI lineage: Bacteria > Pseudomonadati > Pseudomonadota > Alphaproteobacteria > Sphingomonadales > Sphingomonadaceae > Sphingomonas > Sphingomonas sp. 66-10. Next base: position 417,404 of record NZ_MKRR01000133.1, read on the forward strand.
TCCCATGTCGCAGGGAGCAGCCATGTCTCGCGGCCGATATTGTAATAATCCTCGGCATAGGGCCGCGTCGCGAGGAATACCGCCTGCCAGCGCCCGTCCGGCAATTCCACCAGATCGGCATGCCCGGCCGCAGAGACCGGATCGGGGCGGCCAGGCCGAAGGTCACGCTGTGTGAGGATCGGGTTCACATCGGCGGGCGCGGGCGTGTACGGCCCATCGATCCGATCGGCGCGGAACACCACCTGGCTATGGTTGACCGACGTCCCCCCCTCCGCTGCGATCAGATAATAAGCGCCGTTTTTCTTGATGAGAT
>NZ_MKRR01000133.1:417829-427273 GCF_001897045.1 Sphingomonas sp. 66-10
GTAGCGGGACCCGCCGGCCGGTTCGCGATTGTTGATCAGCCACGCCCGTCCGTCGTCGTCGAAGAATAGCGACGGATCGATCCCCTCGACGCTCGGCAGCCACGCGGGGCGCGACCAGGGACCGGCAGGATCGGTGGCGGTGATGACGAAATTGCCGCCGCAGCGCACGCAGGTATTGGCGATATAGAAGCGCCCGGCATGATAGCTGATCGCCGGGGCGAACACCCCGCTCGACATGGTGATGCCCGCGAAATCGAGCTGGTCCTGCCGGTCGATCGCATTGCCGATCTGCCGCCAGGTCACCAGATCGCGGCTGTGCCATATGGGGATGCCCGGGAACCAGGCGAAGGTGGAATTGACGAGATAATAATCACGCCCGACCCGCACGATGCTGGGATCGGGATAATAGCCGGCAAGGATCGGGTTGCGATATTGCCCCGCCGGCAGCGCGCCGCCATCCTCCCCGCGATAATCGAACCACGCAAAACGCGCGGGGACGGCGGTCTCCTGCGCCGCGGCCGGTCCCGCCCCGACGGCGCCGAAAAGCACCGCGATCAGCAATGCCGGTTTCATCTCAGCGGCTCCCCCGCGTGCGTTTGCGTCTGGCATGTCGCCGCGAGCGCCGGGCCGTAATCCGGCGAGCGATAAACGCCGTCCTTCCCCGCGGCGCGGCGCGACAGCGAATCCACCGGCGGCAAAGCGGGATTGCGATCGGCGGCATAGGCCGGATCGGATTCCGCCTTCGGCAAGGTGACGAAGCGAAACCCCTCCTGTCGATATTGCGCCAGCAGGCGCGGCAGCATCCGCGTGGTGAACGCGCCGACATGGATCAGCAGGACATAGGGAATGTCCCGCCCGTACACCGCGCGCGCCTGGCTGCGCGAGGCGCGCACGGCGTCGCGCGCGGCGGCGAGATAGCTGCGCTCCAGTTCCGCTACCGCCGCCTTGTCTCCCGCCGCGACGCAGCGGGCATAGGGCGGGTTCCACAAATAATCCTCAAAACTCATCGTCACCGCGGCGATCTTGTAACCGCGCCGGGCAAGCTCGCCGCGCACCGCGAGGCGCTGTGCGTCATCCACGCCCTCGCGCAGGAAGGGATAGCGGAACCAGCGCCAGTCCTCGCCCTTCATCGCCGCCGCGAGATACGGTTCGTTGCGCGCGATATCGTCGATGAAGGCCGCCGTGCCGACCGTGTGCAGATCGGCGTGGCTCCAACCGTGATTGGCGACCGGCAGGCCTGCGCGGCGCCATATGTCCAGAAACGGCGCGACGGCCGGATCACGCTCCGCCACCGCGTGGTTAACGAAGCCATAGACTGGCCCGACATGCGCCGCGGCCAGCGCCTCGGTGATCTGCCGCGCCAGCGCGACACGATCGGTGCCTTCGGGCCACGGCGAGAGCGCGGGCAGATCGTCCATCGTGATCGCGATCGACGGCGCCGGGGATGCGCCGCCGGGCGTGGCGGCAAATGCAGCGGCGAGCGCGAGGATAGGCCTCATTTGAACAGCTCCAACGGTATAGCATCCGCCATCGCGCGATATCCGGCGGGCGAGGGATGCAGCCCGTCGCCCGAGTCGTAATCCGCCCGCATCCGGCGCGGATCGGCCGGATCGCGCATCACCGCGTCGAAATCGATCACCGCATCGAAATTCCCCGGCGTACGGATCCAGCGGTTCACGGCTTGCCGATCCGCTTCGCTCAGGTCGTCCGGATGATAATAACCCGATGCGCCGTCCGGCAGGATGGTCGCGCCATAGGCGCGGATGCCGGCGGCGCGCGCACGGGTGACGATCTGGCGATAGGCGCCGATCATCCGGGCGACGAGCGCGTCATGCTGCGCCGATGTCGCCGGTGCGTCGCGCGTCAATGTGCCGATGTCGTTGATCCCTTCGAGCAGGATCAGATATTTCACCCCGGGTTGCGCCAATATGTCGCGGTCGAGGCGGGCGAGGGCGCTGGGACCGAGACCGATGTTGAGCAGCCGGTTGCCGCCGATCCCGTGGTTGAGCACCGCGACCGCGCGGGTCGCCGGATCGGCCTGCAGCCGCGCCGCCAGCCGGTCCGGCCAGCGATCGTTGCCGTTGGTCGTCGCGCCATGCCCGTCGGTGATCGAATCGCCGAAGGTGACGACCGCGCGCGCATCGCCGGCTGCCTCGACCGAGACCCCCGCGAGCTGGAACCAATGTTCGACGGTTTTCGCATCGCGCAGATCGGCGTCGGCGACGCGATCGCCGTGGACGAGATAGCTCGTCGCGCGCGACGCGGGATGGCTGGTCTGGCCGCTCGGCGCCTGCGGCAAATACATCGTCACCGCCGCCACGCTGAGCGGGGCAGCATCGAAGGCGACCGGATCGGACCAATAGCTCGCGCCCGCCGGCACCGTCACCCCGGACATGCCGTCGAAGGTGACCGCACGGTCGCTCAGCGGATCGATGCGCGCGCTGTCCGCCGCGATCGCCCGTGCGATATGCACCCTGTCGATCCGCAGCGGCTCGGCCCCGAACGCATTGCTGACGAGAATGCGCACCCGGCCACCGCCGAGCGAAAGCCGCACCACCTGACGCAGCGTCGTGTCGGTCAGATCGTCTGCCGGCAGCGTGTTCTGCGCTTCGGGCGTTTGCTGCGACGATGCCCAGCTGCCGACCCATTTGGTCGGCGGGGGCGACGCGGCGGCGGTCGCCAGCATGAGAAGCGCGGCCAAAGCTATGCGCGGTCGGATCATTCTTCCCCTCTCCTCTCGCTCCGATCGGTGTGCCGCGCTATTTTCCGGCGCGATCCGAGTCTCCGCTTTCCGACCGATGGCATGCTCTTGACATTGCCGTGGTCGAGATGCTGTTAGCGCTATCAAATTCGCATGTCGAGTGGAGAGGAAATGCTGAGTCCCAATGGCGCACCCGGATCAGCGCTCCCGCGCGACTGGCGTGACGGAAGTTTTCTCGGCCGGCTCGATCATGCCGAAGGGCCAACCCCCGTCCTCGTGCGCCACGGCGAATTGCTCGATATGTCGCGCGTCGCCCCCACCGTCTCGGCGCTGATCGAATCGGGCCGGCTCGACGGTGACGGCGGCATCTCGCTCGGCGCGTTCGACGGCGCGATGGCGTCGCTTCTCGCCCCGATCGACCTGCAATGCGTCAAGGCATGCGGGGTCACGTTCGCCGTCTCGGCGATCGAGCGTGTCATCGAGGAGCGCGCGCGCGGCGACTGGTCCGCCGCCGCGGCGATCCGCGCGCGGCTCGAAACGCGCGTCGGCGGCTCGATCCGGGCGGTCGTGCCGGGCTCGAAGGAAGCGGACGCGTTGAAGCAGGCGCTGATCGAGGACGGGCTCTGGTCGCAATATCTGGAGGTTGCGATCGGCCCCGATGCCGAGGTTTTCACCAAGGCGCCTGTGCTTTCCGCGGTCGGCCCCGACGCCGAGATCGGCATCCGATCGGACTCGGGCTGGAACAATCCCGAACCCGAAATCGTGCTGATCGTCGACAGCCGCGGCGAGGCGATCGGCGCGACGCTCGGCAATGACGTCAATCTCAGGGATTTCGAGGGGCGTTCGGCGCTGCTGCTCGGCAAGGCGAAGGACAATAATGCATCCTGCGCATTGGGGCCGATGGTGCGGCTGTTCGACCAGGGCTTCACGCTCGACCATGTTCGCAGCGCGGAGGTGCGGCTGCGGATCGAGGGCGAGGACGGCTATGTGCTCGACGGCGCGAGCAACATGACCGAAATCAGCCGCGATCCGCTGGAACTGGTGCGCCAGACGTTGAGCGAGCATCATTATCCCGATGGCTTCGCCTTGTTCCTCGGCACGCTTTTCGCGCCGATCCAGGATCGCGACGATCCGGGCCGCGGCTTCACCCACAAGGTGGGTGACCATGTCGCGATCGAAAGCACCCAGCTCGGGCGGCTCGTCAATCGCGTCGTCACGTCGCGCGAAGCGCCCGTCTGGCGGATGGGGATCGGCGCGCTCATGACCAATCTTGCCCGTCGCGGACTGCTGGAGCCGGGCGCGTGACCGGCGCGATGGACCGCGCGCATTATCCGAGCCTGGCGCGCAAGCGCGTCCTCATCACGGGCGGCGCAACCGGGATCGGCGCCGCGCTGGTGGAAAGCTTCGCCGCGCAGGGCGCGCGTGTCGCCTTCGTCGATCTCGACGCGGATGCCGGCGATGCGCTGGCGGCACGCGTCGCTTCGGCCCGCTTCTTCCGCTGCGACCTGCGCGATCTCGACGCGCTGGGCGCGACGATCGGCGCCATCGCCGACGATCTTGGCGGGATAGACGTGCTGATCAACAATGCCGCGAGCGACGACCGGCACAGTATCGACGAGGTGACCCCCGCCTTCTGGGACGAGCGGATGGCGACCAACCTGCGCCATCTGTTCTTCACCGCCCAGGCGGTCGTTCCGGGGATGCGCGCGGCCGGCGGCGGCGCGATCATCAACTTCGGCTCGATCAGCTGGCATCTGGGCTTGAAGGGGCTGGTTCTCTACCAGACGGCCAAGGCCGCGATCGAGGGGTTGACCCGCGGACTGGCCCGCGAACTGGGCGGCGACAATATCCGCGTCACCACGATCGTGCCCGGCAACGTGCAGACGCCGCGCCAGCAGCGCTGGTACACGCCCGAGGACGAGGCCGAAATCGTCGCGGCGCAATGCCTCGCCGGGCGGATCCAGCCGGTCGATGTCGCGGCGCTCGCGCTGTTCCTCGCATCCGATGACGCCCGCATGTGCACCGGCCATGAATATTTCGTCGATGCGGGATGGCGATAATGGTCGACTCCGTCCTCCCGATCGGCGCGATCCTCGGCGAAGGGCCGCTCTGGGCGCGCGGCGCCTTGTGGTTCGTCGACATCAAGCGCCAACGCGTCCATCGCTTCGATCCCGCGACCGGCGCGGCGAAGGCATGGGATGCGCCCGATCAGGTCGGCTGGGTCCTGCCGGTGCAGGGCGGCGGGATGATCGCCGGCCTGAAGAACGGGTTGCATCGTTTCGACCCAGCATCGGGTGCCTTTGCGCCGCTCGCCGATCCGGAGCCCCATTATCCCGGCAATCGCCTCAACGACGCGACGACCGATCGCCACGGGCGCATCTGGTTCGGCAGCATGGATGACGACGAAAGCGAGCTGACCGGCGCGCTCTATTGCTGTGTCGGCGGGATGATCACCCATAGCGGGCTGCCCGAGGTGGCGATCACCAACGGCCCGGCGGTGAGCGCCGACGCGCGCATCCTCTACCACACCGACACATTGGGAAAGGTGATCTGGCGCGTCCCGATCCACGACGACAGCTCGCTCGGCACGCCGGAACGCCATATCGCGATCGAGGACGGCGCCGGCCACCCCGACGGTTCGGTGATCGATGCCGAGGGATGTCTGTGGGTGTCGCTGTTCGGGGGCTGGGGTGTGCGACGTTACGATCCGGCGGGCGCGCTGATGCGGACGATCGACTTCCCGGTCGCCAATGTCACCAAGATCGCCTTTGGCGGCCCCGATCTCGACATCGCCTACGCCACGACCGCGCGCAAGGGGCTCGACGCCGCGGCGCTTGCCGCGCAGCCGCTGGCGGGTAATGTCTTCGCGTTCGACCCCGGCGTCGCCGGACTCGCGGTCCACGAAGCGAAAATATAACGATAACAACGAGAAAAGGAGAGAAGAATGGCGACGGCGGCAGAATCCGGCCTGATGCGGGTCAACCTCGGTTTCATCACCGCGATCGTCGCCGTGGCGACGATCGGCGGCTTCATGTTCGGATATGATTCCGGCGTCATCAACGGCACCCAGAAAGGTCTCGAGGCGGCGTTCGATCTCGGCAAGCTCGGGATCGGCATCAACGTCGGCGCGATCCTCGTCGGGTCCTCGCTCGGCGCGTTCGGCGCGGGGCGGCTCGCCGATCTGATCGGCCGGCGCAGCGTGATGCTGATCGCGGCGGCGCTGTTCCTCGTCAGCGCGCTCCTCGCCGGCGCGGCAAGCAGCTCGGCGATCTTCATCATCGCCCGCATCATCGGCGGTCTCGGCGTCGGCGCGGCGAGCGTGATTTCGCCGGTCTATATCTCGGAAGTGACCCCGGCGGCGATCCGCGGGCGGCTGTCGAGCGTCCAGCAGGTGATGATCATCACCGGCCTCACCGGGGCGTTCGTCGCCAATTTCGTGCTGGCGCGCTACGCTGGAGGATCGACCGCGTCCTTGTGGCTCGACTATCCGGCGTGGCGCTGGATGTTCTGGCTGCAATCGATCCCGGCCGCGATCTATTTCCTGGCACTGCTCATCATCCCGGAAAGCCCGCGCTACCTTGTCGTGAAAGGCCATAAGGACCAGGCCCGGGCGGTTCTCACGCGGCTTTTCGGCGCGGCGGAGGCCGATCGCAAGGTGGCGGAGATCGAGGCGAGCCTTGCCGCCGATCACCACAAGCCCAAGCTTTCCGATCTCATCGACAAGCGCACCGGCCGGATCCGCCCGATCCTGTGGACCGGCATCGGACTGGCGGTGTTCCAGCAGTTCGTCGGCATCAACGTCGTCTTCTATTACGGCGCGACATTGTGGGAAGCGGTCGGCTTCTCGGAGGATTATGCGCTGCAGACCAATATCCTGTCGGGTGTGCTGTCGATCGGCGCGTGCCTTGCGACGATCGCGCTGGTCGACCGGATCGGGCGCAAGCCGCTGTTGCTGATCGGATCGGCCGGTATGGCCGTTACCCTTGCCACGGTTGCCTTCGCCTTTTCGACCGCCGTCACCGGCGCGGGCAATGCGGTCACGCTGCCCGGCCACAACGGCCTTGTCGCGCTTATCGCGGCGAACCTCTATGTGATCTTCTTCAACCTCAGCTGGGGGCCGATCATGTGGGTCATGCTGGGCGAGATGTTCCCCAATCAGATCCGCGGCTCGGGGCTGGCGGTGTCGGGCTTCGCACAGTGGATCGCCAATGCCGCGATCTCCGTGAGCTTTCCCGCGCTGGCGGTCTCGCCGGGGCTGGCGATCACCTATACCGGCTATGCGCTGTGCGCGGCGATCTCCTTCTTCTTCGTGCGCCGCATGGTCAGCGAGACGCGCGGACGCGAGCTGGAGGATATGGAGGGCTGAGAGCGGTTCGCTATTCCTCCCCTGGAAGGGGAGGGGGACCAGCCGAAGGCTGGTGGAGGGGTATTAGCCTCAGACGATACCGCCTGCGCCGGCTACCCCTCCACCGTTGCTGCGCAACGGTCCCCCCCCCCTCCGGGGGAGGAATAATCCCGGCCCTATGCGTCCGCAGCCGGCGGCGCAGCGTCGGATTGCCGGCGGATCAGCGCATGTTCCGCGCGGATATGGGATTGCCCGATCTCGTCGGCGCGCCCCGCCCGCCGCAGGCGAATGACCTGCACCAGCCGTTCGAGCGCGATCCGTGCCATGTCGAGCACCGGCTGACGGATCGTCGTCAGTTCGGGCCAGATCGTCGTGGCGAGCGCGGTATCGTCGAACCCGCACACCGTAAGGTCGCGCGGCACCTCGAGCCCGCGGCGATGCGCGATCGCCACCGACGCGGCGGCCATGTCGTCGTTGGAGGCAAAGATCGCCGTCGGCGGGTCGGCCAGCCCGAGCAGCACATCGGCCGCATCGAGCCCCGAGCGATAGCTGAACAGGCCGTTCACGACGAGCTTGGGATCATAGGGCAATCCCATATCCTTGAGCGCGCGGCGGTAACCCGCGAGCCGCGTGCCGCTCGCCGCCTGGTTCGGATCGCCCTTGATGAAGCCGATCCGGCGATGGCCGAGCGCGCCGATATGCCGCGTCATTTCGTACGCCGCGCGTTTGTCGTCGATGCAGATCGATAGCGCCCATTCGGGTGCATGTTCGGTCGCCATCGCGACGACGGGCAGTTCCGCGTCGCGGATCGCCTCCAGGATGCCGGCAGCGTCGCTGAGCGGCGCGGGCAGCAGCACGCCGTCCACCCGCCCCGCGAGGAGATGATCGATCACCGCGCGATAATCGTCGGCATCGTCGCATTTCTCGACCATCAGCTGCACGTTGCTGCGGCTGGCCTGATCGAGCGCGCCGACCAGCAGCGCGCTCAGATAGGCGAAGCTCGGGTTGGAATGGAGCAGCCCGATGCGGATATCGTCGCCCCCAGCCAGCGCGCGTGCGGCGGCGTTGGGGGCATAGTTCAGCGCCGCGATCGCCGCCTCGACGCGTTCGCGCGTCCGCTCCCGCACGCTTTCCTTGGCGTTGATCACCCGCGAGACGGTCATCGGCGAGACGCCGGCACGCGCGGCGACGTCGCTGATCGTCGGGGTGTTGTGCTGGCGTCGTGTGGCGCGCGGTTTTTTCATGCGCGCCCGTTACGTCACCACGACCGGCGCAAGTCAATGCCCCGGTGCGTCGGGGAAGTCCTCGGCCTTGTACCAGGCGAGGTCGTGCGCGGGCGGGCGGACGCCGGGCGGCAGCGGGAGATGGTTCACCGACATCCAATAAGCGAGGCTGGCATCGCGCCACCACCGCGCCTCGCGCGACTGGATGCCGAGCAGCGCCGCGGTCTTTTCGAAGCGCTCGGCATCGATGCGGGACTTGAGCGCGGTCCAGTCGCCCCGCATCTGATCGACATAGGCGACCCCGCGATCATAATGCGCGACCAGTTCCTCCCATAAACTATGGCCGGAGGACATGCGATAATCCCAGCGCAGGTGATGGAACCACAATAGTTCGCGCTCTGGCGTCGTCGCCGGATCGCGCAGCCGCTGCGCGACCGGCGGGGCATATTGCGCGATTGCGTTGCTGCCGCTCGCGGTTCGATCGAAGCCGATGCCGTCCGCGGTTGCGCGATGATAATAGACCGGGTTCCATTCGGGTCGCGCGAGCGCCGAGACCCAGGGCGCGGGGCCATAATGGTGATCGGTGCCCATCAGATGGGCGAGACCGAGCGGCGTCATATAATCGACCGCCGCCTCGCGCGAGCCCGCCATCATCCGTGCGACGCGATCGACGACCGCCGGATCGGGCGCGAACGTCATCGCCGCCCATTCCCGCGCGATCGCGTCCGACGCGCTCGTCGGATCCCAGGCGTAGCGGCCGAACGCATACCAATTGGCCTGGTTGAAGATCGAGCCGGTCCAGTCGCGATCCCGCCCGACATTGGCGACGCCCGCCATCCCGCTGATCATGCCGGCGACGGTCGACCCCGCGCCCTTAGCCATCGTATCGGCGCGCAGCGTCTCCTCGAACAGCGGCCCGAGATAGACGAGATGCGAGGCGAAGCCGAGATATTCCTTGGTGATCTGGAATTCGATCATCAGCGGGGTGTGCGGCATCGCGCCGAACAGCGGATGGAAGGGCTCGCGCGGCTGGAAGTCGATCGGGCCGTTCTTCACCTGGACCAGGACATTATCGGCAAAACGGCCGTCGAGCAGGTGGAAGTCGTCGAACGCCTGTTTGGCGCGATCCTCGGGATTGTCGTGCGCATAGACGAATGCCCGCCACATCACGACTC
>NZ_MKRR01000133.1:427285-449570 GCF_001897045.1 Sphingomonas sp. 66-10
CTGCGGCCCGGGCTGTCCTTCGGAACTGGCCTTGACGAGAAAGCCGCCGAAATCGGGGATAGCCGCGTAGATCTCGTCCGCCTTGGCGCGCCACCACGCCGCGACCTGCGGGTCCTTCGGATCGGCGGTGCTCAGATGGCCGATCTCGATCGGGGCGGAGAAGCGCGCCGACAGATAGACCTTGATGCCATAGGGCCGGAAGACGTCCGCCAGCGCGGCGGCCTTGGATATATAGCGCTGCGTCAGGCTCGATGCGGAAGCGTTGACGTTGTTGAGCACCGCCCCGTTGACGCCGATCGAGGCATTGGCGCGCGCATAATCGACATAGCGCGGCTCGCGGACGTCGGGGAGCATCCACCAGTCCCACAGCGACTGGCCGGCATAGCCGCGCTCCACGCTGCCGTTGAGATTGTCCCAATGATCGAGCACCCGCAATTTCACTTTCGGGCGCGACATCAGCGCCACGGCGCCGAGCGTGTGACCGGTCTGGAGCCAGCGGAGCAAGGCGAAGCCGCCGTAAAGAATGCCGCGGTCGTCGTTCGCCGCGACGACGACGAGCGCGCGTCCCGCGACGGTGATCCGGCGAACGACATAGCCTTCGTCGCCCAGCCGCGGGCCGAGGGCGCGGAGCGAAGCGGCTTCGTCGTGCCCGATCCGCGCCAGAACCACCGCGCCGTCACGCGCGTGATCGGCGCGCGCCACCGGGGCGGCGAACAATCCGCCGAGGCCGCGCGAAAGTTCGTCCGCCGCCGCCTGCATCATCGGGGACGCGCCGCGCACCACGATCGCCGGCGGGCGGTTGGCGCGCGCTCGCGCCGGAAGCGGCCGATAGCGAAGCCACAGATCATATCCGTCCTCCGCCTGGGCCGGTCCCGCGCCGGCGAGCAAAAGGGCGGCACAAAGCCATAGGATCGCGCGCGTCATGATAACTCCCCTGGCAGCACGGGTTTATCGCGCCCGGCGCCGCCGCGTGCGAAGGCCGCTTTTCGCCTTCCTCTTTTGCGCGCTTTTCCTATACTATATGACATATTGCAATTGATGGTGCCGATAGTGTCGCAGCGCGAGAATCCGACGATTTCCTCCTCCCCCGCCGGTAACGGCCCGCATCAATCCGGCCCGGGGCCGACACTGGTCGACCGCGCTTATGACTATCTGCTGACGATGTTGATGAGCGTCGAGATCGCGCCCGGCGAGCGGATCGCGATCGATACGATCGCGCGCCAGCTCGGTATTTCGCAGACCCCGGTTCGCGAGGCGCTGAGCCAGCTCGAGGCGGAGCGGCTCGTCTTCAAGACGACCAACGTCGGCTATCGCGCCAGCCCGCAGATGACGCGCGAGGAAGTGCGCGATCTCTATACGCTGCGCCAGCTGATCGAACCCTATGCCGCGGCGCGCGCGGCGGAGCTGATGACCGACGAATCGATCGCGCTGCTGCAGGCGATCGATCGCGACATGTCGGACGTGGTCGACGGCGACGCCCGGGCCTATTCGCGGTTCGCGGAAGCCGATGCGGCGCTCCACCGGCTCATCGCCACGGGGAGCGGCAACCGCCTTATCGCCGACACGATCGAGCGGCTGCATGCGCATCTGCACATCTTCCGTGCGCTTTATCGCACCAACGCGCCCAACGAGGCAGCGGCGGAACATCGCCGCATCATCGACGCGCTGGTCGCGCACGACGCGGCGGCGGCCGAGCAAGCGGTACGCGCACACCTCGAGCGGTCGCAGCAACGGATGGATGCGGCGCTCGCCACCCCATAAGAAGTTGCCCCGCGCGGCGATTTCTCCGACAAATAACCCCTCATTTGCTTGACAGCCTCGATCACGCCTCCTACCAGATCATATAGGATATGAAATGGAGAGGCGACTGGTGCGACTGAAGCGGTTAGGCCGTCATCTGCGCCCCGCAGCGCGTTGTGCGGCGATTCTGCTGACGCTCGGCGGCGCCGAGGCGCCTCGCCTTACCACGACGGTGCTCGATCATTTCACGCTGATCGACGGCACCGGCCGCCAGCCGGTCGCCGATCAGTCGCTGGTCATTGCGAATGGCCGCATCGTCTGGGTCGGCCCCGCCAGCCGCGTCAGGGTCGATCGGCTGACGCGGCGCGAAGATCTTCGCGGCAAATATGTCATGCCGGGGCTTATCGACAGCCATGTCCACCTCGGCCTGGTGGACGGCATCGACCAGGATTTCACCAGATATTACAGCCGCGACAATGTCGAGCGCCAGCTGAAGCTCTACGCCGCTTATGGCGTCACGACGGTCTATACGTTGGGCACCGACGGCGATGCGATCCACGAGGTCATTGCCGAGCAACGGCGCAGCGGCCGACCCGATCGCGCGCGGGTCTTCACCGCCGGGCGCGGCGTGGTGTTCAAGGGAAGCTATGGCGGCGTCCCGGGCCTCGACCAGTCGGTCGCGACCCCGGCCGAAGCGACCGCAATGGTCGATCGCGAGGCGGCCAAGGGCGACGATTTCATCAAATTATGGATCGACGACGAATTCGGCGCGATCGCCGAGCGGATGCCTTATTCGATCAGCCGTGCGGTGATCGATGCCGCGCACGCAAAAGGCAAGAAGGCCGCCGCGCATATCTTCTATTATGACAATGCCGTCGAACTGACCCGCGAAGGCATCGACGCATTCATGCATCAGGTCCGCGATCGCGTCGCCGATCCGTCGCTCGCGCGGATGATGAAGACGCGCGGCACGTGGCAGCTGGCCTCGACGTTGAGCCGCGAAGCATCTTTCACCTACCGCCTGCTGCCCTTCGTCGACGATCCTTTCTTTTCCCGCGGCGTATCCCCTGGCACGGTCGCGGCGCTGAAGGCGCCCGAACGGCAGCAGCGCCTGGGCGCCGCACGTGACTTCGCGAAATATCCGGAGGCGCTGCGCAACGCGATGACCAATTTCGCCACCGAGGCGAAGAATGGCGTGACCTATGGCATGGGCACCGACAGCGGCCCGACCGGCCGGTTCCCCGGTTATTTCGCGCATTGGGAACTGGAATTGATGGTGAAGGCGGGGATCACCCCGCTCCAGGCGATCACCGCCGCAACGGGAACCAATGCGCGCTTCATCGGCGCCAATCAGGCCGGCACGATAGCGAAAGGCAAATGGGCGGATCTGCTGGTGCTCGATCGTGATCCGGTCGCGGACATTCGCAACACCCGCGCGATCCGCGCCGTCTATATCGCCGGCCGCAAGGTTCCCACGATCTGGGAGACCTGCGTGGGTCGCCCGCTCGACGGCTGCGGCCGGGCGCAGCCATAATGCCCGTCGCCGCGGAAATCATCGACGCCGGCGCCGCCGATCAGCCGCAAACCGCCGTCGCGCGGCCGACGCGCACGCGGCATGTCGTGCTGTGGCTGACCGTGCTGGCGTATCTCATCACTTATATGGACCGGGTGGTGATCTCCACCGCGGCGCCGTCGATCCAGGCGGAATTCGGTTTCTCGCTGGTCACGATGGGGTGGATTTTCGCCGCGTTTCAATTCGCTTATGCGATTTTCCAGATCCCCGGCGGATGGCTGGGCGACCGGTTCGGGCCGCGGCGCGCGCTGACCGGGGTGGTATTGTGGTGGTCGGTCTTTACCGCCGCGACCGCCGCGACCTGGTCCGCCGGCTCGATGATCGTATGCCGCTTTCTGTTCGGGATCGGCGAAGCGGGATCATTCCCGATCGCAACCCGATCGCTGTCGCGCTGGATGCTGCCCTCGGAGCGCGGCTGGGCGCAGGGCGTCACCCATGCCGGCGCGCGGCTCGGGGGCGCCGTCACCCCGGTCTTCGTCGCATTGCTGATCGTCGATTTCGGCTGGCGCATGCCGTTCCTGCTGTTCGCCGGGGTGGGGGTCGCCTGGGCGTTGCTGTGGTTCTGCTATTATCGGGACAGGCCGCGCGAGCATCCGCGCACCAATGAAGCGGAATGCGCGATGATCGAGGCGGCGCTCGGTGCCGGTGGCGCGAACGCCAAGGTGCCGTGGCGCCACCTGCTCGGCCAGCCCCAGCTCTGGCTCCTGTCCGCAATGTATTTCTGCTACGCTTATTGCATCAACATCTTCCTCACCTGGTTCCCGAAATATCTTCACGATGCGCGCGGGTTCGACATCGCGGTGATGGGATTGCTGGCCAGCCTGCCGCTGATGGCCGGGGTCGTCGGCGATCTCGCCGGCGGCTGGCTCTCCGACCTGATGGTCAAACGCGGCATGGGATTGAAGATCGCGCGCCGCGCGGTCGCGGTCTGCGGTTTCTTCGTCGCGGCGGCGGCGATTCCGCTCGCCGCATCGGCCGACGCGCCGCTCACCAGCATCGCGTGCTTTTGCGTCGCGCTGTTCGGGCTGGAGGTGACCGTCGGCGTATCCTGGGCGGTGACGCTCGATATCGGCGGCGAATTCGCCGGCTCGGTCTCGGCGGTGATGAACACCCTCGGCAACCTCGGTGCCGCGATCGCAGCGGCGGTGACCGGCTATATCGTCAGCTTCAGCGGATGGTTTTCGGCATTCCTGGTGCTCGCCGCTCTATCGCTCGCCGCGGGAGTGCTGTTTTTCTGGATCGACGCCTCGCGGCGGCTTTACGTCGAGCATGACGCGGTGCCGGCATGAACGACGTTAATATTCGCATTGTGGTGGGAGCGATCACGGTTTTCGCCCCCGTTGCCGAAAGGGAATAGCATTGAATCGTAACGTGATATGGGGCCTGATCGGAGGAGCGCCGGCGATCGTCGCCGGTGCGGCGGCGCTCGCCGCGCCGCCTGCCGGCAACCCCGTCAAAGGCAAGGCGGTGTTCGCGCGCTGCGCGGTTTGCCACAGGATCGATCCGGCGGTCGCCGGTGGCATCGGCCCCAACCTTGCCGGCGTTTACGGCCGCCCCGCCGGGCAGCGCGCGGGCTATGTCTATTCCCCGGCGATGCGCGCGGCGCACATCAAATGGGACGAGGCCACGCTATCGCGGTTTCTGGCCGGACCCGGGAAGATGGTGCCCGGCACCAAGATGATGGCGACGCCGGTCACGGACGCGCAGGACCGCGCCGACGTCATTGCATTCCTCAAGACAGTCGGTGGCGGCACCAAGTGAGCGAGACCCTCTCCATGTTCGGCGCATTGCGGCTGCCGCGCGATATTCTGTTCGGGCGCAAGCAGCGCGCCGCGCTCGGCTCGGCCACCGCGTCGATCGGGCGGCGCGCGATATTGTGCACCGATCAGCGCCAATCCGCCCAGCGCGAATTCGCCGACATGCTCGCCGATCTCGCCGCCCACGGCGTCGAGACGCGGGTGTTCGACGGCACGATTCCCGATCTTCCGATGGAATCGATCGAGGGCTGCGTCGCCGCGGCACGCGATTTCGCGCCGGACGTGGTGATCGGCGTCGGCGGCGGCAGCTCGATCGATCTGGCGAAGGTCGCCGCGATGCTCCTCACGCATGGCGGCAATGTCGAGGATTATTACGGCGAGTTCGCGGTTCCCGGGCCGGTCGTTCCGCTGATCGCGCTGCCCACTACCGCGGGCACCGGCTCCGAAGTGACGCCGGTTGCGGTGATTACCGACGAGCAGCGCGGAACCAAGATCGGCATCGCCAGCCCCTATCTCATTCCGCAGGTCGCGATCTGCGATCCGGAGCTGACCGTCACCTGCCCGCCGGCGCTTACCGCCTTTTCGGGCGCCGATGCGCTGACCCATGCGGTCGAGGCGTTCACCACATTGGCGCGTCCGTCCGATCCGATGCTGACCCAGGAGCATGTGTTCGTCGGCAAGAACATCTTGTCGGACCATTTTGCGAAGCTGGCGATCGTCAACCTGTTCACCTACCTCGAACGCGCGTTCCGAAATGGTAGCGATATCGAGGCGCGCGAAGGGGTGATGCTCGCCGCGCTCGCCGCCGGTTGCGCCTTCGGCACGGCGGGGACGGCGGCGGCGCATGCGCTGCAATATCCCGTGGGCAATCTGACGCATACCGCGCACGGCCTGGGGGTCGCGACGCTGCTGCCGTTCGTGATGCAATATAACCGCCCGGCGTGCGCCAACGCGCTGGCCGAACTGGCGGACGCCATCGGCGTGGGCGACGGGCCTGCCGAGGCGCGCGCGCAGGCGTTCATCGATGCGGTGAGCGATTTGCTTGCGCGGATCGACATTCCCGCCTCGCTGGCGGCGCTGGGGCTCGCCGCCGATCAGCAGGATTATGTCGCGCGTCATTCGCTGGATGCCGCGCGGCTCATCAAGAACAACCCGCGTCCGCTCGACCTCGCGGCGATGCAATCGATCACGCGCGCCGCCTTCACCGGCGACCGCGCGTCCCTTTCCGCCCTATAAGCTTCGGAAAATCCTCGTCACATGACCAGCCGATACGCGCCGCCGACCACGGGCACAGCCGCTCCCTTCGCGATCCCCACCGGTCTCCTGATCGGCGACGCGTGGATCGATCCCGCGGGGGGAAAAAGGATCGAGATCATCAATCCAGCGACGGGCGACATGCTGACATCCGTTGCCGACGGCGACGTCGGCGACGGGATCGCGGCGGTCGATGCGGCGGCCGCGGCGGCGGCCGATTGGGCCGCGACCGCGCCGCGCAAGCGCGCCGATATCCTCATGGCCTGTTTCCACGCCATGATGGCGCAGCAGGAGTGGCTGGCGCAGATCATCTCGCTCGAGAACGGCAAGGCGCTCGGCGATGCGCGGGGCGAGGTGGCTTATGCCGCCGAATTCTTCCGCTGGTATGCCGAGGAAGCCGTCCGCATCAACGGCGAGGTCGCGATCGCGCCGTCGGGCGCCAATCGCATTCTGGTGCAATATCAGCCGATCGGCGTCGCGCTGCTCATCACGCCGTGGAACTTCCCCGCGGCGATGGCGACCCGCAAGATCGCGCCGGCGCTCGCCGCCGGGTGCACCTGCATCCTGAAGCCTGCCGAGGAAACCCCGCTCACCGCGATGGCGGTGGCCGAGATCATGCGGCGCGCCGGCGTTCCCGCCGGGGTCGTCAACCTCATCAACGCGAGCGATCCGGGGCCGGTGTGCAGCGCGATCCTGCACGATCCGCGCGTGCGCAAGCTTTCGTTCACCGGGTCGACCGAGGTCGGCCGCATCCTGCTCCGCGAAGCCGCCGACACGGTGATCAGCTCGTCGATGGAGCTGGGCGGCAATGCGCCGTTCATCATCCTGGACGATGCCGATCTCGACGCCGCGATCGACGGCGCGATGGTCGCCAAGATGCGCAACGCGGGCGAGGCCTGCACCGCCGCCAACCGCTTCTACGTCCAGCGCGGGATCCACGACCGGTTCGTCGAGCGGCTGGTCGAGCGGATGGGGGCGCTCGCCGTCGGGCCGGGCATCGACGCCGCGACCCAATGCGGGGCGATGATCAACCGGCAGTCGATCGAGAAGATCGATCGGCTGGTCGCGGATGCCGTCCAGCGCGGCGCGCAGGTCCGGCTCGGTGGCAAGGCGCTGGCGGGCGCGGGCTTCTTCTATCCTCCTTCGGTGCTCGCCAATGTCCGGCAGGGGTCCGCGATCCTCGACGAGGAGGTGTTCGGCCCCGTCGCGGCGGTCCTCCCGTTCGATGATGCGGAAGAGGCGATCCGCCTCGCCAATGCGACCGAATATGGCCTCGCCGCTTATGTCTATTCGGCCGACCTCAAGCGCGCATTGAACATCGCGGAGCGCATCGAATGCGGGATGATCGCGATCAACCGCGGCCTGGTCTCGGATGCGGCGGCGCCGTTCGGCGGCGTCAAGCAGAGCGGGCTCGGACGAGAGGGCGCGCACCACGGCCTGCTCGAATATTGCGAGGCCAAATATATCGCGGTCGACTGGTAACCGGCGCGGAAATGGAAAGGGAACCCAAAAGCGCGATGTTCGAGATTTCCCGACGCAGGATGCTGGGCGAGACGGCGGCGATGGTCGCGCTGGCGGGCGCTGGCCCGTTCAAGGCATTTGCCGCGACCGCGCCGGGCGCATCGTCGCTGCCGGATACCGAATGGCGCCATTATGCCGCCGATCAGGCGAGCACGCGCTATTCTCCGCTCGACCAGATCAATGCGGACAATTTCTCCGATCTCGAAATCGCGTGGAGCTTCAAGACCGACGCGCTCGGCGCGCGGAAGGAATATCAGTTCGAAGCGACGCCGCTGCTCGTCAAGGGCCGGCTGTATCTCGCCGCCGGCTCGCGCCGCGACTGCATCGCGCTCGACGCCGCGTCGGGCGAGCTTTTGTGGATGCATCGGCTGGACGAGGGGCAACGCGCGCTGAACTCGCCGCGCCAATTATCGGGGCACGGCGTATCCTATTGGACGGACGGGACGAAGGAGCGCATTCTCTATGTCACGACCGGATATCGCCTCGTCTCGCTCGATGCGGCGACCGGTATTCCCGATCCCGACTTCGGCACCAACGGCATCGTCGATCTGAAGCTCGATTTCGATCAGCAGCTCGATCCCGATACCGCCGACGTCGGGCTCCACGCGACCCCGCTCATCGCGCGCGATACCGTGGTGGTCGGCGCCGCCCATGCCGCCGGGGACGTTCCCGCGGTCCGCCGCAATGTGAAGGGTTATGTCCGCGGGTTCGACGTTCGCACGGGCAAGCGCAAATGGATCTTCCATACCATCCCGCGCAAAGGCGAGTTCGGCTACGACAGCTGGCTGAACGGCGACGCCGACGAGGCGGGCAATGGCGGCGTCTGGGCCGAAATGTCCGCCGATGAGGAACTGGGCCTGGTCTATGTCCCCGTCGAACTGCCGACGGGCGACGAAATGGGCATGTTCCGCCGCGGCAATGCGCTGTTCGGCGAGACGCTGGTCGCGCTCGACATCGAGACGGGCAAGCGGCGCTGGCATTATCAGCTGGTCCATCACGGACTATGGGATCGCGATATACCCTGCGCCCCAATCCTGTGCGACATCCCCGTCGACGGAAAGCTCGTCAAGGCGCTCGCCCAGCCGACCAAGCAGGCCTTCCTCTATGTCCTCAACCGCGAGACCGGCAAGCCGATCTGGCCGATCGTCGAACGCAAGGTCGAGGCGGGCGACGTGCCGGGCGAATGGTATGCGCCGACCCAGCCGTTTCCGACCAAGCCGCCGGCTTATGACGTGCAGGGCGTGACGATCGACGATCTGATCGATTTCACCCCGGCGCTGCGCGCCAAGGCGGTCGAGCTGGTGAAGAATTACAAGATCGGTCCCCTCTACACGCCACCCGTGGTCAGCAAGCCGGGCCGGTGGGGCACGATCATCTCGCCCGGCATCCAGGGCGGCACCAACTGGCCGGGCGGCTGCTACGATCCCGAAACCCACACCGTCTTCGTTTATTCCAAGAACCAGCCCGGGGTGATCGGCATTATTCCCAACACCAATATGACGGTGTCGCAATTCCCGCAGGTTCACGGCATCTCGGGCGAGGAACCGCGCCCGCAGGTGGCGATGGGGTCCGAGACCAACGGGGCGCCGCCGCCCCGCCGTCCCGCCCCGGCGCCCGCCGCCGCCGCGGGTCCCCCGCCCGGCTTTCTCGCGGTCGACGGATTGCCGCTCCTCAAGCCGCCTTATGGCCGCATCACGGCGATCGATCTCACGAAAGGCGATCTCAAATGGCAGATCGCGCACGGCGAGACCCCCGATAACGTGCGCAACCATCCCGCGCTGAAAGGGCTCAAGATCCCGCGTACCGGTCGTCCGGGCAATCTCGGGCCGCTCGTCACCAAGACATTGGTGATCTGTGGCGAGGCGGGGTTTTACACCAACGAATATGGCGTGCGCGGCGCGATGCTGCGCGCCTATGACAAAGCGACCGGCGAGGAAAAGGGCGCCGTCTATATGCCGGCGCCGCAAAGCGGGTCACCGATGACCTACCGCCTGCGCGGCAAGCAATATATCGTCGTCGCGATCGGCGGCGGGAATTACAGCGCGGAGCTCGTCGCCTTCCGCCTTCCTGGAGCAGCGTGATGACATTTTCCAAACCCCAGCGCCCGACCTTCATCCTCGCCGCAGCAGCCGTCATCCTGGGCGGATCGGTGGTCGCCCGCGCGCAATCGCCGGGCAGCACGGTGTGGAGCGGCGTCTATACCGACGAGCAGGCGGATCGCGGCAAGGCGGCTTATGCCGCCAATTGCGCATCCTGCCACGGTGACACCCTCGCGGGAATCGACGTCGCGCCGCCGCTGACCGGCGCCGGCTTCCTCAACAACTGGAACGGCACCTCCGCCGGCGACCTTTTCAACCGCATCAAGACGACGATGCCGCTCAACGCACCGGCCACGCTCAGCGGGCGCACCGTCGCGGATATCGAGGCGTTCATCTTCAAGGCCAATGGTTTTCCCGCCGGTCAGGTCGCGCTGCCGCCAGCGCCGCCGATGATGGCGAATATGAAGATCGTCTCGCAGAAACCCGCAAACTGACCGGCGAGACGGCGCACGGCGATATTCAAGCCGCGGCCGGCGAACGCTCGAAGACCGGCCGTCAGCCGTTGCCGGCGGCCGGTTCGATCGCGACCTGTTCGAACAGTCCTTCGTAGCGGCAAACGATCCCGTCGCGATCGACGTCGAGCATCGCTTCAAAACCGGCGAAAAGGCCGAGATCGCGATATCGCACGCGCCCCGCCGCGATCTGATCATAAGCTTGCCGGGACCGGGTGACCTCGAGCGTGGCGCCGTCGATATAGACGATATCCAGCGTGATCGTGTCGCTCGACCCCTTGAGAAGCCGGCGCACCGGCAGGGTATTGCAGAAGGGCGTCACGGACAGATCGGGCTCCTCCGCGCCAATCAGATCGGCGCGTACAATACCGTCCACGAGCCAATCTTCTCCCGACCGTTCAAGATGCACGGCCTTCGCGCCGCCTGCTCCTGAGCGGGAGACCGTGACGGCTTGCGCGCTCCAATCGGCATCGAGAGACCAAAGATGGTCGATCTGGAACCCGCCATCCTCGGTCGCGATCACCGTCCCCGCGATGTGGACTTGCTCGTCGCGTTCGACAATGGAGAGGCGCTCCACGCCGTCGAGATCCAGGCGGCGCCAGAAAATAACGCGATTATCCATACGATCGGGGACCCGTTCGGATGACGACGCTCAGGTCGTACACCGAATCATTGCCGCATGACGAGAGCCGCGCGCGCTACCATGCGATCGGATCGCGCCGCTCACGGAAGCAAGCTGCACCCGCCCGGCACCCGCACCGGACTGCATCGCGCCATCGCCGCATCCGGCAAGGTCACGACGAAGCGCTGCCGCAGCGGATCGGGCGCACCCGGATAATAATCGGTGCTGACCGCCTGCGCGCCGCTCGCCATCGCCGCCTTGGCCTTGGACAGATCATGCGTCCGCGCCTCCACCGTATTCGCATCGGTGCGGGTCCGCACGATCAGCCCTTCCGCCACCCAGCGCCTGATCTTCGCGCCGTCGACCAGCGGGTCCTGGACGATCTGGACCGCGGATTCGGGCTGGTCGTCGGGATACCAGCCGAACATCGCGCGTCCGGCGAGCGACGGATGCCCCGCGCGATAAGCGTCCGAAACCGCATCGCGGACATCGAACAGGATGTAGATGCGGCCGCGCGCGGCGGCGAGGCTGGGCCAGCCTTTCGCGCGCACCGCATCGCGCAACGTCATCGCCTTGCCGCGCACATCGTCCGGGGTGATGAGCCGCTTGCCCGGCAGGACCGAGCGTATCTCGGCATCGAGCGCGTCGAGCAGTTCCTTGTTGTCGAGCGGCAGCGGATCGGTGATCCCCGGCCGATGCGACGGCGTGTCCGCCGCGTTGATCGTGATCATGATCGGCAGGTGATCGGGGTGCGCGCGCGACCAGCGATCGATCTCGGTCAGGCAACGCACGAGAGTGACGCAGGTGCTGAGATAGTCCAAATCGGGGATGTGGAAGCTCTTGAAACCCGGTCGGAGCATCGCCGCGCGATCGAAGCCGGTCGCCTCTCCCGCCTCGCGCGCCCATTGCTCGCCTTTCGGATCGGCATAGCGCCCGCCCGCGGGATCGGCGAAGATATCCAGCTCGACCTGCCGCACCCCCGCATCGAGCTGCTGCGACAGCGGCAGATGATAATAATCGAGACCGTCGGCGAGCTTCGGCTCGATCGCGCGGAGCCGCGCCATGACGGCCGCCGGAATTCGCGCCTTGAAGCTATTGTGCGACCCGACGACCTGCACGTCGTTCATCGCGACGGGCGGCGCCGCCGCGCCGATCAGCGTCAGCGCAGCGGCGAGAGCGATCATCCGCATCAGAATTCCACCCGCGCGCCGAACAGCAGCGTGCGTCCATAATATTGGATCTCGCCGTAGCGCAATTCGGTCTCGTTATACGAATAGCTCCTGGCCCCGGCGATGTTGATCGCCTCGACGCTGACCGTCATCTTCGGGGTAACGCGGAAGGAGAGATTGCCGTCGAGCGACCCGAAGGGCGCGACATAGGTCGACGACTGGGCGGTGCTGCCGTTGCTCGACAGATATTTGTCGCGCCAGACATAGGACAGACGCGCCGAGATCGGCCCCTTGTCGTAGAAACCGACGACGTTGAAGCTATTCTTCGACAAGCCGATGAGCTGGTTGAGGATCGGGCGCGCGCCCGCCGTATAGCTCGATTGCACCGAAGTGTGGGTATAGGACGCCTGGAAGCCGAGGCCGTCGAACGGCGCGGGCAGGAAATCGAACACCTGATTATAGGCGGCCTCGACGCCATAGACCTTGGCGTCGCCGCCATTGACCTGCGTGCTCAGCAACACGGTGCCGCGCCCCGGAATGTCGATATTGACGTTCTGCGCGGTGATGTAATCGTCCATCGCCTTGTAGAACAAGGCACCGGTCAGCGAGGCGTTGCGGCGGAAATACCATTCCAGCGATCCGTCGACCTGGCTCGCGAGGAAGGGCTTGAGCGCGGGGTTGCCGCCGCTCGCGGTCGGCGCGTCGGTGGAGACGCTGATCTGCGGCGCGCTCTGCGTCATGTTGGGGCGCGTCAGCACGCGGCTGGCGGCGAGACGGCCGATGAGGCTCGGGGTGAGCTCGGCGCGCAGGTTGAAGCTCGGCAGCCAATTGTTGAATTTCTGCGGGAAGCTGGCCGGGGTCGGCGTCGCGCCGAACGTCAACGTCCCGCTCGCCACCTGATCGGTATGCACATAACGGATACCGACATTGCCGGTAACGTTCACGCTGCCGAGCTGGAAGGCATAATCGGCCCGTGCATAAGCGCCGGCGACCTTCTCGGTGACGACATAGGAGGCGCGCCGGTCGCTCGCGGTGAGCGGCGCATTCGCCACCGCGTCGGTGAACAGCTTGTTGTAGAAAGCGCTGGTGACCGGCACCAGCCAGGTGCGCGGGAAATTGCCCGGAACCCCCGACAGGAAATCGTCGAACGGCAGCGCCTCATAAGCATTCGGCGCGAAGCTCGTGATCGGCGTGCCGTTGGCAGAGGTCACCAGGAAGTCGCGACGCCGATAATCGCGCTTGCGCCAGTGATATTCGCCCCCGACCGCGATCTTGGTGATGAAGCCGTCGAGATCGCGAGCGACGTCGAAGCGGGCATAGGTGTCCCAGTCCTTGCTGTTCTTCGGCGCGATATTGAACGTGGTGACGCCATAGCTCGCGGGATCGTTGACGTTGACCGGGGTGCTGAGCGTCGAGCCGACCTTATAGCCGCCCGAGGCATCATAGGTCAGCGGCGCGAGGAACTGCATACGGCTGCGCACCGTGCCCTCGGCATAGCTGGGATGATAGCTGTGCGCGAAGGACCAGTTGATATTGGCGGAGAGGTGCCACCGATCCGGGTTCCACACCTGCTTCAGCCCGACGTCGAACAGATCGTGGCGGTTGAGGCTATATTCGCGCGAGGCCATGAAGCGCACGTTGTTGATCGTCGC
This sequence comes from Sphingomonas sp. 66-10, assembly GCF_001897045.1. NCBI lineage: Bacteria > Pseudomonadati > Pseudomonadota > Alphaproteobacteria > Sphingomonadales > Sphingomonadaceae > Sphingomonas > Sphingomonas sp. 66-10. The sequence continues at coordinate 441,125 of NZ_MKRR01000133.1, forward strand.
GCCGACCACCGTGTCGCCGTTGCGCTTGACCGATCCCGGCACGATGCTGGTCCCCGGATCGTCCGGGTAGATATCGAGACCGAATTCGTCATAGGCGACATCGAGCCGCGTCACCGACACGTCGAGCGTCGTTTCCAGTTCCGCCGACGGACGCCATTGCGCGGAAATGATGCCGGACAGACGCTTGCGGTCCTCGGTTTCGACGGTCGGGCGGGTGCGCGTCGGCGTATAATAGCCCGTCCCCAGCGCGGAGACGAACTTGTCGAGATTCCAGCCGGTATTGTAATAGCGGTCGTTGCGCACCGACTTCGCCCAATATTGCGCGCCGACGAGAAGGCCGAACTGGTCGTCGTCGGTCTTGACGCTCGTCAGCAAAGTGGCGTTGGGCCGCACCTTGCCGGTCATCGAAGTATAGGTGCCGCGCAGGTTCAGCGTGGTCTTGTTGCCGACGTCCAGCGGACGGAAGGTCTTGACGTCGATATTGCCGCCGAGCGCACCCTCGGTCATGTCCGCGGTCGGCGTCTTGATGACGTCGATCTGCGAAACGAATTCCGCGGGCAGCATCTCGAAGCGGAACTGGCGGCCGTTGGCGCCGCCGTTTTCGATCAGGTCGTTGATCGCCACCGTGCGGCCGTTGACCAGGGTGCTCTGGAATTGCGGGCCGAGGCCCCGGACGCTGACGTACAGCCCCTCGCCGCGCGGGCGGGTGATCGCGACCCCGGTGACGAGCTGCAACGCCTCTGCGACATTCTGCGTCGGGAATTTGCCGATGTCGGTGGAGTTGATCGCGTCGACGCCATAATCGGCCTTGCGCTTCGTCTCCGTCGCGGCGGCGAGGCTGCGGGCATAGGTGCCGGTTACGACGATATCACCGCCGCCCGCGGCATCGTTTCCGTCGCTGGCGGGCGCGACCGCGGTCGTCTGCGCATGGGCGGGCGGGGCAGCGGCCAGAGCGAAAATGGCAAGCGGAAGCGGCGCGCAAAGGATGCGCGAATAACGTGTCATCGGATGATTTCTCCCGGTGGCGCTCAGGCCGTTGCGGGGCGGTTAGAATCCGGCGATGACAGTTTGATGGCTCCAGGATTACGCTAACATTTAATCGCGGTGGCAGTCCCTGCGCCCGGCGGCCGCCCGGGCCGGCTCAACTGCCCGTCCAGTCCGGCACGCGCTTCGTCTTCGCCAGGAAATCCGCGACGCCGCGGCGAAAATCGGCGCTGCCATAAACCTCGGCGATCAGATCATCCACCTCGGGCAGGACCGCCATGCCCATGCGCCGCATCGTCTCCTTGGTCGCGCGCGTGGTGAGCGGGGCGTTTTCGGCGGCGCGATCGCACAACGCCGCGACCGCGCCGTCCAGTTCCTCGCGTTCGATCACCTTCAGCAGGAAGCCGCTCGCGCGCAATTCGTCGGCCCCCAGCAATTCGCCGAGGAGCAGCATACGCTTGGCACGCTGTACGCCGACCGCGCCGCCGATCCGCGCCACGCTCGCCGCCGACAGGCAATTGCCGATCGTGCGGCCGATCGGCGACCCGAATTTCGCATCCGGGGTGGCGATGCGGAAGTCGCACGCCGATGCGATATTGAGCCCGCCGCCGACCGCCCAGCCCTCGACGATCGCGACGGTGGCGCAGGGGATGCGATCCACCGCGGCCATGCATTCGTCGATCCCGCGTTCATAGTCGACGCCTTGTTCGCCCCGCACGAAATCGGCGAATTTCGCGATATCGGTGCCGGAGATAAACGCCTTGCCGCCGGTGCCGCGAAACGTGACGATACGGATCGCCCGGTCAGTCGCGATGTCATGTGCGATATCGCGCAGGTCGAGCCACATCCGGCCGGTCAGGGCATTGTGCGCGGCCGGATTGTCGAAGCGGACATGCGCCTGCGCGCCGCGCCGCTCGAAGACCACCCGCCCCTCGCTCATTCCGCCGCCTCCTTCCGCGGCGCGAGCAAACCGCGCGCCACGAGCTCGCGCCGGATCTCATCGCCATGTTCGTCGAGCAACGGTGGGGGCAAGCGCACCGCCTGCGGCGTGCCGCGCATCTTGACGGGAAATCCGAGCGCCTTGAATTCGCCCTCGACGGGATGTTTCACCGCCATCACCATCTCGCGCGCGATCGCCTGCTCGCTCGTCACCGCCTCGCCATAATCGAGGATCGGTGCGGCGGGAACGCCCGCGCCGAGCAATGCGTCGATCCACTCCTGCCGCGTGCGCGTCAGGAAGGTCGGCGCCAGATCGGCAATCAGCTGCTCGCGGTTGACCACGCGGTTGGCGTTGGTCGCATAGCGCGGATCGCGCTGGAGTTCGGGCCGCCCGATGACATCGAGGAAAATGATCCACAGCCCCTGATTGGCCGCGCCGATCACGAACCAGCCGTCCGAGGCCTTCATCGCCTGATATGGCGCCGACATGCGATTGGCCGACCCGATCGGGGTCGGCGGCTTGCCCGTCCCCCAAAGCTCGGTCGTTTCCCAGATCGACAGCCCGAGCGCCGCCTCGAGCAGCGAGGCGTCGATATATTGGCCGACGCCGGAGGTCTCGCGACCGATGATCGCGCTCAGGATCGCATAGGCCGAAAACAGACCGGCGCCGAGATCGGCGACCGCGATCGAGTTCTTCGCCGGCTCCATCCCGGGGAAGCCGTTGGAACTGAGGATGCCCGACATCGCCTGCGCGATCAGGTCGAAGCCGGGTCGCTGCGCCCAGGGTCCGGTCTGGCCGAAGCCGGAGATGCTGGCGTAGACGAGCCGGGGGTTGATCGCAGCGAGCGTGTCGTAATCCACGCCGAGGCGCTTCGCGACGCCGGGGCGCGCATTTTCGACCACGATGTCGGCGGTCTTGACCAAGGCGTACAGCACCGCGCGATCCGCATCGGTCTTGAGGTCGAGCGTGATGCTGCGCTTGTTGCGGTTGAGCGCGAGAAAACCGGGGCTGTCCTCCCCCTTCAATCGGAAGCCCATCGAATGGCGGGTTGAATCGCCGGTGCGCGGCGGCTCGATCTTGATGACATCGGCCCCCATGTCGCCGAGCAGCATGCAGCAGAACGGGCCGGCCATGACCTGCGAGATATCCAGGACGCGCAGCCCGGCCAGAGGCAAATTCGGCATCCGCTTTTCTCCTTTTTCATGACCGCACGGGGCGCCGAAACGCTCCGTGGATCATATTGTATATGATTCTTGCGGTTGCTAGCATCACGCCGATCAAGGGACAATGCGATTCGCCCGCAGGCGTCGGCCCGAGACAGGAGAGGCTGCTTGTACGGACATTATGTACGACAAATAAAGTGCTGCGTCACCGGCGGCGCGCTGCTTCTGGCGTCGGGCGCGACGGCAGGAAATCGCGACGACTGGCGGAGCTACGGCCATAACGAAGATCTCGCCCGGCATTCGCCGCTTACCGAGATAACGCCGGCAAATGTCGGCAAGCTCGCTCCGCTCTGGTCCTATCATATGCGCCCGGCCGGAACGACCGGCGAGACTGCGGCGGTGCATGAGGGGGTCCCGGCGCGGTTCCGCACCGGCTATGCCGCATCCGAAGCGACCCCGCTGGTCATCGGCGGGGTGATGTATCTCGCGACGCCCTATCGCCGCGTCGTCGCGCTCGACGCCGCGACCGGCAAGGAACTCTGGACCTTCAGCCTGCCGGGGAACGATCAGCCGTCGACGCGCGGGGTCGCCTATTGGCCCGGCGCCGGAAAGATCGGGCCGCGCATCGTCTTCGGCGGCCGCACCGGCAAACTATATGCGGTCGACGCGAAAACCGGGCTGCTCGCCACCGGCTTCGGCGCCGGCGGCACGGTCGACATGAAAACGCCCGAGGTGATGAACGCGACCCGCGCGCCTTATGGCATGAGCAGCCCCCCGGCGATTTTCAGGAACCTGATCATCACCGGATCGCGCGTCCAGGAGATGCCGACCAAGGGCGCATCGGGCGACGTGCGCGCCTGGGATGCGATCACCGGCAAGCTCGTCTGGACCTTTCACGCGATTCCGCGCCCCGGCGAGAAGAATTTCGGCACCTGGGAGGGCGAAAGCTGGCAGGGACGCTCGGGCGTCAACGTCTGGACGTTCGTCGCCGTCGACGAGAAGCGCGGGATCGCCTATCTTCCGTTCGGCGCACCGACGTTCGATCGCTGGGGCGGCGACCGCAAGGGCGAGAATCTCTACGGCAACGCGATCGTCGCGGTGGACGCGCGCACCGGCCGGTATCTCTGGCATTTCCAGACCGTCCATCACGACATCTGGGATCTCGACCTTCCGGTCACGACGCTGATCGACGTCAAGCGCAACGGTCGCACCATTCCGGCGATCGCCGTCATGAACAAGATGACGATCATGTTCATGCTCGATCGCGTGACGGGCAAGCCGCTCTATGACGTGCGGGAAGAGCCGGTGCCGACCCAGACCGATGTTCCGGGCGAACAACCCTGGCCGACGCAGCCGATGCCGGCGAAGCCCGCGCCGCTCGCCCGGCTGGGCTATGACGCCGCCGATCAGGCCGACGGCCCGGCAGCCTATCGCGCGACCTGCGACAGGATGATCAAAGACTTCAATATCGTTCCGAGCAGGATGTTTCAGCCGCTGCGCGCGGATTCCTCGGTCAATTCCTTTCCCAGCAGTTGGGGAGGCGCGGATTGGGGCGGCGGCGCGTTCGATCCGGCAAGCGGATATTATGTCATCAACATCAACAACATCGCCAGCCCGCAGCAACTCGAGCAACAGCCCGACGGCAGCTGGGGGCTGAAAGACGGCTATCGCTATTTCCTCGATCCGGCGACCGGCAATCCCTGCCAGAAACCGCCGTGGGGAGAATTGGTCGCGGTCAACGTCAACACCGGGGATATCGCCTGGCGCAAGGTGCTCGGCGACAATCCCGAGCCCGCCTTCGCCGATGCCGGGGTGATCAGTGCCGGTGGCCCGATCACCACCGCGAGCGGCCTCACCTTCATCGGCGCGACGCGCGATTCGATGTTGCGCGCGTTCGACACGAAGACCGGCGAGATGCTGTGGAAGGCCAAGCTGCCGGCCTCGAACTACGGGATGCCCATGACATATCGCGCGCGGGGCGGCCGTCAGATCGTCGCGGTCGTCGCCACCGGCGGATTTGCCGAACCCGCGACAAGCGACCAGGTGGTCGCATTCGCCCTGCAATAAGGTTCCTGGAAAGATGACCCACAAGACGGCTTCGCTCGCTTTGCTGCTGACCGGCATCGCGCTGACCGGGACGATCGCGTCGGCCGCGCCGCAATCCCCGCCCCCGCCCGGCCCGGGGCTCAATCTCATCAACGAGCGGTGCGGCTTCTGCCATTCGACCGCGCAGGTTTTCGCGGCGCACAAGGCACCGGCGGCATGGGCGGGGGTGGTCCAGTCGATGATCGACCGCGGCGCCGAGCTGTCGCCGGAGGAGCAGAAGACGGTGGTCGACTATCTTGCCGCCCATTATAGCGACGGCAATCCGGCTCCCGCCGCCGACGCCTCGCCGCAGCCTGCGAAGCATTGACGGCTCAGCGCGTATAGCGCGGCAGCACCCCCGCCACTTTGGTGCGGAGCCGGTAAATGCTGGTCGATGCCGTGATGTAGAGGATATGCCCGTCACCGGCGAAGGCGAGGTTCGCCGCGACCTCGGGCAGCCTGATCTGGCCGAGCACCTTGCCCTGCGGGGTGATGATGCGGATGCCGCCGGGGCCGGTGGCCCAGATATTGCCCGCGCGGTCGACCTTGAGGCCATCGGCCCCGCCGCCGCCGCCACGCGGGAATGCGATGAGCGTCCGCTTGTTCGAAAGCGCGCCGTCGCGCCCGACGTCATAAGCGAAAATGGCGCCCGGCGGCCCATAATCGGTGACGTAAAGGACATGCCCGTCGGGTGAAAAACCGATTCCATTGGGCAGCTTGAGATCGGTAATCACCGGTTTCAGCACGCCCTGTGCGTAGCGGAACACCCCGTTGAAGGGGAGTTGCTTGGCGGGATCCTTGTCCATCCCGTTGAAAAGACCGAAGGGCGGATCGGTGAACCATAATGCGCCGTCGCGCGCATAGACCAGATCGTTCGGGCTGTTCAGTCGCTTACCCTGAAACTCGGCCAGAAAAGGATGGATATTGAGCTTGCCGTCGATCCGCACGATGCGACGCGCGCCCATCTGCGCCATCAGCACGCTGCCGTCCTCGGCCGGCACCATCGCATTCGAACCGATGCTCGCGCCGGCCGGCGGATTGGCGAGGCCGCCCGAATTCGCGATCAGTTCCTGAACCTTGCCCGCAGGATCGACGGCGCGCATCTTGTCGCCGTTGACGTCGCTGAACCACAAGCGGCCGTCTTTCCACATCGGGCCCTCGGTGAAGCTGAAGCCGGTCGCCACCCGCTCCGGCTGCGCGTCGGGCGCGATCAGCCCGTCGAGCGCGGGATCGAGGCGGTCGATACCGATGCCGGTGGTCGGCGCGGCGGCGAGCGGCGCGACAATGGATATCACCGACACCGCGAACATGCTCGTCAGGCGCATTTTTACTGCTTCCCTTACTGGGTTGAAATCACGGGGCGCGTGATGCGTCACACGCTGTCGGTGAGCAGGACGAGATAGTCCTTGTTGAGGACGGTGTTCTCGATCAGCGGCCAGTTTTTCTGATGGACTTCGGAATGTATCCAGCGTTGGCGCTGCTCTTCGCTTTCATAGGTCAGCTGGAAGCGATAGTTGATCCCCGGCGCGGGCGCCGGACCGCCCTGGACGATGGAGCGCAGCTTCAGCATCTTCAGGTCGATATAGCCACGGCCGCGGAAGCTTTCGGCCGCGGGCTTGAAATGATCGTGAAAGGCATCGAGCATCTCCTGCTCGCGTTTCGGGTCCACCGCGAGATCGCAATAGAGCACGATCGGCTTGCCCGGCGCGCGCGCGCCGCGACGTACCGGCCCGGCAAGCGATTTGGTCGCCCCGCTGGCGCCGATGCCGGCGAAGGCGAGCAATTTGAGCAGCTTTCTGCGTTCCACGAACATTCCCTTTCGCAATGGACGGATGATCATTTCGGGCGCGGAGCGGCGGCCTCGGCGAACGCCGCTTTGGCGGCGAGATCCCTGGCGATGCCGATCACCATGAATTCGATCGGCTGGCCGCCGATCTGGCGGATCGCACGCCGCTCGCCCACCTCGACCGGCACCGCATCGCCGGCGCGGACCCGCACCGTCTCGTTCGCGATCGTCATCTCGCCTTCGCCGGCGACGACATAATAAACCGCGCTCATGCCGGGCGTGGATGCCGCGCCCACCGACGTGCCGGGCGGCAGCACGAGGTGATCGACGAAACTCCACGGCGTCGCGAACACGGCGGGGCCGAGCGCGCGGCGATAGAGGACGGTGCCCTGCCCGCCGTCCATCCGCTGCGTCGGGCGGAGGAGCGCGCGGTCCAGCCGCATGCTGATGAATTGCGGCACCGGATCGAGCGGCACGCCGACCCGCGGGTCGCCAAGGTCGAAATTGTCGTAGTTTTTGGTCATCCCGACATTGACGTTGAGCCATTGAATCGGGCGGTCGCCGGGATTGTAGATGGCATGCGCATGGCCCATCCGATCCGGCACCGCGGCGGGGCCGGCGATCGTCGAGGTGCGCCCGTCGATCGTGAACTCGGCATCGCCGTCGAGGATGACGAACATCTCCTCGCATTGATTATGGAAATGCTGGCCGATCCCGCTCTTCGGCGCGATTTCCCCGCGGTGTACGAAAATGAGGTTGGTACTGAGCGCATGGGCGCCGAGCAGCGGCGCGAACGCCATCGATCCGGCGCCGCCGTGCACGCCGCTCGCGCTGCGAAATCGCGAGGGATCGCTATGCCCGATCCGATCGGCGACCGGGCCGGCGCGGGCGGGCATCGGCGTCAGCAGCGCGGCGAGCGCCGTCAGTGCCAAGGCATGGCTGCGAGCGGAATCCACCACCTCTCCCCTATCCGTGAAACCGCGATTTGTCGGTCTTTACGCCGCGTTATAACCCGCCTAAACGAAAATCATATAGGATATTATTCGAAAATCGCAGATCGGGAGAGGTTGAATGGCGAGGCACGCGCGGTCGGCGGTTCGCATCCGGCTTATCTTCATGCTGTTCGTGATCAGCGCGATCGCCTTCCTCGATCGCACCAACATCTCGGTCGCGGGGGTCGAGATGCGCCACGATTATGGGATCGATCAGGTGCGGCTCGGCTGGGTATTCAGCGCCTTTCTGATCGGATACGCCTTGTTCCAGGTGCCCGCGGGATGGCTCGCGGCGCGGATCGGGCCACGCAATCTGCTGACCGCGGCGCTGATCTGGTGGGGCGTTTTCAGCATCGCGACGGCATTGGTGCCGCCGCAGGGCCGGCACGCGATCCTGATGCTGGCATTGGTTCGCTTCGCGCTCGGTATCGGCGAGGCGGCGGGTTATCCCGCCGGCAACCAGTTCATCGCGCGCTGGATTCCCGTCGCGGAGCGC
>NZ_MKRR01000133.1:449587-452011 GCF_001897045.1 Sphingomonas sp. 66-10
GCCGCCGCCGGATGGCGCGCATCCTTCTATGTCTGCGCGATGATCGGGGTTGCCGCCGCTTTGGTCTGGTATGCGGTCGCGCGGGATCGGCCGCAACAGCATCGCGCCGTCAACGCGATGGAACTGGCGCATATCGAGAACGGGCTTCCGCCGATCGACCATGAGCAGAAGACCGCGATCCCCTGGCGCGCGATCCTGCGCAGCCGGAATGTCTGGGGATTGTTCCTGAGCTATTTCGCGTTCGGCTATGTCATCTGGATCTTCTTCAGCTGGTTCTTCATCTATCTCGCCGAAGCGCGCGGGCTCGATCTGAAGTCCAGCGCGATATTCGGCATGGCGCCGTTCCTGGCGATGACCGCCGGATGCCTCATCGGCGGGGTGCTGAACGACGCGATCTCGAGCCGCCTTGGCCTCTATTGGGGCCGATCCGGGCTGGCGATGGCCTCATTCATCCTGACGGGTCTCTTCCTGATCGTCGGTTCGCGCGTCGACAATGTCGCGCTGGCGGTGCTTACGCTCGCGCTCGGCGGCGGCGCGATCTATTTGTCGCAAAGCTCCTTCTGGTCGGTGACCGCAGATATCGCCGGCCCGCACACCGGGGTGGTTTCCGGGCTGATGAACATCGGGTGCCAGATCGGCGGCGCGCTTACCGCTTCGCTCACGCCGTGGATCGCCGCGCATTATGGCTGGACCGCCGCGTTCGGCGCGGGCGCGGGGATCGTGATCGTCGGCACGATCGCATGGGCGGTGGTCGATCCGCGCCGCCTGATCGAAAGCGCGCCGGCGGCTACTGGTGCGAGCGTCGCGATCGCACGGTGATCGGCGGGCGGCCCGGGACGTCCATGAAAATGGTGCCCAGCACGCTTCGCCGCAACCGCACCGACGCGCCCACCGCCGGCGGCGAAATCGCGTTGCTCGCGGTCTCGAACAGCCGGCCGTCGGCGAGCCGGACCTCGAACAGCCCATAACGCAGCGCGGTCACCGCGGCGACGCGCCCGGTCGGCTCGGTCGAAACGGCGGGTGAAGCCGGCGGCGGCGCAGACCGGGCGACCGGACCGGTTGGTGCGGCCGGCGCGGCGGGTGCGGCCGGCGCGGCATTGCTGACCGGCGAAGCGCTCGCCGCCTCGCGCGCATCATAGCAGGAAAGGCGCGCGCCGGGATCGGCCACCGACCGGCAATCCTGTGTCGGCGGCACAGCGATCATGGCAAGCAGCTCGATCCATGAATACACCGACATTCGCATCCCTCCGCAGCTCATCGTTGACGCCGGCCGTCAGGCGCTCGCATTGCGATTGACCGGCAAAGCGAATATCCTATCATATATGATCAAGCGCAATAAGGCGCGACCACATGGAGAGAAAAATGGGGTTCAGGAGATGGTCGGCCGCGATGATGATCTGCGCGGCGAGCGTCGGCACCGCGCAAACCGCCCCGCCCGCGGGCGCGCCGGCGAACGCGCCCCACCCCGCCTTCGCCCCGCCGCCGCCGATGCGCGTCTGGGCGCCCAAGAAGACGCCCTATGCGGATTACAAGGCCCCCAACCGACCGTGGTGGAAATTGTCGGATGTGCTGGCGCTGCACAAAGGTGAGAAAAGCTGGTCGCAGCCGATCGTGCGCAACAAGGACATCGTCGCCGACTGGCACCAGATCGCACCGGGACAGGCCACGCCCCAACTGGCCTATTCCGACAACCGCACCGGCATCATCGTCTGGGATGGCGAGATCACGGTCGCCCTCGCCGGCCAGCCGCCGTTCGTCGCGCGCAAGGGTTTCGAGATCGATATTCCGTTCCGCGTGCCCTTCACCCTGCAGACCGTCGGCGATCGCCCTGCACTCTATTTCGAGATCCACGCCGCGAGCGACATGCCGCTCTATCCCGTCGAGACGACACGGTCGCGTCCCAAGCCCGTCGACGGTTTCGTCTATGAAGAGCGGCTCGCCGTCGGGCCGCCCGGCCAGTTCGATGCGATGAACCGCCCCTATCTCGATTATTTCAAGGAGGTGGTGGCGGGCGGCGCGCGCGCCGGCGCGTTCATCGCCGCGCAGCATATGTTCGTGAACAATATCCGCGGGCGCGCCGTGCCGACGCCGCCGGCATCGAACCTTGGCCATTATCACATCGGTTACGACGAATTCTGGTTCGTCATGGAGGGCAATGTCGACCTTCAGGTGGAAGGCGTGCCGACGTTCACCGCCTCGCCGGGAGACGTCATCTCCGCGGCGCAAGGGCGCTGGCACCGGGCAAGTTTCGGCGGCCCGGAGGGACAGATGGGCACCCGCGTCGCGGTCAATCCCTATCCCGCCGGGCTCCACGGCTATACGGTCGAATCCGGCGGCCGGCAGTAGCTGCCGGCCGCCGCCGCGGGTCATTTCGGTAGGGTCTGGGTGCCGCGCACGGTGAATTCCGCCTGCGCGGTCGGCAGG
>NZ_MKRR01000133.1:452039-483626 GCF_001897045.1 Sphingomonas sp. 66-10
CCGGCGTCACGCTCGACAGTGCGCGCGGATCGAAGGTCAGGCGCACCTCCTGATGCTCGCCAGCGCCGAGGTGAACCCGGCTGAAGCCGCGCAGCGCACGCACCGGCATTCCGGGCGCGTCGGGGAAGCTGAGATAGGCCTGCACCACTTCGTCGCCGGCGACCTTCCCGGTGTTGCGCACATCGACTTTGGCCTCGAGCATGTCCCCCGCATTCAAGGCCGATGCGGAAAGCGTGATCGGGGAATAAGCAAAGCGAGTGTAGCTGAGGCCGTGGCCGAAGGGGAAAAGCGGCTTGCCGGTGAAATAGCGATAGGTCCGGCCGGCCATTCCATATTCGCGGAACGGCGGTAACTGATCGGCGCTGGCATAGAAAGTGACCGGCAGCCGCCCGGAGGGATTGTTCGCGCCGGACAGGGTCTGCGCGATCGCGGTGCCGCCTTCCTGCCCCGGATACCAGGCTTCGACGATCGCATCGGCATTGGCCGCGGCCCAATTCACCGACAAGGCCGACCCGTTCATCAGCACGACGACGAGCGGCTTGCCCGTCGCCTTCACCGCCTTCAGCACCTCTTCCTCCTGCGCCGGGAGATCGAGGCTCGAACGGTCGCCGCCGATGAACCCGGGCAGGTTGACCGGCATCTCCTCGCCTTCCAGCGCGGAGGTGATACCGACGACGCCGATCACGATATCCGCGCCGCGCGCCGCCGCCACGGCTTTCGCCAGCGCATCGGCGCGCACCTCGTTCCAGACGAACCGCGGCAGGAACAGACCGCCCGTCTGCTCGATCTTCACCGCGTGCCGCTCGCCGCGGCGCAGCGCCATCGCGGTCAGATTGGGGCCGCGCTGGTCGGAATCATTGTCGGCGATCAATTTGCCGTCGATCCACAGCCGGCCGCGCCCCTCCAGCCCGACGCGGTAGGAGGCATCGGCCGGCGCGGTGATGAACCCGGTCCAGCGCGTCGACGTTTCGGTCGCGCCGGTCAGCGGGTTGGAGGTATTGCGCTCGAACGAGAGCCCCGCATCGGTCTGGGTCAGCGCCGGCGCGCCGTTGAACGTCGCGTTGCGCCAATATTCGCCGCGCAGCCCCGCCTGCCCGTCCGGCGTCGCCAGCAGGTTCGCCGGCACCGGCTCGGGCACGCGCAGGAAATCGGTGCCGGGTTCGTAGACGATCTGCGCGTCGGGGAATTCGGCACGCAGCCCGTCGAGCGCGGTTACCGGCTTCACCGGGCGACCGTGATAATTGCCCAGCAGCGCATCGACCTGATCCGCCAGCGGCCCCACCACCGCGATGCGCCTCACTCGCGCGCGCGCGATCGGGAGCACGCCCTCATTCTTGAGCAGCACCATCGAATCGCGCGAAAGCTTGAGCGCCAGCGCGCGATGAGCATCCGAGTTGAGCGCCGTATCGGGAATCTGCGCATAAGGCACCTGGGCCGGCGGATCGAACAGCCCCAGCTTCATCCGCGCCGTGAACAGCCGGCGCAGCGAGGCATCGACCGCGCTCTGCGGCAGGAGCCCGCTCTTCATCGCGTCCAGATAGCGATCATAATCCCAGGTCGGGCCGACGCCGCGACCGAATTGCGAGCAATCATTGTCGACGCCGAGCTTCATCGACACCGCCGCCGCTTCCGCCATCGTGCCGACCGCGTGATGCCCGCGCTGGATATCGGCCACGGCGTCGCAATCCGATACGACGTGCCCCTTGAAACCCCAGGCGCCGCGCAGCCGGTCGGTGAGCAGCAGATCGCTGGCGCAGGCCGGGTGGCCGTTGATCGAATTATAGGCGCACATGACGGATTCGACCTTTCCGTCGACCACCAGCGCGCGGAAGGCGGGAAGATAGGTATCTTCGAGGTCATAGGCGCTGACGGTGATATTATCGCTGTGCCGGGTCGGCTCCGGCCCGCTATGGACCGCATAATGTTTCGCCGTGGCCGAGACGCGATAGTAACGCGGATCCTCGCCCTGCATCCCCTTGACGAAGGCGACCCCCATTTGCGCGGTCAGATAGGGGTCTTCCCCATAGGTTTCCTGCCCGCGACCCCAACGCGGATCGCGGAAAATGTTGATGTTGGGGGACCAGAAGGTCAGCCCCTGCATGATATGATGCGGCTTGCCGCTCCGCTCGACCTGGTTCCAGCGCACGCGGCCTTCCTCGCCGATCGCGACCCCCATGTCCTTGATCGTCGCGGGATCGAACGTCGCGGCAAGCCCGATCGGCTCGGGAAAGACGGTGGCATAGCCGTTGTTCGCAACGCCGTGGAGCGCCTCGCTCCACCAATTATATTCCGGGATATCGAGCCGCGGGATCGCCCGCGCCTCATTGACCAATTGCGACGCCTTTTCTTCGGGCGTCAGCCGCGAGACGAGATCGTCGACCCGCCGTTCGACGGGCAGCGAGGTATCGCGAAACGGCAGTTGCTCCGGCTTTTCCGTCGCGCCCGTCGCCAGCGCGGCAACGGGAAGACCAAGCAGCAGCGGAAGCAACATTGCCATGTCGAGAAGCCTTTTTTGAATGTCCGAAGAGGAAGCGGCGTTGCGAAGGTCAGAACTTTATGCGCGCGCCGATCGAGACGAGCCGGCCCAGCGGATTGGAGACGAACCCGTTATACCCCCATGCGCCGCCGAGAATGCCGTTGGTGTTACCATTATAGAAGGGCGGATTGGCGTCCAACAGATTCTGGACGTCGACGAACAATTGCCAGCCACGCGTGAAGTTTTCGCCGCCGAATTCATATTGGGCATGCAGATCGAAGGTATTCCCGGCGGCGACCCGATCCCCGCCGCCGGTGGGGTTGCCGGCGCTGTCGACCGTGATCGGCGCGACCGATGTCGAGATCCAGTTGCGATAGGGGCCGACGTGATTCCAGAAGAGATCGAGCGAGATCCCGTCGAGCGCCCATCCGAGTTGGGCGCGGTTCTTGAACTGGACCGACGGGAAGGTGGTGTTATAGCCCGAGGTGTTCAAAATACTGAAGTCGGTTCCGCCGCCGAAATTCTGCCGGAACTTCGTGAAATAGGTAAATGCGGTGCCGATCGTCACGCGCCCGATATTGCCGAGATCGCTCGAATAGGTGAATTGCCCGTCGACCCCCTCCACAACGAGATTGAGCGCGTTCCGCGAACTCTGGTCGATCAGATAATAGACATTCGGCGGCACCGAACCCGAAATGGTCGCGCCATTGGCGATATTGGCGAAGCTGTCGATCTGCGCCTGGGTGCAGCTCGACGGGCACAATGTGAGCAGGTTGCGCAACCCGGCCGAATTGACGATCGCGCTCGGGCTCGGCGAGGAGACGCCGCCGATGAAAGTATTGTGGAAGAACGTTCCCGCGACGACCAGCCCCGGCAGAAACTGCGGGGTGAAATCCACGCCGATCGACCAGCTCCGCCCTTTCTGCGGCACTTCGTTGGTGAAGCCACCGCCGAGCTGGCGGCGCAGGCCCGTATTGCCCTGCCCGATCTGGCAGACCGCGACCGACATCGTGCAGGGATTGTTGGTATTGGCGGCAACCGCGCCGGGGATGTTGACCACCGACGGATAATTGGCGGTCGGCACGCTGATGACGCCGTTGGTGCCGATACTGCCCGAGGCATAGAGATAACCCTGGGTCGGATCGCCGATCACCCCGATCGGCGGCGCGACGAAAGACTTGGACCAATTGCCGCGGACCTTGAGGCCGCGGATGATTTCCCATGTCGCGGCGAATTTCGGGTTGGTCGTATCGCCCACGTCGCTGAAGCTGTCATAGCGCACCGCCGCACTGAGATCGACGCGATAGGCCAGCGGCACGTCCATCTCCGGGGAGATTACCGGGATATAGGCTTCGGCATAGACGGACTTGATCTTGCGGCTGTAATTATAGACCCGGAAATTCGATCCGGTGGTCGTCGGGCCGGTATTGTTCGATCCGGTGATCTTCTGCGTCTGGCTTTGCCAATAATATTCGCCGCCCATCGCGACCTTCAGCGGCCCGGCGGGGAGGTCGAAGAGCGATCCCTGGACGTTGAGGCGGATCTGGTTGAAGGTATTGTAGTTCGTATTCTCGCTGTTCGCGCGGTAAAGACTGCGCAGCACCGCCGGTGAGGTGCGGTTGCTGCCGACCGGATTCCATACGTCGAGCGCATTGGCGGTCGTCAGCGGCAGATTGAGCGCGATGACATTCTGGCCCGCAATATCGGACGCGGTCGTACTGCCGCTCGATTGCGCGGTCCCGTTGAGCGCCAGCATCGCGCAGGCGGTGCAAAAGCCGTTGATCGTATTGAGCGCCGATCGGTTCCAGCCGAAGGCGTCGCTGAGCGTGACCGTCCAGTTGCTGTTGATCTTATAGTCGGCAACGGCGGTCGTGTAGATCACGTCCGACTGCGATTCGACTTCGCCATAATTGCCGTCCGGCGTGGTCGCGAGCCAGGTGATGCTCTGCTGCGTCGCGTTGGGGGCGCCCGCGGGCGCGATGAAGAAGGGATTGATCTGCCCGCCCTTGCCCGAATTGGGTCCGAACGCCGCCGCGTTGGTCAGGTTGCCGGGGCCGTTGGGAGAATGGGTCTTCTGCCGATTATAGTTCAGCATATAGGTGACGGTGAGCTTGTCGGAAAAGTCGTTCACCACCTTCATCATGACGTTGCCGCGCCCCTGGCCGGGCACCAGAGTATTATAGATCGAGGTATTGCATGGGGCATTGGCCTGGGTGTTGGCGACCGTGCCGGTCGCGCCGGGCGAAAGGAACACCCCGGACGGAACGGTGCCCGATGAAACCCCCGTCACCTGGATCGTCGCCGGGCTGCACTGGAAACTATTGTTGTTCGATCCGCCGACCCCGCGATAGTCGCCGAGGCTCGAGAAGCTGCGATAGCGGTTGAGCAATGTCGATTGTTCGGTCCAGGCGCCGGCGACATAGACCCCGCCGGTGCCCCAGGTCTTGCCCCAGATGAGACTGCCGCTCTTGCTTCGGTAATGGTCGGCCCAGCCATATTGGAAATTCGCGTCGAGGCCGTCGAAGGTGCGGCGGGTAATGAAGTTCACGACGCCAGCCACCGCATCCGATCCGTAGACCGACGAGGCGCCGTCGGCGAGCACCTCGACCCGCTGGATCGCGCTCACCGGAATGATGTTCGGATCGGTCTGGCTGAACTGCGTGCCGCCGCCGGGCAGGCGCAATCCGTCGACGATGACGAGCGTGGTGTTCGACGACGACCCCGCAAGGCTGTGGATCTGCGGAGAATAGTAGGAGTAAGCATTCTCGCCCTGCGCGAGCGATCCGGCGGTCGAGAGCGCCGGAACGGTGTTGACCAGCTGCGACAGATTGACCGGCGCGGTCTTTTCGATCGCCTCAAGGCCCACCGAAACGAGGTTGGAGCCGATCGGGGCGACGCCGCGGATCGCGGTCCCCGTGACGACGATGTCCTGCGCGCCCGGCGCGTCATTGGAGACGACGGGCGCGGGGTTGGCGGGGCGATCGGTCTCCGCCTCGGGCGCAGTTTGCGCCACGGCAGGAGGCGCGGAACCCGCCTGCGACGTCTGGGCTTGAGCATTCGCTGCCGACATCAGCGCAGCCGCCAGCGCGGCCGCGGACACACCACGGCCTACCGATTTCGCCTCTCGCATCCTACTCCCCTCAGATTATGATTGGATCATATCGTATATGATTCGCTTTCTTATGGCGTTGTTCCCGACGGGTCAATATTTGTCGGAGAATTGGCGAATGGGGCGGGGAGCGCCGGCGGGAAGAGCGCTGGGGAACCCGGAATCGGACTTCGCTCGTAGACGAAGCCAAATCTTTGCGATCATCCAGTCTGCGCCGGGAAAACGCGCTAGAACGGCGCGCGTTTGATCGGGATCACGGCAAAGCGTCCCATGTGTCCCCGCGAAGGCGGCAGCCCAGTCTGGGTCCCCGCCTTCGCGGGGACACATGGAAGAGCGTACCACCCCGGCGAAGGGGCACCCCGCAAAGTATTACTTTGCGGGGACCCCGAAGGCCGGGGTCCAGCATCGGGCCGGTCGTAACTGGACCCCGGCCTGCGCCGGGGTGGAATCATACGTTACGCTCGACGCTCCAAATCCGCTGGTCCACGGGAAAATGCCCCCCCCCGCTCACCCCACGGGATCGGTCAGAACAACCCGCCGCATAATCCTGCGAAGTTCGCTATCCAGCTGCCCGCGCTCTTCCTCGGAAAGATCGCTCAGCCAGTCCTCGTACATTCTGCCGCGTTCTTCGCGAACCGCGGCGTAGATCCGTTTACCCTCATCGGTCAGCGAGATGAGGCTGCTCTTGCGATTGCGCGGATTGGGTTCGCGCTGGACGAGGTGACGCCGCTCCAGCACGCCGACCGCGCGGCTGACCTCGGCGCGATCGACGAAGGCGGCCTCGGCGATCTCGCTCGCGCTGCATCGCCCCATCAGCTCGACATGCGAGATCACGCGCCATTCGGCGAGCGTCATCGACGCCTTTTCGCGGACATGCTGCGAGGTCGCGCGGTCGATCATCTTGGCGAGCAGCAGGATGCGATAGGGAAGATGGCTTCGCCCGAACAGCCGCCACCGCCGCTCGGAGGCATGAAGTATCGGATCGTCGCCCGACGGGGAACCCATATCCATTCCTCGCAAATAACCGATGCGAATCCTCTTGTCATGCCCAGGTTGTAGATATATCAACAACTCAAGATGGTGATTAATCAATAACTCACCGAACCGAGGAGAGGATCGCGTTGGCCGCCCCCCATCCCTTTGCGCCGCGTTGCGAATTTGCGTTCACCATTTCCATCGAGCTGGTGGGGCTGCGCTGGGTGGAGCCCTCCGTTCTCGGCAACACCCGTGCGGCGATCTACGCCGCCAGCGGCACCGTCGCGGGGCCGCGACTCAACGGCAAGGTCATCCCGATGTCCGGCGGCGACTTTCCGCTGCAGCGCCCGAACGGCGTCATCGATTTCGACGCGCGCTACATGCTGGAGGCCGATGACGGCGCGGTGATCTACATGCAGAATCGCGGCTATCGCTGGGCGCGGAGCCCGGAAATCGCCGAGCGCATGGCCGCCAACGAGGATGTCGCCTTCGACGATTATTATATGCGCGTCTCGCCGCGCTTCGAGGCGCCGGCCGGTCCGCACGAGTGGATGAGCCAGCATCTTTTCGTCGGCGTTGCGGAAAAAGTCCCCAATGCCAACCGCATCCATTATTTCGTGGTGCTGTGAGATGCCCGCGGCATCAGCGGCACCCGTCATGCGCGCTGGCGTCGATCCTCACGCCGCGCCCAACAAGCCGCCCTTGCCGCCGGCCGATTATGCGGTGCGCCGCGAAGCGGGGCTGGTGATCGAGCGCAACGTCGCCATTCCGTTGCGCGACGGCGTCCGTATCCTTGCCGATATCTACCGCCCGGAGGGCGCACGCGGCACGGCCGATCTGCCGGTGCTGCTGTCGTGGAGCCCCTATGGCAAGCACGCGCAGTCGAACCGGGTTTTCTGGCCGCATTCCGGCGTCGATCCCGATTGGCTCTCGCCGCTGACCCCGTTCGAAGGCGCCGATCCGGTGAGATGGGGAGCGCTCGGTTACGCGCTCGCGGTCGTCGATCCGCGCGGCGCGTGGCTGTCCGAAGGCGACTTTCACCACAATGGCGCCGTCGAGGCACAGGATTGCGCCGATGTGATCGACTGGCTCGCCGACCAGCGCTGGTCGAACGGCAAGGTCGGGATGACCGGCGTTTCCTATCTCGCCGCGATCCAGTTCTGGGTCGCCGCGCTCAACCCGCCGGCGCTTGCCGCGATCAATCCGTGGGAAGGGTTCACCGACTGGTATCGCGAGTTCGCCTATCACGGCGGGATATTGGAAACCGGCTTCCTGCCGCGCGCATCCGACAATATCCGCTACTCGCTCAACCGCACCGAGGACACCTGGGCGAATGCGCAGGCGCATCCCCTGATCGACGCCTTCTGGCGCTCGAAGGAGATCGATCTTGCCGCCATCCGCACCCCGGCCTGGGTGGTGGCGAGCTGGTCCGATCAGGGGTTGCACACCCGCGGCACGCTCGAGGCGTTCAAGGCGATGTCGAGCCCGCAGAAATGGCTCGACGTGCACGGCCAGAAGAAATGGGCGCATTATTACCGGCCCGAAAGCCAGGCGAAGCGCGAGGCGTACTTCGGCCACTTCCTCAAAGGCCGCCAGACGACCCTCGCCGCCTGGCCCGCGGTGCGGATCGAGGTGCGCGATCGACACGGGGAGGCCGAGCTTCGTGACGAGGAGGAATGGCCGATCGCGCGCACCGTCGCGACCCCGTTCTGGCTCGATACCGACGGCAAGCTCACCGCGCAGCGCCCGACGGCGGGGGCGAGCATCGCTTATGATGCGGCCGCAGGCGAGGCGAATTTCGACCATCGCTTCGAGCAGGACACCGAACTGACCGGCCACGCCAAGCTTCGCCTCTGGGTCGAGGCGGACGGCGCGGACGATATCGACCTGTTCGTCGCCCTCCGGAAACTCGACGCCGAAGGCCAGCCGGTCGGCCAGACCTTTTATGCCTTTTACGAGGACGGGCCGGTCGCGCTCGGCTGGCTGCGCGCGAGCCATCGCGCGATCGATCCGGACCGGAGCGACGCGCTCCAGCCGTTCCACACGCACGAGCGCGAGGAGATGCTGGCCCCCGGCGAGATCGTCCCGGTCGAGATCGAGCTCTGGCCCTCCTCCACCTCGTTCCGCGCCGGGGAGACGCTGCGCGTCACGATCATGGGCCGCGACATTTACGCCGAAGGCCTGCCGTTCCTGCCCTTCGCGCGCCACGAACGGACACGCAACGCCGGCCGCCACATCATCCATTTCGGCGGGGCGCATGACTCGCACCTGCTGGCGCCGGTGATCCCGGCACGAAAGGGTTGAGCGATGAATTCCCCCCTGCCCGATCCTTCGGCGGACCTCGCGCTCCATTACGAACATGCGTTCGACATCCGCATCAATTTCGACAAGCGCTGGGTGTGGCCCACCGCCGGCGGCGCATCGATCGGCTACACCTCGGTCGGCACCGGCTGCACCGTCTCCGGACCGCGCCTCAACGGCAGGCTGGTCGATCATAGCGGCGCCGACTGGCCGATCGTCCGCGCCGACGGCGTCGTTGAGCTCAATGCCCATTATGTGATCGAGACCGATGACGGCGCGCATATCTATATCCGCAATCAGGGTTATGTGCATGGGCCGTTACGCGCGCCGACCGATCCCGAGGATGCGCCGTCGATCCCGCGCTATTTTCGCTGCACCCCCTATTTCCGCGCGCCGACCGGCAAATATGACTGGCTGAACCGCACGGTCATCATCGGCGTCGGCGCGCGCCGGCCGCAGCTCGCCCCCGGCGATCCGCCGGACCATTCGCTGTTCCGTTACTATGCGGTGCGCTGAAACCGCGCACCGCGCCGCACCTTGGCGCCGCGCCGCGGGCGAGACCCGCCGGCGCCCGCCGATCACAGACAAAAGCCTCACGTCACAAGAGGCTGTTCAGGAGGAGGGATGCATGAAGGCCAGAGATTTTAGCGCGGCGCGCAGGGCGACGCGACGTTCGTTGATGGTGACCGCCGCGCTTGTGGGAAGCATCGCAGCGAGCGCGCCCGCCTTCGCCGCGGACCAGACGACCGAACCGGGCCCCCCCGCGGCGCAGGACGTCGCCCCCGCCGGCCAGCCACCGGCCGATCAATCCGCCGATCAGCCGCGCGACATCGTCGTCACCGGTTCGCGCTTGTCGGCCGCGGGGTTCAATACCCCCACCCCGGTCACCACGCTCGGCGCCGAGCGCCTGACCAAGATGGGAACGACCAACATCGGCGAAGCGCTCGCCACGCTTCCCTCGTTCCGCGCCTCGTCGTCGCCGTCCAATTCGGTGGTCGGCTCGAATATCAGCCCGGTCAACGCGGGCGCGCGCATCGCCGACCTGCGCGGTCTGGGGCAGGCACGGACGCTGGTTCTGGTCGACAGTCAGCGCTTCTCGCCCAGCACCTCGACCGGCACCGTCGATCTCAACCTCATCCCCACGCTGTTGATCGAGCGCGTCGACGTCGTCACCGGCGGCGCATCGGCCGCTTATGGCTCGGACGCGGTTTCCGGGGTGATCAACATCATCCTCAACAAGCGTTTCGAAGGGGTGAAGACCAACGCCGAATTCGGGATCAGCGATCGCGGGGATGGCAAGAATTATGTCGCGCAGATCGTCGCCGGCACCAGCTTCGCCGACGGGCGCGGGCATGTCGTGTTCGGCGGCGAATATGACAAGGATGAGGGCGTCGGCGGATGCTATACGCGCACGTTCTGCTCCAACGAGGTCGGCAATCTGACCCAGGCGGCGGGGCTCAACGGCCGCCCCGCCAACAATATCGCCTATAATGTCCACACCGCGACATTGACTCCCGGCGGGCTGATTACCGCCACCGTCAATGCCGCGGGCGTGCGCACCGCGGCGAAGGGCGGCGTGCTCGGCGGAATCCAGTTCGACGCCAGCGGCAACCCGACCAGCTTCACCTACGGCCAGAATGCCGGGGCATTGTTCATGGAAGGCGGCACCGGCCGCGGGCTCAACAGCTTCTTCGGCGATCCGGCACTGTCGATCCCGGTGACGCGGTACAATGGCTATGGCCATTTCGAATATGAGGCATCGGATGCGTTCACCGGCTTCGCCGATGTCAGCTACGGCCATGTCACCGGCTATACGAGCGGGCCCGAAGTCCGCGACGCCGGCTTTCCCGGCAACGGCAGCCTGATCAAGATCGACAATCCGTTCCTGCCCGCCGCGACCCGCGCGACGATGCAGGCGAACGGCATCACCGGGCTGGTCATCGGCAAGCTCGGCACCGATTTCGGCCAGATCAACAGCGTGTCGACGCGCGACACCTATCGCATGGTCGCGGGCGCCAGCGGAAAGATCGACAGCAACTGGAAATGGGACGCCTATGCCCAATATGGCGTCACCGATTATCATCAGTCGACCGTCAATGATCGCATCACCGCGCGTTACGCCAATGCGATCGACGCGGTGACCGATCCCGCGACCGGCAAGCCGATCTGCCGGATCGCGCTGACCAATCCCGCCACCAATTGCGTGCCGCTCAACATCCTCGGCCAGGGGCAATTCTCCGCCGCGGCCAAGGCCTATGCCTTCGGCACCACCAAGCAGCGGACCGAATATACCCAGTTCGTTGCCGCCGGTAATCTCCACGGCACCCTGTTCGACACATGGGCAGGCCCCGCGACGATCGCGACGGGGATCGAGCGGCGGCACGAGACGCTGGCGATCTCGGTCGATCCGATCTCGGCCGCCAACGGCTTCTATGTCTACAATGCCACGCCCGCGAAGGGGAATGTCTCGATCACCGAAGGCTATCTCGAAGCGGGCGTGCCGCTGCTCAAGGATAGCGCGCTCGGCCGAAGCCTCGATCTCAACGGCGCGGTGCGTCGCACCCACTATAATATCGCCAGCCCGACGGTATCGAACAGCTTCGACGCGACGACGTGGAAGGTCGGCGCCACCTATAAGCCGATCGACGAGATCCTGCTTCGCGTTACCGAATCGCAGGACATCCGCGCGCCAAACGCCGCCGAATTGTTCACGACGCCGGTATCCGGCGTGGGCGCGATCGCCGATACCAAGACCGGCACCCAGGTGTTCGCCACCGTCTATACCGGGGGCAATATCAACCTGAAGCCCGAAACCGCCCGCACCTTTACCGCCGGCGTGACGCTGCAACCCAGGGGCGCGCTGAACGGCCTGCGCTTCTCCGTCGACTTCTACAAGATACGCATCCGCGACGCGATCGCGACGCTTGGCGCCCAGGTCATCGTCAACACCTGCAACACCAGCGGCGCGCCCAATATCTGCGGCCTCGTGACCCGCAACGCGAGCGGCATCCTGCAGACCGTCTCGGTGCTTTATCTCAACCTCAACCGGCAGGATCTGAAGGGCCTCGATATCGAGGGCAGCTACCATTTGCCGTTCGGCGGGAGCAATGCGCTCGATCTGCGCGCGCTCGCCACGCATACCTTCAAGCTGACCAACAGCGCGGTCGTTCTGCCCGGCACCACGACCCCGGTGAACCGTGCGGGGGACAATGGGCTGAACGGCATCCCCTCCTGGGTGGTGGACGGGTTCGCCTCGCTGACGCTCAACCGTATGACCCTCAACCTGCAGGGCCATTTCATTTCGGCGGGCAAATATGACGCCTCTTTGGTCGGCCCCGAAGATCCCGGTTACAGCGTGACCGCGGTCAACAGCATCAACACCAACCGCGTCCCTTCGCGCTTCTACACCAATATCGGCGCGAGCTTCGATCTGATGAAGGCGGGCAATCGCAACCTGCAGATCTACGCCAATGTCACCAATCTGTTCGATGTGATGCCGCCGCCGCTTTGGAACGGCAACAACAATTCGGTCTATTACGACGTGATCGGCCGCCGTTACCGAATGGGCGTGCGATACGCTTTTTAACCTCCCCCCTCCCCGGCCCCGGCCATGCCGCCGGGGCCGGGATTTTTCGGCCTCGGCGACCCAGGGAGTGGCATGATGTCCGATCTTTCGACGCTTCATCCTTGCAGTCACGTCAACCGCCGGGACCTTCTGGCAGGGGGCGCGGCCGGGACGTTGCTGCTCCTGCCCTCCCCCGCGCGCGCCGCCCCGCCGACGGTCAGGATCCGGTCGGGCGTGGTGCGCGGCGCGATCGAGGACGGCGTCGCGGTGTTTCGCGGCCTCCCCTATGGCGCGCCGACCGGCGGTGCGCGCCGCTTCCTCCCGCCCGCCGCACCCGAGCCGTGGTCGGGAATACGCGACGCGACCGCGTTCGGCGACCAATGCCCGCAGCTTGCGCCGCCCGGTGCGCGGCGCAGCGAGGATTGCCTGGTCCTCAACGTCTGGACGCCGGGCGCGGATCGCGATCGCAAGCGTCCGGTGATGATATGGGTCCACGGCGGCGGCTTCGCGGTGGGTGCGGGCGATTCCCCGGTCAATGACGGCACCCGCCTGTGCAAACGCCGCGACGTCGTGCTGGTAACGATCAACCACCGCCTCAACGTCTTCGGCTACCTCTACTGCGAAGACTCCCGCCAGGCCGTCCCGAACGTCGGCCAGCTCGATATCGTCGCGGCGCTGCGCTGGGTGCGGGACAATATCGCCGCCTTCGGCGGCGATCCGGACAATGTGATGGTATTCGGTCAATCGGGCGGCGGATCGAAGGTGGCGGCGTTGCTCGCGATGCCGGCGGCGCGGGGGCTGTTTCACCGCGCGGCGCTGCAGAGCGGGTTCGGCACCTATGCCATCGGGCGCGAGGGCGCGCTGCGCATCACGCGCGCGCTCTGTACCGAGCTCGGCGTCGCGCGCGGCGATATCGAGGCGCTGCGCACCGTGCCGACCGATCGGATGCTGGCGGCGCTTCAACGCGTGACCGGATCCGATCCGACCAAGGGACCCGGCATCGTCGCCGACGGGACGGTGGTGCCGCATATTCCCTTCGCCCCCGGCGCCCCGCCGATTTCGCCGGATATTCCCCTTATCATCGGCCACACCGCGACCGAGACGACGGTGCTGTTTCCGCCGCCCGAGGCATTCGCGCTCGACTGGCCCCAGCTCCCCGTCGCGCTCGCGCCGAAGGTCAATGCGCCCGAAACGCTGATCGCCGGCTTCCGCGCATTGCGCCCGGACGCGAGCGCCAGCGATCTCTATTTCGCGATCACCACCGAACTCGGCATGGGCCGCAACGCCCGCATCGCCGCGGACAAACATGCCGGCCTCAACCGCGCGCCGGTGTTCGCCTATCTGCTCGACTGGCGCACGCCGGTGCAGGGCGGGAAGCTGCGCACGCCCCACGGGCTCGAGCTGCCGCTGGTATTCGATACCGTCGCCAACGCCGCGGAAACGATCGGCACCGGCGCGACACAGGCGCAGCAACTTGCCGAGATGATGAGCGCGGCCTGGGCCAATTTCGCGCGCAAGGGCGATCCGAATGGACCCGGCGTCCCCCGCTGGCCGCGCTATACACTGCCCCGACGCGAGACCATGATCGTCGATCTCCCGTGGCATGTGCGCGGCGATCCGCTGGGGGCCGAGCAGGCGTTGATCGAGGCGCATCTCAAGCCATGATCGCGATACGCTCCGCTCTCCGCCGCGCTGGCTTGCTCGGGCTGTTCGTGGCGCTCGTTACGCCGCTGCCGACCGCCGCGGCGGCGCAGCCCGATCCGCTTGGGGTGGCGCTCCCCTTGCCCGAGCGACCCGCGATTCCGCCGGCAATGCCGTGCAAGGCGCTGGTGACATCCGCCACCGCCGACGCCGGCGGCACGGGCTATCGCATCATCGCCGCAACGGAAGAAACCGCCGGTGCCGGCGCGCCGACCGTTTGTGTCGTCAAAGGCTATGCCGCCCCTCAAACGCAATTCGAGCTGCGCCTGCCGATGACCACCTACGCCGGCCGCTTTCTGCAGGGCGGATGCGGCGGGATGTGCGGGGTGATCTCGGAGTCGATCACGCCGCTGTGCAGCAACGCGCATATCGCCGGCGGGACGTTCGCGGTCGCCTATAACAACGGCGGTCATTTCGCCGCCGGCATCGGCGATGGCACCTGGGCGACCGACCCGGAACTGCGGATGCAATTCGCCCATAAGGCAACCCATGCCACCGCGCTTGCCGCCAAGGCGATCATCGCGCGTTTCTATGCGCGGCCGCCCGAGCATAGCTATTTCGTCGGTTGCTCGGGCGGCGGCCGCGAAGCGCTGATGGAGGCGCAGCGTTATCCCACCGACTTCGACGGCGTGGTCGCGGGTTCTTCCGTGTCGATGCCGGCGGCGATGCAGCTGTTCCTGTGGGAGGCGCAGAAAGGGCTCGACGCCGCCGGCAACGAGATCTTCACGCGCGACGCGGTCGCGGCCCTGCACCGCGCCGTTCTTGCCGCCTGCGATCGGCTCGACGGCACTCCCGACGGCCAGATCGACGATCCGCGCCGATGCCGCTACGATCCCGCTTTATTGCTCTGCCCCCGAGACCGCCAAGCAACTGCATCGTGCCTGACGCCGGCACAGGTGGACGCCGCACGCGCTTATTACCGCGGGCCGGTCGATGCCGACGGCACCGCGCTCTTTCCGGGCGGCGCGCCTTATGGCGCCGAACTCGGCTGGATCGGCCCCGGCGCCGCGACCCGGACCGGCAAATTCGCCGCCGAGGCCTTCATCAAGCAGGTGCTGCTGCCCGGCGAACTGCCGCAGGATTTCGGCTGGCGCGACTGGCGCTTTACCAAGGCCGGTCTCGATCGGCTGCTCCGCGCGGGCGCATCGTTCGACGCGACCGATCCCGATCTTTCGGCTTTCCGCGATCACGGCGGCAAGCTGCTCCTGTGGCAAGGCATGGCCGACAATGCCGCCGGCGCCTATGGGATGCTCGATTATTATCAGGCGGTCCGCGATCGGATGGGCGGGCTGGCCGCGACGCGGCGCTTCGCGCGCATGTTCGCGGTGCCGGGCGGCTATCATTGTCGCGGCGGCTATGTGCCTTACGACGAGGATTTCCTCGGCGCGGTCGTAAATTGGGTCGAGCGTGGCGCGGCGCCCGAACGCGTGATCGCCGCCGCACGGCTCGAAGACGGCGCTATCCGTCGCCGCCCGATCTACGCCTATCCCACGCCGACCCGCTACAAGGGCGGCGATGTGAACGATCCACGTTCCTTCGCCGCCGGGACGCTGCAGCACGAACCGGCGGACGGCTATGACTGGCCCGGTTCCCGCGCCAGGACCCGCGGCAAATTCTGATCACCTGCGCGGTGCCGGCCGATATTCGCGCTTCAGGGTGGCCGCCCGGATGCGGGTATAGTGCGGCCCGTCGAAGTCGTAGAGAACAAGGCTGTTGATATAGCGGCGATCGCCCTTGCTCATCGCGCCGGCAGTGAAGTCCGGAAGGTCCTCCAGCGCGAGAAACTCCGATTCCAGTTCGGCCGCTAGAACATTGCCGTCGTGAAAGCATTGCAGCACCGTCATCGTCCGGTGCGTCGCCGCCTTGACGGGGCGATAGAAGTCGATGATCGCGCGGCGGCCGACCAATTCGGTGCCATTGCCGATGACCAGTCTGATCCCCGGCGCATAATAATTGCCCAGCGCGTCGAAGTCGCTGCGATTGAATGCGTCGATATATGCAAGGAAATGCGCCTCCGGCGTCATGCGGCACGCGCGCTTGCGAAGCGGGCCGAGCGGATACGCGCGAAGCGGCCGTCGACGATATCGTAGAGGATGAAATTGACGCTCTCGCGCACCTCGCCCTTGCGCATCGCGCCGGTCGGCATATCGGGCCAATCGTGGCGCGCGACCAGCCGGGTGCGCATCTCGACCGCGATCCGCCCCAAGTCGCGCGACCCGACGAAGGTCAGCAATTCGAGCGTTTCGTCGAGCTTCGCCTTCACGCCGCGATAGAAAGCGAGCACCGCCGCGCGGCCGATCAGCTGCGCCGCCTGCCCTTCGAAGATCACGTCGTCGGCATAATAAGCGCCGAAGGCGTCGAAATCATCGCGGTTGAACGCCGCGACATAGGCCTCGAACCAGCCGCGCAGCGAAATTTCGTCACTCATGCCGCAGGCGCCGCGACATAATAATCGCGGCGCAATGTGCGCGCGGCGAGGAGGAACATGATCCCCGCGACGAAGAATACGCACACCGCAGACATCAAGGCGGACCGGAGACCTTCCGCCGACGCGGTCGCACATGCCCGATGCAATGCGTCGATCGCGTGCGCCTTCGCCGCAGTCGCCCGGCACAGCGCAAGATAATCGCCGCCGTGGAAACTGGAGGCCGCGAAGCGGTCGCTCATCCAGCCGACGAAGGTCGGGCCGCCGCCATAGCCCACCAGGGTATAGAACATCCCGAACACCGCGGCGCCGGTCGCGCGCATGCGCGGTTCGAGCAGATTCTGGATCATGCCGATCGTCGGGCCGTAATAGAGCAGCAGGAAGCAGCCCGAGATGATCAAGAGGACGGTGCCGAGAGCCGGCGTCGCCGCGTTGAACGCGATCCAGTAAGAGAAAGGCGCGATGAACAGCCCGATCGCCGCGCCCCACGCCGGCCAGCGCCCGTCGCCGCGCCGCGCCAGCCAGTCGGTCCCGAACGAGCCGATCAGCAGCCCGCTGTCCAGCGCGAGCGCCGAGATCGTACCGTAGAGCGCGCCCGCCGAGCGCACCGGCAAATCGTAGACGCGGGCGAGAAAGACCGCGAGGAATTGCGAGATCGAGCTCATGCCGAAGCCGGCGAGCGCGCCGCCCGCGATCACGAACATCAGCGCGGGCTTGCGCCCGACGACCTTGAGGAAGACGCCGAAATTGGGCGCCGGGGCCTGAACGGGCGGCAAATTGTCGGCCAGCCCGCGGCGAGGTTCGCGCAGCAGCAGGAGAACGAGCAGCCCCAGCACGACCCCCGGCAACCCCATCACGATGAACGCGGCGCGCCAGCCCCAGACGCCGCTGACCGCGCCACCCACCGACGCGCCGAGAAAGGTGCCGATCGGCGAGCCGAGCAGGATCAACCCCATGATCGAGGCGCGCCGCTCGCGCGGAAACAGGTCACCAACCAGCGACGACGTCGCCGGCTGCGAGCCGGCTTCGCCCACGCCGACACCGATGCGGCACAGCATCAGCTGCGCGAAACTCCCGACCAGCGAGCAGGCCATCGTGATCATCGACCAGAAGACGATCGCGGCGGTGATGATCTTCACCCGCGACACGCGCTCCGCCAGCCGCCCGATCGGCACGCCAAGCAGGGCATAAAGCAACGCGAAGGCAACGCCCTGCAGGATCCCGAGCTGGAAATCGCTAAGGCTGAGATCGGCCTTGATCTGCTGCGCGGTGACCGCGAACACCGAGCGGTCGGCGAAATTGAAGGTCGCGACCAGAAAGCTCATCACGATGAAGGTTCGGCCGTAACCCGCCGATAGCAGCCGCTCGTCATCGTCGCTTCGCATCGCCCTCTCCCGGCGGTGATCCTACCGCTCCGTCGCGCCGCCCGCTTCGCATTGCGGCGTCGGCCATCACCGATTTCTGGACGATAGTTGATGATTAATCAATACATCACGTGCGTATCAGGCGGGTTCGTTGAGGCGGACGAGATCGGCGAGCGTTGCCGTCACCGGCACGGCGACACCGAGCGACTGGGCTTCGCGCGCGACCGCGCCGTTGATCGCCTCGATTTCGGTGCGGCGACCGGCCAGCCGGTCCTGCAGCATCGACGCCTTGTGCTGGCGATGATGCGTCAAGGCGAAGTCGATCTTGCCCTCGACGGACGAGAGATCGAGCATCAGGCCCTTTGCCGCAGCGGTGGCCGCGACTTCGCGCGCGATCGCAAAGGCGATCCGCCGGCCGGCCGGCGTATCCATCCCGCCGACCGTGAGGCCGGTGACCGCCGCCATCGCGTTGAGCGCCGCGTTGAACGCGACCTTCTCCCACACTCCCACCTCGATCGCGCGATCATATTTGGCGTCGATCCCAGCGCGCCCGAGCAGCTCGACCGCCGCCAGCGCGCCGGCCTCGCTCTCGGGTCGATAGCTGCCCAGCCGCACCGTGCCATGACCATGCGACGACACCCGCGTCGCCGTCTCGAGGTCGGCCGGCAGATCGGTGACCCCCAGCAATACCTGCCCGGCGGGGAATGTCTCTGCGATGATCTCGGCGTTGCCGAGTCCATTCTGGAGGGTCAGCGCATAAGTGCCGGGGCGGACCAGATGCGCGGCGGATGCGATCGCGGAACGGCTGTGCATCGCCTTGGTGAAAAGCAGCACGAGATCGGCCGGCCCGTCCACGTCCGCGGCGAGCCTCGCGCGGATCGGGATGCGCCGCTCGCCCTTGTCGTCGACGAGCGTGATCCCATCGCGCGCGAGCGCCTCCAGCCGCGGCCGATCGAGGTCCACCAGCGTGACGGCTGCCCCGGCTTCGGCCAGCCTGCCCGCGAACAGGCAGCCCATCGCGCCCGCCCCGATGATGACCACTTCGCGCATGGCTCTCTCCTGAAATGTCGTGGTGTCGGCGGCTAGCGAGGGAGCAAGGTCACGGCAAGCCGCATGACGGCGCGGCGACCGCACGGCTGCTCAGCGGAAGCAGATCGAACAGGCGATGAGCAGCGGCGATCAGACTGCCCTTGCGGCGGGTATAGACGAAGAAGCGGCGCTCGACCTCGAGCACGGGAATGCCGATCGCCGCGATCAGCCCCCGCTCCATCTCCGCGCCGATCAAGGGTTTGGGCAGCCAGCCGAGCAATCGGCTGGAGGAAACGGTGGCGAGCATCACGCCGATTGAATTGGTTTCCACCGCGACATCCGGCAACGCCCCGCCCTGCGCGGTGACCAGATTGTGGAACAACATGCGCGGTGCGCTGCCGATCTCGGGCATCGCCCAGCGCTCGCCGAGCACGTCGTCCAGCCCGACATCGGCACGATGCGCGAGCGGGTGCGCGGCGGCGGCGAGCACAGTGTAGCTGTCTTTATAATCGAGTTCGGCGATCGGCCGGATTTCGGGATGCGGCGCGATTGCCGGGGCGATCACCACGTCGATCTCACGCCCCGTCAACGCCTGGACAAGCCGGTCCTCGGGTGCGTCGAGCACATCGACCTGCAATTTCGGCGCTGCATCCAGCAGGCGCGCGGCGATTGCGGGGAGGATCGTCCGCGCGATCGCCGCCACCGCGCCCACGCGCAACCGCCCCCGCCCGAGGCCGCGCAACGCATCCAGCGCCGAAGCCGCCTGCTCCATCTCGAACAATAGCAATCTGGCATGGGGGATCAGCGTCTCACCCGCCGCCGTGGGCACCATGCCCTTGCTGTGACGATCGAACAGTCGCTGGCCGAAGCGCCGCTCCATCTCGCCGATCAGCCGACTGAGCGCGGGTTGCGTCATGCACGCGACATCGGCCGCGCGCCCCAGGCTGCCGCGGTCGACCACCGCGAGAAAGGCGCGCAACTGGCGTTGATCAAAAGTCATATCACGATGTTATGACTTTCGAGCAAATCGGCAATGGCGCAGCGTGGCCGCGGCACCGATAAGGAGAAAAACGCGAGGAGAGAGACGCTTGACCATGCAAACGGTCCGCGACGCGACGCTGTCGCTATTGCGTACATTGGGCATGACGACGGTCTTCGGCAATCCGGGGTCGACCGAACTGCCGATGTTCCGGGATTTCCCGGAGGATTTCCGGTACATCCTCGGGCTGCAGGAATCGATCGTGACGGGCATGGCCGACGGCTATGCGCAGGCGACCGGCAACGCCGCGCTGGTCAATCTTCACGCCGCGGCGGGCGTCGGCCATTCGCTCGGCAATCTGTTCACCGCCTTTAAGAACCAGACCCCGCTGGTGGTGACCGCGGGGCAGCAGGCGCGCGCAATCCTGCCGTTCGAACCCTTTCTGTTCGCCGACCGGGCCACCGAATTCCCGCGCCCTTATGTCAAATGGGCGGTGGAGCCGGCGCGCGCCGAGGATGTGCCGGCGGCGATCGCGCGCGCTTATTATGTCGCGATGGAGCCGCCGTGCGGCCCGACCTTCGTGTCGATCCCGGTCGACGATTGGGATCGACCCTGCGCACCGGTCGCCGCGCGGCGGATCATCGCGCGCAATCCCGGCGAGCCCGGCACGCTCGATGAGATCGCCGCGGCGCTGGCGCACGCGAACCGGCCCGCGCTGGTGTTCGGCGCCGGCGTCGCGCGCGACGGCGCATGGCATGAGGCGATCGCGCTCGCGGAGCGCCACGCCGCCAGCGTCTGGGCCGCGCCCTTCGCCGCGCGCGAGGTGTTTCCGGAGGATCACGCGCTGTTCGCCGGTTTCCTGTCGCCAAGCCGCGAGGCGATCGTCCGCGATCTCGACGGCCATGATCTGATTCTGGTCGTCGGCGGACCCTTATCGCTATACCATACCGAAGCATCCGGCCCGCATCTGCCGGAGGGGGCGCGGCTTTATCATATCGTCGATTCGATCGCCCCGGCGAGCTGGGCGCCCGAAGGCACCGCGCTGGTCGCCGACGCAAGGTTCGCGCTCGCGCGTCTGCTCGATGGCCCCGCGCCGGTCGCGCGCGCGCTGCCACCGCGCCGGAAGGCGCCGCCCCCGCTCCCGCCCTCGGCGCTGACCGACGCTTACCTTCTCCAGCAGATCGCGCATCTGCGGCCGCGCGGGTCGGTGATCGTCGAGGAAGCGCCGTCGAGCCGCGGCGCGATGCACGATCGTCTGCCGATCGTCGACGCGGGCGGTTTCCATACTTGCGCGAGCGGCGGGCTCGGGCACGGTCTGCCCGCGGCGATCGGCGTCGCGCTCGGTCGTCCGGGCGACAAGATCATCGCGATCCTTGGCGATGGATCGAGCATGTACGCGATCCAGGGGCTGTGGTCCGCGGCACAGCTCGGGTTGCCGATCAGCTTCGTCATCGTCAACAACCGGCGGTATGAGGCGCTGGTCAATTTCGGCCGGCATTTCGGCCTGCAGAAGACCGAAGGCACGACGCTGAGCGGCATCGACTTCTGCGCACTGGCGCGCGGCCAGGGGCTGTCCGCCGAGCGGGTCGAGACAGCAGCAGCGCTCGACAAGGCGCTGCTCGCCTCCTTCTCCGCGCCGGGGCCGACGCTGGTGGACGTCATGGTAGATTGACCACGCATAGATGGACAGGACGAGGACAATGTTCAGCGCGCGCATTTCGGACCTGATCGATGATCGGCCGGACGACGGCATTTTCCGCGTCAGCCGCGCGATCTTCGACGAGCCCGACATTTTCAACCTCGAGATGCGTCATATTTTCGAGCGGGGATGGGTCTTTCTCGGCATCGCCGATCAGGCGCGCGACCCGCACGATTTCTTCACCACCGATATCGGCCGGGTGCCGGTACTGGTCAGCCGCGACGGCGCGGGAAAGCTCAACGCCTTCGTCAATTCCTGCCCCCACCGCGGCTCGCGCGTCGCGCAGACGCTATCGGGCAATGCGCGCCTCCACGTCTGCCCCTATCATAGCTGGACCTTCGACAGCGCGGGTCGCAACAAGAACGTGAAGCTCAAACGCGCCGGCTGCTATGCCGCGAGCTTCGACGCGCAAAACCATGACCTACCGGCGCTGCCGGCATTCGGCGACTATCGTGGCTTCCTGTTCGGCAGCCTCGATGCCGATGTACCGCCGCTGGAGACGCATCTCGGCGAAGCCGCGAAACTGCTCGATCTCGTCGCCGACCAGAGCGACGAAGGGATCGAACTGGTGCCCGGCGCGGTGACCTTCACCTTCCACGGCAATTGGAAACTCCAGCTCGAAAATTGTTCGGACGCCTATCACTTCACGTCCACCCACCCGTCCTACATCCGCATTCTCGAACAACGTCAGACGTCCAACACCAAGGCCGCCGTGAAATCGGTGTGGGAAAGCAGCGATTACTGGCGCGAAGATGCCAAGGGCGTTGCCGGGGGCAGCTTCAGTTTCCCTTATGGCCATGTTCTCAACTGGGGCATTTTCGGCGTCACCGAGGCGCTGCCGCTCTACGAGCGCGCCGAGACGCTGGCCGAACGGCACGGCGTGGCCAAGCGCGACTGGATGTTCAACATGCGCAATCTGTCGATCTTTCCCAACCTCCAGATCGCCGAAAATGCATCGAGCCAGCTCCGCGTGATCCAGCCGCTCGCACCCGACAAGACCGAGATGCGCACCTGGTGCATCGCGCCGAAAGGCGAAAGCCGGGAAGCGCGACGGCAACGCATCCGTCAGTACGAGGATTTCTTCAACCCCAGCGGCATGGCAACGCCCGACGACACGGTGACCTATGAAAATTGCCAGCGCGGCTTCGCCAGCCGCGTCGATCCCTGGCTGCAGGGCTATGCGCGCGGCACCACGGCGGCCCGCGAAGGCGGCAACCGCTTCGGCGCGCTGATCGATCTCCACCCGGCGTTCAGCGTGCTCGCCGACGCCCAGCTTGGCGACGAAACGCTCTTCCGGAGCTATTATCGCGAATGGGCGCGGCGGATGGCGGGAGTATTGGCGCCATGATCCTGACGCCCGACGCCGCCGCGGCGATCCTGTATCGCGAGGCGGAATGCCTCGACGAATATGAATGGGACGCGTGGCTGGACCTTTACGCCGAAGATGCGGTCTTCTGGCTTCCCGCGTGGAAGAATGAGACCGAGACGACCAGCGATCCGGAAAGCGAATTGTCGCTGATCTATTATCGCGGGCGCGGGAATCTGGCCGACCGGGTATGGCGCGCGCGCTCGGGCCAGTCGGTCGCTTCGGCGCCGCGCATGCGCACCGTCCATCTGATCACCAACGTCCGATTGGCAGAGGCGGATGCCGCAAGCGCGGTCGTCGCGTCGAACGTCGCCGTCCATCTGTTCGACAAGCGCGCCGGGCGATCGCACGCCTTTTTCGGCCGCTATCGGCATGAGCTGAGGTTCGACGGGCAAAGCTGGCTGATCGCCGCCAAGACGATCGTGTTGCTCAATGACACGATCCCGACGGTGCTGGACTTCTATTGCATCTGATCGATCGCCCGGGTCGGGAAGGTTTTACCGGCGCGCTTCAACCGATCGAAACGACGTCGGGCATCGCGAGAAACGCCTCCCTCAGCCTGCCGCCCCATTCGCGCGAGATATTCTGGAAGCGGGGGTCGTCGGCCTCGATCCGCTCGCGCACCTGAAAGGCGAAACGATCGCGTCGCAACACGGCAAGGTCGAGCGGCATGCCGACCGAAAGGTTCGAATGGAGCGTCGAATCCATCGACACGCACACCGCCTTCACCACCTGTTCGAGCGGCGTATCGATCGTCACCACCCGATCGAGGATCGGCTTGCCATATTTATGCTCGCCGATCTGGAAATAGGGCGTATCGCTGGTCGCCTCGACGAAATTGCCCGCCGCATAGACCATGAACAACCGGTGCCGCCCGCCTTTGCGCTGGCCGGCGACGAGGATCATCGCATCGGCGCCGACGCCGCCGGCCTGGATCGATTCGCGATAGCGATCCTGCTGCGCCTGCATCGCCTCACCCACCAGCTCGGCGATGCGAAAGATGCTGTCGGCATTGAGGATCGTCTCGATATCGGGATCGTCGGCCGATCGCTCGATCGCCTTGGCAAGCCGCGTCATCACCCCCTGGGTGATCGAAAGATTGCCCGAACACATCATCCCGATCGCGCGCTCGCCGGGGACTTCCCATGTGAACATCTTGGTGAAGCGCGAGATATTATCGAGACCCGCGTTCGTCCGGGTATCGGATAACAGCACCAGCCCATCGGTCACGCGCACCGCGACGCAATAGGTCATATCAGATCTTGGCCCGGGTCATTGCTGCTGCTGTTGCTGCTGGATCGCCTCGATGTCGCCTTCGCCGCGGGCGATCCGCACATCGGCCGAGACGATCCCCGGCCCCCCGCCGGTTACCACCCCGCGTACCGGCGCCGCGTCATTGGCGTCAAGCCCGCTGCCCAGCCGCACATAATGATCGGTCGGGCACATGCCATTGGCGATATCGAACCCGACCCAGCCGAGACCGTCGATATATGCCTCCGCCCAGGCGTGCGATTCGAACTGCTGATCGGCTTCGTCGCCGGCGAGCAGATAGCCCGCGACATACCGCGCGGGGACATTGCGCGCCCGCGCGGCGGCGATGAAGATATGCGCATGATCCTGACAGACGCCGCCCTCGCCGGCCAGCGCGGCCGCCGCCGCGGTGGCGCTGGTGGTGACGCCGCCGCGATAGGGCAAGGCGTCGCGCACCCGGGCGCTGAGCGCGTGCAGCCCGGCCAGCGCATTGTCGCCGGGCTCGAGCCCGTCGCCGAGCCCAAGGATCATCTCGTCCGCCTCGGTCAGCGGCGTTTCGCGCAGGCAGACCGCCGGCGGACAGGCGCGGCGCATGCCCTTGACGACGCCCGCGCGATCCTCGGTTTCGACCCGGCCGCGCGCGACGATCTCCAGCTCATCGTGCCGGCCGCGGCTCAGCCATTGCGCGAAGCGCTCGCCATAACCGTCGACGGTGGTGCGCGTGATCTCCTCCCCCTCGACCTCGACATGCCAGTCGATCACCCGCTGCCCCTCGAAACTCTGCGGGAACAGCT
The DNA here is from genome assembly GCF_001897045.1 of Sphingomonas sp. 66-10. Lineage (NCBI taxonomy): Bacteria > Pseudomonadati > Pseudomonadota > Alphaproteobacteria > Sphingomonadales > Sphingomonadaceae > Sphingomonas > Sphingomonas sp. 66-10. Next base: position 477,074 of record NZ_MKRR01000133.1, read on the forward strand.
TGAGGCGCAGCGCGACGCTCGCGGCGCCGGCCGGATAACGCATGTGCGTCAGATGACGGACGACGAGCAGCATCAGTTGAAATGATAGGTCTGCGCGATCTCTCGCGACAGGCGGTTGGTGACGACGAGCGCATTCTGCACGAATTCGTGGAGCCCTTCTTCGAAAATCTCGCCGCCCTCGCGGTCGCGCAGCTCGGCGAGCATCATCGACGCGGTGTCATGCGCGGCACCGCGCCGGCCATGCGCCTGCGCCAGCCGGTCGAGATGCCAGCCGATCTGCCCGAAGCAGAACGACAGGGAGCGCGGAAATTGCTGGTTGAGCACCAGAAGGTCGGCGATCCGCCACGGTGAATAATCGCCGCCGCCATAAACGTGATGATAAGCGCGCGCCGCCGCCAGCGCGTGGAGCACCGAAGTCCACTGATAATGATCGCGCCCGCCGCCGACCACCGCGGTCTCGGGCAGCAGCACATAATATTTAACGTCGAGCAGCCGGAGCGTCATCTCCGCGCGTTCGAGCGCGCCGCCGATGCGCAGGAAATCATGCCCCTCGTTGCGCAGCTGCCCGGTCTCGACCGCGCCGCGGAAGGTCGAGGCGCGCGTCTTCACCCAGTCGATCAGCTCGGCGAGGTTTCGCCGCGCGCTCGCGACATCATATTGTTCCAGCCGGCGCCAGTCGTCATTGAGCGCTTCCCACATATCCTGCGTCAGCGCGGTGCGCACCGCGCGGCCGTTGGCGCGAGCGCGCAGCATGCACGAGCGGATCGAGGAGGGATTGGTCTCGTCGAGCAGCAGCAGCTGGACGATATCGGCCTCGGCGACCGCGCGATCGCCGTCGATCAGCCCGTCGCAGCCGGTGACGCGCAGGACCGAGCGCCATTCCTCGCGATGAATCGGGCCGGGCAGGATCGTCATGCGCTGCCCCATCTGGATCAGCCGCGCGGTGCTTTCGGCGCGCTCGATGTAGCGGGCCATCCAGAAGATATTCTCGGCGGTGCGGCTCAGCATATCAATCGTCCAGCACCCAGGTGTCCTTGACGCCGCCGCCCTGCGAGGAATTCACCACCAGCGAGCCTTCGGTCAGCGCCACCCGCGTAAGGCCGCCGGGGACCAGCCGCATCCGCTTGCCGACAAGGCAATAGGGGCGGAAATCGACGTGGCGTCCGACGATCTCCTTCTGGCCCAACACTGGCGCGGTGGAGAGATCGAGCGTCGGCTGCGCGATGAAGTCGGCCGGATCGGCGCGGATGCGATCGGCATAGGCCGCGACCTCGGCGCGCGTCGCCTTGGGGCCGATCAACATCCCGTAGCCGCCCGAGCCGTGGACCTCCTTCGCGACCAGCTGGTCGAGATTTTCCAGCACATGCGCGCATTCGTCGGGCAGCGCGCAGCGCCAGGTGGGGACATTTTCGAGGATCGGCGTTTCGGAGAGATAGAAACGGATCATCTCCGGCACGAAAAGATAGATCGCCTTGTCATCGGCGATCCCCGCGCCGGGGGCCGAGCACAAGGTCACCCCGCCGGCGCGATAGGCGCCGAACAATCCGGGCACGCCGAGCATCGAATCCGGACGGAAGGTCAAGGGATCGATGAAATCGTCGTCGATCCGGCGATAGATTACGTCGACGCGCTTGGGGCCGTGGGTGGTCTTCATCCACACCTTGTCCTCGTCGACATAGAGATCCATCGGCTCGACGAGTTCGACCCCCATCAGATCGGCGAGGAAGCTGTGCTCGTAATAGGCCGAGTTGAACGGCCCCGGGGTCAGCACCACCACGGTCGGGTCGCTTCGCGCGCCGGGCGGCGCCACCTCCTTCAGCGTCGCGAGCAGATCGTTGGGATAGGAATCGACCGGCGCGACGCGGGTCGATCCGAACAATTCGGGGAACATGCGCTGCATGATCTCCCGGTTCTCGAGCATATAGCTGACGCCCGAGGGGGTGCGGCAATTGTCCTCGAGCACCTGGAAGCCGCCCTCGCCGGTGCGGATGATGTCGATCCCGACGATATGGCTGTAAACCCCGCCCGGCGGATCGAAGCCGATCATTTCGGGAAGGAACGCGCGGTTGCGGTAGACCAGCTCCCCCGGCACGATCCCGGCGCGGATGATCTCGCCGCGGTGATAGACATCGTAGATGAAGGCGTTGAGCGCCTGCGCGCGCTGCCGGATGCCGCGATCGAGCGTGCGCCACTCCGCGCCCGAGAAAACCCGCGGCAGAAGATCGAACGGGATGAGCCTTTCCGGATCACCCCCCTCGCCATAGACGGCGAAGGTGATGCCGATCCGGCGGAAGATCGTTTCGGCTTCCTTGAGCCGCGCGTTGAGCCTTTCGATGCCGACTTCGTCGATCCAGCGCTGAACTTCGGCATAACAGGGCCGAACCACCGCAGACTGATCGGTCATCTCGAAAAAGGCCATCCGCTCTCCTTCGCTCGTCTCGCCATGATGCGTTGCACAAAATTATTTGCAAGCGCGAAATCCGCTCAGGAAATTTCCCGATCAACTTTATGAATTTAATGATGTTTCGCCCAAGCGGACGCGCGCGGCGCGCATGGATGACCCGCGCGACTCAGCGCGCGCGCCCCGCTGAACCATCGCGGGGCGGCTTCGTTACGCCGTCATGACGAACAGGCGCCTCCTCGTGCTGATCAATCGCGAAGGTGGCGCCGCCAGCGCCGCCGGCGACAAGCTGCCCGATCAGGTCGAGGCCGCCTTCGATCAGGCTGGCGGCAATGCCGATGTGCGGATGCTCAAGGCGGACGAGATGGACCGCGCGTTGCGAACCGCGGCCAAAGGCGAAACGCGGATCGTGGTCGCCGGGGGCGACGGTACCGTCGCGGCTGCCGCACAGGCGTTGGCAAAAGCCGAGACCGAAGTCGCCATCCTCCCGCTCGGCACGCTCAATCATTTCGCGAGGGATCTCGGCATCCCGCTCCAGCTCGAAGCGGCGGCGGCGCTCGCGGTCCAGGGGCGGTCGCAGGGGATCGATGTCGGGGAGGTGAACGATCGACGCTTCATCAACAATGTCTCGGTCGGGCTGTATCCGTTCATGGTGCGCGGCCGCGACGATATCCGCGAGCGGCGCGGCTGGCCGAAGTGGCTCGCGACGCTCCCCGCGAGCTGGGACGCATTGTCCCGGCTTCGCCATCATCGGCTTCACATCGAACTGGACCAGGGAAAACAGCCGGTGGTGACGCCGCTGCTCTTCGTGGGCAATAATCGCTACTCGCTGGACAGCGGATCGTTCGGCACCCGCGACTCGCTGACCGAGGGCAAGCTTGCCGTTTACGCCGTCAGCCGCTCGACACGCGCAGCGCTCTTATGGTTCGGCATCCGCGCGCTGCTCGGCCGGGCGGATCGCGAACGCGACTTTGCCGCGCTGGGCGACAGCGCTGGTTTTACCGTTCATTCCTCCGAACGTCGCATCGAAATAGCGCTGGACGGCGAAGTCACCCACCTGTCGCTTCCCCTTTCGTTCAGCATTTTGCCGGGGGCGCTTCGCGTCGTTGTGCCGCGGCATGACGGCGCACAGCCATGAGTGCCCGACTTAGCCGCAACGATAATTGAAGCCCCGCGTGCTCGGGGTGACCTGCCTGATCCCGCCGGTGTGGGTGCATCCGGTCATGCCTGTCCTCCATTGCGTTCGGCAAGTTTGGCGTGGATCTGCGCGACGACGGCGGCCCCTTCGCCGACCGCCGCCGCGACGCGCTTGGTCGAGCCTTTGCGGACGTCGCCGATCGCGAACACGCCGGGCACGTTCGTCTCGAGCGGCAGCACGCCGCCGCCCGTTTCGACAAAGCCTTGCGGGTCGGTCGCGACACAGCCTTCGAGCCAGTCCGAATTCGGATCGGCGCCGATGAACAGGAACAGGTGCCGGATATCCAGCCGGTGCGACGATCCGTCGGCGCGCTTGCGGAACGTCGCCGAGGTCAGGCCGTCGGCATCGCCGTCGAGCGCCACGATGTCGCTGCCGACGTGGATCTCGACATTGGGCAGCGCCGCGATGCGATCGATCAGGTAGCGCGACATGGTTTCGGACAGGTCGCGCCTGACGAACAGGTTGAGCCGCGCGACCTGCGGCGCGAGGAACACGATCGCCTGCCCGGCCGAATTGCCCCCGCCGACCAGCGCCACTTCCTCGCCGGCGCAGAGCCGCGCCTCGATCGGCGAGGCCCAATAGGACACGCCGCGTCCTTCGTAATGCGGAAGATCGCGGATGGCGGGGCGGCGGTATCGCGCGCCCGAGGCAATGACGAGGGTGCGTGCCTTCAACCGGCGTCCGTCGGTCAGTTCGAGCGCCGGCGTGGCGCCATCGCAGTGCAGCTTCCGTACGCTGAGCGGGACGGCGATCTCGGCCCCGAATTTCAGCGCCTGGTTGAACGCGCGGCCGGCGAGCGCCTGCCCCGAGATGCCGGTGGGGAAACCGAGGTAATTTTCGATCCGCGCCGAGGCGCCGGCCTGCCCGCCCATCGCGCGCTCGTCGAGGACGACCACCGACAGCCCCTCCGACGCGGCATATACCGCCGCCGCCAGACCGGCGGGGCCGGCGCCGACGATCGCCACGTCGTAGAGCGTCGCCGGATCGAGCGCGGGCGTCATGCCGAGGCAGGTCGCGACCTCGCCATTGCTCGGCCGGCGCAGCATATGGCCGTTGGGGCAGACGACCAGCGGCAGTTCCTCGGGCAGCACGCCGATCCGTTCCACCAGCGCCTTGCCCTCCGCATCGGATGCCGCGTTCAGCGTCAGGTTGGGATAGCCGCTGCGGGTCAGGAAATTCTGCAGGCGAACGATGTCCGGGCTGTCGGGCGCGCCGATCAGGATCGTGCCGGCGCCACCCTCGGCGATGAGCTCCACCCGCCGCAGGATGAAGGCGCGCATCACCAGCTCGCCCAGCTCGGCCGAGCCGACCATCAGCGCGCGCAGATGCGCGGCGTCGAAGGGCAGTGCCGTACAGCCCTCCGGCCCCGCGCGACCGCCGGCGATCGAGGGGCGCCCCGCCAACTGGTTCACTTCGCCCGAAAACTGGCCGACGCCGTGGGTGGTGATCGGCGCCTCGTGACTGAGACCGTCGCGGCGCAGGACGTGGATCGCCCCCTGGAGCACCAGCCACGCCGGCACATCCACGGCACCGATCGCATATATCTCCTCGCCGGGCGCGAACCGGCGTTCCGGGCCGCTGCTGAAGCGGCGGGCGGTCGCGATCTGCGCGCCGTCGAGCGCAGGAAACATCTGATGTCGGCGTGTGCCGAGCGTGGTCATGGGTCCTCCCGCGTAGCGTCGGCCCTGCATGAGGCCGCAGGCTCGCCGGCGCAACCCGGCCGGTCAGGCATCAGCGCGGCGAGATCCTCAGCGGGATGCCGGCGACGACGAGATCGGTCGCGTCGCAACACGCCGCGAGCCGCTGGTTGAGCCGCCCGGCCGCATCGCGGAAGCGTCGTGCGAGCGCATTGTCGGGGACGATGCCGAAGCCGACCTCGTTGCTGACGAAGATGATCGGCGCGGTCGCCGCCGCGGTCGCGTCGAGCAGCGCCGCGCCCGCCGCCTCCAGATCCATCTCGGCGAGCAGCAGGTTGGAGAGCCACAGGGTCAGGCAATCGACCAGCACGACATCACCGCCGGCGCCGTGCGCGCGGATCGCCTCGGGGAGCGCGATCGCGGCCTCGACCGTCCGCCAGGTCGCGTCGCGATCGGCGCGATGCTGCGCGATCCGCGCCTGCATCTCGGCGTCGGCAGCCTCGGCGGTGGCAATGAACACCCGCGCCGGCGACCGCGCCTCGGCGAGCGCCTGCGCGTGGCGGCTCTTGCCCGATCGCGCGCCGCCGAGCACCAATATCGTCCGTGGATCGCCCGTCATCACCCTTCCGGCTTGCCGTTTGGCGGATGAATGGCGATGGCGGTGGGGATGACGCAAGCGGAATTGCACGGCTTCGGGCGACACGGCGGCCGAATCGACGACGCGATGCGCGCCTTTCCGCGCGCGCCGCGCCCGTGGCTCGATCTGTCGACCGGGATCAATCCGCTGGCCTGGTCGCCCCCGGCGGGGCTCGCCGTCGATTCCGCGCCGCTCCCCGCGATCACCGCATTGCGCGCGCTGGAGGCCGCCGCGGCGCATTATTTCGGGTGCGCGCCGTCGCGGGTGGCGGCGGTGCCGGGAAGCGAGGTGGCGCTGCGGCTGTTGCCGATGCTCGGGCTGCCGGGGCCGATCGTCGCCGCGCGCCCCGGTTACGGCACCCATAGCGAGATCGCCGAGGCGAGCGTCGCGACGATCGACGCTCGGCCGGGCACGATCCTGTTCGCCAACCCGAACAATCCCGACGGGCGCCTGCTCGACCGCGCGGCGCTGCACGTGCTGGCGACGCGCCAGGCAGCGGGCGGCGGCTGGTTGGTGATCGACGAGGCGTTCGTCGATACGATGCCCGAGGCGAGCATCCTCCCGCTCGTCGATGACGCGGCGCCGGTGGTGGTGCTGCGCTCGTTCGGCAAATTCTTCGGGCTGGCGGGTGTGCGGCTCGGCTTCGTCGTCGCGCCGCCCGCGGTGATCGATCGCGTGCG
>NZ_MKRR01000133.1:483639-486229 GCF_001897045.1 Sphingomonas sp. 66-10
CGACCCGCCGCGCGCTCGACGCCGGAGCCGCGCGGCTCGATGCGTTGCTCGCGCGACATGCGCTGACGGTGCGCGGCGCCTGTCCGCTGTTCCGGCTGGTCGTGCAGGTCGACGCGCCTGCCTTGTTCGAGCGGCTGGCGCGCGCCGGTATCCTGACCCGCCCGTTCGGCGAGCGTGCCGACTGGCTGCGCTTCGGGCTGCCCGGCGACGATGCCGCGTTCGACCGGCTCGACCGCGCTTTGACGGGTGGCTGACCCCACCGCCTTCGCCGCGCTGGCGATCGACGCGCTGGTCGGGTGGCCGACGTGGCTCTACGCGCGCGTCGGGCATCCGGTCGGCGGGTTCGCGCGGCTGATCGCGGCGTGCGAGGCGCGCTGGAACCGCCCCGCTATCCCCGAGGCGCGGCGGCGGCTGTCGGGCGTGGCGACGCTCGCGCTGTTGCTCGCGGTGACGATCGGTGGCGCGCTGGCGGTCGAACAGGCCGCGCGCGCGATCGCGGGCGATTGGTGGTGGCTCGTCGCGGCGCTGCTCGCCTGGCCGGCGCTCGCGGCGCGCAGCCTCTACGATCATGTCCGACCGGTTGCCGATGCGCTCGCGGCGCGCGATCTTTCCGCGGCGCGGCGCGCGGTGGCGATGATCGTCGGCCGCGATACCGCGGCGCTGGACGAGGCCGGGGTGGCGCGCGCGGGCATCGAAAGCCTCGCGGAAAGCTTCTGCGACGGGGTGGTGGCGCCGCTGTTCTGGCTGCTCCTGTTCGGGCTGCCCGGGGTCTGGGCGTATAAAGCGATCAACACCGCGGACAGTCTGATCGGGCATCGCGAGCCGCGCTGGCGCGCGTTCGGCTGGGCGGCGGCGCGGGTCGACGATGTGGCGAATGCGATCCCGGCGCGGCTTGCCGGAATATTGCTGTGCCTCGCCGCTGGCGGCGGCTGGCGGGTGATGTGGCGCGATTGCCGGCGCCACGCCTCGCCCAATGCCGGCTGGCCCGAAGCCGCGATCGCCGGCGCGCTCGGCGTCGCGCTCGCCGGGCCGGTCGCTTATGACGGGGTGGTCCACGACAAGCCGTGGATCGGCGCGAGCGGCCGCGCCGCGGGGGCGGGCGATCTGCGCCGTGCGCTGGCGATCTATTGCCGGGCGTGTGCGTTACTGGGGCTGATCGCCGGGGGCGTTGCGCTGCTGTGGTGACGCGCGGTGACGGGGGAAGTGGATACCGACACTAGTTGACCCTTTGCCGTCGGTAAGCGAGCTTCGCGGTAGCCGGCGGCAAACCGCCCGGCACGGAGAGGATGACGAATGGCGACTATGCAGGGAACGGCTCTGGCCGGCCGGTCGGTTCGGGCGACCTTGTGGATCCTGTTGTTCGTCTACATTTTCAATTTCATCGATCGGCAGATCGTCAACATCCTGGCGGAATCGATCGCCCGCGATCTGAAGCTGTCCGACACGCAGATCGGGCTGATGACCGGGCTCGCCTTCGCCTTGTTCTACACGGCCCTGGGCCTGCCGATCGCGCGTTACGCCGATCGGCCGGCGACCACCCGGGCGAAGATGATCGGCGTCGCGCTGACGATCTGGTCGGCGATGACCGCCTTGTGCGGGATGGCGCAGAATTTCGTCCAGCTGTTGCTACTGAGGATCGGGGTCGGGGTCGGCGAGGCAGGCTGCTCCCCGCCGGCGCATTCGCTGATCAGCGATATCGTCCCCCCGGAGAAGCGCAGCTCGGCGCTGGCCTTCTACGCACTGGGCATCCCGATCGGCACGTTGCTGGGGATGATGATCGGCGGCTTGCTCGCCGATCAGGTCGGGTGGCGGCATGCCTTCGTGATCGTCGGGCTGCCCGGCGTCGCGATGGCGCTGCTGGTGTTTCGCCTGCTGCGCGATCCGCGGCAGGCATCGTCGGGCGCCGCGACCGCAGGCGCGGCGCCGCACGCCGAATTGCCGCTGTGGGCGGCGCTGCGCGCGGTGATGGGGTCGCGCGCCTATATCCTGCTGCTCGTCGCAGGATCGTCCGCCGCTTTCCTTTCCTATGGCAAGGCCACCTGGACGACGATCTTCTTCCAGCGCACGCATGCGATGTCGCCGGGCGAGGTCGGCTTCTGGTATGGCATCGTCGGCGGCGTCGCGGGGATCGGCGGCACCTGGCTGGGCGGCTATCTCGCGGATCGTTTCGGCAGCGCCAATCGCCGCCATGTGATGACCGCGCCGGTCGTCGGCATGATCGTCGCGGTGCCGCTCGCGCTGCTCGCCTATCAGGCGACCGACTGGCCGGTCGCGCTGACCTTGCTGGCGATCCCCACCTTGTGCAATTCGCTCTATTACGGCCCGACCTATTCGACTGCGCAGGGGCTGGCGCCGCTCCGCGCGCGCGCCATCGCCGCGGCGGTGATGCTGTTCTTCCAGAATCTGATCGGGCTGGGGCTGGGGCCGTTGTTCTTCGGCATGTTGTCCGACTGGCTTCACCCGGCGCACGGCGGGAATAGCGTGCGCTACGTGCTTTATGGCGCCGCGTTCCTCGGGCTGGTCCCGGCCTTCTTCTTCTGGCGGTGCAGCCTGCGGCTCGACGCGGAGCTCGATCGCGGCGGATAAGGAT
>NZ_MKRR01000133.1:486256-500871 GCF_001897045.1 Sphingomonas sp. 66-10
AATCGGTGCTCGTCGCCGGGTTGTGCCGCGCCTTTGCCAATCGCGGGCTGCGCGTCCGTCCGTTCAAGCCGCAGAATATGAGCAACAATGCCGCGGTCACCGCCGACGGCGGGGAGATCGGCCGCGCGCAGGCGACGCAGGCGATGGCGTGCCGCGTCGCGGCCAGCGTCGATATGAACCCGGTGCTGCTGAAGCCGCAGGGCGACCGCATCTCGCAACTGGTGGTGCGCGGGCAGGTGCGCGGCACGCTCAGCGCGGCGCGCTGGCGGGAGGGGCGCGAAGGGCTGCTTGGCGAGGTGCTGGAAAGCTATCGCCGCCTCGCCGCCGACGCGGATATCGTCGTCGTCGAGGGCGCGGGGTCGCCCGCCGAGACCAATTTGCGCGCCGGCGACATCGCCAACATGGGCTTTGCGCGCGCGGCCGGGGTACCGGTGATCCTGGCGGGGGACATCGATCGCGGCGGGGTGATCGCGGCGCTGGTCGGCACGCATGCGGTGATCGATGCCGAGGATGCGGCGATGATCCAGGGCTTCCTGATCAACAAGTTCCGCGGCGATCCCGCATTGTTCGCGGCCGGGATGACGACGATCGCCGCGCACACCGGCTGGCGCGGGCTGGGCATCGTGCCGTGGCTGGCCCCGGCGCGGCGCCTGCCGAGCGAGGATGCGGTGGTGCTCGAACGCCCGGCGGCGGCAGGCACCGGGCGGGTGGTCGTCGCCTGCCCGATCACCCCGCGGATCGCCAATTTCGACGATCTCGATCCGCTGCGGCTCGAACCGGGGGTGGACCTGGTCATGGTCCCCCCCGGCCAGCCGATCCCCGATGCGGCGCTGATCGTGCTCGCGGGATCGAAGGCGACGATCGCCGATCTCGGCTTCCTGCGCGCCGAAGGGTGGGACGTGGATATCCTGGCGCACCACCGTCGCGGCCGGCCGGTGCTCGGGCTATGCGGGGGCTATCAGATGCTCGGGCGCAGCATCGCCGATCCGCACGGCATCGAGGGGCCGCCGGGAACGGTCGCCGGGCTCGGGCTGCTCGATGTCGAGACCGTGCTGGGCGGCGACAAGACGCTGGTCGAGGTGCGTGGCGAAGCGCTCGGCGCGCCCTTTGCCGGTTATGAAATCCACCTCGGCCGGACGAGCGGCGCGGACACCGCGCGACCGGTCGGGCGGCTGGCGGACGGCCGCCCCGAAGGGGCCACGAGCACCGACGGGCTGGTCGCGGGAAGCTATGTCCACGGGCTGCTCGGCCTCGCGGCGCAGCGCGCGGCGTGGCTGGCGCGCGTCGGCGTCGCGGCGCGCGGGCCGGATCACGCAGGCGATGTCGATGCCGCACTCGACGAAATCGCCGCGACGCTCGAGACGCATGTCGATCTCGACGCGGTCCTCGCCATTGCGAGGAATGCGATCACACCGGTCTAGCTCGCGATCGCTTGAACCAGAAACTCCACACCGCGAGGCTGCCGAGGAGGAACAGCGCGAGGCCGCCGGCGGTCATCACCAGACGCCACATCAGCCCGCCCACCTTGGCCGCATGTAGCGGATAAGCGGCGTTGAACAGCCGCGCGTTGGCCGGCATCGCCAGCGCGTCGCGCGCGGCAAGCAAATGCCCGTCGGCGGCGTCGAACCACAGCGTCGTGCGACCGTTGGGAAGCCATTCGTCGGCGCGCTTCATGCGGATCGCGATCGGCGCGCCGGGCTTTTTCGGCAGCGTGAGGATGCGGATCGTGGCATCCGGGAACCGGCGATGCGCGGCGCCGATGACTGTGCCCCAATCGAGCCGCGGATTCAGCGGGCCGCTCTCGAGCTTCGGCCCGGCAAGCGCCTTGCTCAATTGCGCGGGGGGGCCGAACGGCGCGAGGACGACCCCCGCGACCGGCCGGAAGACCATCATCGCCCCGGTCAACGCCGAGAGGATGAGCAGCGGGGCGACGATCACCCCGAGATCGCGGTGATGCATCACGATCGCCGGGCGGCTCAGCCGTTTCGGCAGCAGCCGCGGCCGGAAGGTCCGCCGCGTCCGCCACCACAGGATCAGCCCGGTGACGACGAACCCCAGGGCCGCCAGCCCCGCAACGCCGATCACCGTCTCGCCGACGTCGCCCGCGAAGAGATGATGATGGAGGTCGAACAACCACAATTCGGGCCGCGCCCATTGGCTGTCCCAACGGGTGACGATCGCCCCCGCCTGATCGGCATAAGCGCCGGCGCCGTTGCGCAGGCGGAGCTGGTTCAACCCGAAGGAGTCGCTCGCATAGATGATGCTGTCGATGTCGCCGCTCGCAGCGACCATCCGCTCGGTCGCGCGTGTCACCGCGCCGGGATCGCGGACCAGCGCGTCGCCGGCGTGCGGCAGCATCACCCACGCGTCCCGGTGGACCAAGATCGCGCCGGTCAGCCCGAGGATCGCCAGCACCACCCCGATGATGCCGCCGGTCCAGCGATGCAGCAGATCGATTGCGCGCATCGGCATCAGAACCGATAATCCCAGCCGAGCGTGAAGGTGCGCCCGCGCCCGGCGAAGAAGCTCAAATTGTCGGTCGGCAATCGCGTGTCGCTCGAATAATCGATGTAGAAAGTGTCGAACAGATTCTGCACGCTGAGGCTCAACCCGCCATAGCCGGTGTCATATCGGATCGAGGCGTCGGTGACATTATACCCGCCGAAGTCGTTGCGCGGATCGCGGCTGGGCCCCTTGAAGGTGCGCGACAGATAGAATTGCGATTGCACCCGCGCCGAAACGCGCCCGCGGTCATAGCTCGCGGCGAGATTGAGGCGATCGGGCGAGATGTTGGTGCCGTCGAGATCGGTATCGACCTTCCCGTCGGGCATCTTGTCGCTGTCGTAGCGCCCCTTGAGATGCGCATAGCCGACCTGGACCCGCGCGCCCTCGATCGGCAGCGCCACCCCGAGATTGATCTCCAGCCCCTGGATCTCGGTGCGCAGCCGCTGGACGTCGAAGATCCCGCCGGGATTGGCGATCAGCAATTGCCCCTTGTCGCTCGACGACCAGAAATAGGCGATGCTGGCGTCGAGCGGCCCGCGCTTCAGCTCGACGCCGATTTCGCGGTTGTTCGAAACGATCGGGCTGATGTCGAGATAATTGTCGAGATCGACGCCCGGACGATTGATCGCGCGGGTGATGCGGCCGACATCGGGGACGGTGAAGCCCTCCGCATAGCTCGCATAGAGCCGGAATCCCGCGCTGGGTTCGACGATCACCCCGCCGTTGAACAACGCATCCTGAAACGACGGCTTGCCCCCCGACACGAAGGTCCGGCCGGCGCTGGCGAGCGTGGTATAATCGTCGATGCGGATCTGATCGTTTTCCCAGCGCACCCCGCCGGCGAGGCGGAGTTTTCGGTCGAACAAGGCGAGATTGAGCTGGCCGAACGGCGCGAAGCTGCGAAAGTCGGTCGGCGGCACCCAGACGCGGTTGGTCATGATGAGCCGCTGTTCGGTCTTGTCCCACAGCGCGTCGAAGCCGAGCGTCGCGGTGAGCGCCTCGAAGCCGGGAATCGCGCGTTCGTAGCTGATCTTCGCGCCGATCTTGCGCGAACGGTTCTGCGATTGATCAAGCAACGTGCCGATCGGCGCGAGCTGCGCGTCCTGAAACGTCGCGATCGGGTTGATCTCGGCGCCGAAGGTGTCGCGGGTCCGGTTCCAGAAGATCTGGCTGACGAAATTGCCGCCCCACAGATGGGGATCGGTCAGCGAGAGCGCGACGCTGTCGGTCTGGCTGGTCGCGGCCTCTCCCGGCGGGGTGCCGCGCACCGCGCTGGTCGGCACGCCGGTGAGGCGATCGCCCGCGACGGCGACATATCGGCCCGCGCCGCGCAGGCGGAAGTGGCTCACGATCAGGTCGAGCCGCGCGGTATCGCCCAGCGCATAGCCGAAGCGGCCGAACAACGAGAGCGTGCGCGAATCCTGCGTTTCGCCCTGTGTCAGATTGAGGCCGACCCGCCGGCCGGCGCCGTCGTAGAATGTGCCGCGCTTCTCATAAGCCGCGCCCAGCGTGGCGTCGAACCGGCCCGTCTTGTACTGGATCAGCCCGGCGGCCTTGCCGCCGAGACCGTCGCCGCTGAAATCATTGTCGGCCGATCCCTGCAGCAGCATCCGGCCGCCGATCCCTTCCGTCGTCGGCGCGCCGACGGTGACCTGATTGACGATGCCCCCGGTGCCGCCGATCCCCTGGAGCGCGTTCGAGCCGTAGATGAGCTCGACGCGATCGACGAAGAAGCCGTCGATGGTGAAGCCGTCGCGGCTCCCGTCGCGCAGCGGGGTGGATTGCGGGATGCCGTTGATCGCGAACAAGGGCGAGCGGCCGCGCAGGGTTTCGCCCGCGCCCGAAAGTTTCTGCCGGGTCGGCGAGAAGGAGGGGGTGAGCGTCGCCACCGCATCGGTGACCGAGCCCGAGATGGCGATCTGCTGGTCGAGCGACTTCTTGTCGATGACATCGATCGTCAGCGGCAGGGCGCTGGGCGGGAGCGCACTGCGCGCCGCGGTGACCACGATATCGCTGCCGGACGCACGCTGGCTTCCTGCGGCGTCGTCATCCGCCGCGAACGCCGGGACGGCCGGCGCCGCAAGAGCCGTCGCGCCGATCGCGAGACGCAGCAGGTAATTCGCGTGCATAGATTCCCCCCGGGTTGCGAGGAGGTTCCTAGAAATCATTTCTGGCTAATGCAACGCACTCGCAAGAATATTATTCGGTAGAGCCGGAGCGGCGAGAAGAGAATTTACACGCCGCGTGGCGGACCGGAGCGGAATCCGCGCCTTATGCCTACTCCAGAGGAGCGCCGCCCGCTCCCCGGCAATCGCATTTGGTATGATCCTTCGTCACCCCGGCCCGGTGCCGGGTCCACTCCGCCTCCTGCCTTATGGCAAGAGCGTCTTGTCCAGCCGATGCCTCCCGGCGGTCCCCGGTATAAGGCCGGGGTGACGCAGAGGCGAAACCGCATATGCAAAGGCTCTTTGCGACGCGCCTCCTACACGAACCCGCGGATGACACCTGCGAGAAAGCGCAATAGGCTCCGGGCGTTACACCGGCGGAGGGGTATGGCGCAGGAACTTATCTTCTGGCCGATGATCGTGATGGCGCTGCTCACCTTCGTCCCGCTGGCGATGATGCCGGTCAAGCGAATCCGGTCTGCGGTTCGCGGCGACACCACGCCCGACGATTATAGGTTCGGCGAATCCGCGCGGGTCCCCACCGACGTCGCGCTTCCCAATCGCAACTATATGAACACGCTCGAAGTGCCGCTGCTGTTTCACGTCCTGCTGATCGCTCTCTACGCGACCCACAGGGTCGATATCGCCTTCGTATCGCTGGCCTGGGCTTATGTCTTATTGCGGAGCCTCCACAGCTTTATCCATCTGACCTACAACAGGGTAACGCACCGCGTGGTGCCGTTCGCCGCCAGCAACTTCGTGCTGATCACGATGTGGCTGCTATTCGCGCTCAGTCTTTTCCGCTTCGGTCACCAGGGCATCGGTTGATCGGCAGGCCCAGCCAGAGTTGCCACATCACAAGACGCTCGCGACCTCCGCTACCGCGACAGCCCAATGCCACGGCGATCTGGGGCCGGATCGTCAGCCAGGAATTCGCGAGCGCGCCGCCCAAATCTTGAGGATTTGCGCGGCGCCGACTTTGCGATAAGGGCGCCTACGCCGGCCGGGCCTGCCCGGCGGGCGAAGATCGCGCCGGTTCCCCGCAAGGGGATTCAAAGGGAACGGGGTTCGATACCCCGGCTGCCCCTGCAACTGTGAGCGGCGAGCGAGATCCACCAGCGCGGGGCGCGTCGCCCCGCGCGGCCACTGGGCGACCGGGAAGGCGTGGATCGAGCGACGACCCGCGAGCCAGGAGACCTGCCGGCGCGGGTCGCTCAATGCTTCGGTCCAGGGGTCGGCCGCGGCACGGGGGTTCTTCCGTCGAGCGACGCGCAGCCGCGCGGCCCGGGGCCGCACGCGGCGCGAGCTGGCCGGGGCACCCGCGTTCGCCCCTGCCCGCCTGCGCCGCGCGTCCGACCGGACAGCCCCGCCCACGCCGAACGAACCGACGCGACGTGGAATGAATGATGACCAGAATGTTTGTTTCCCTGCTTGCGCTTGTCGCCGCCACCCCGGCGCTTGCGCTGAGCGACCAGCCCCCTGCCCCCGCCGATTCCGCCGAAGTCGCGGCAGCGCGCGCCGGCGACGTCGTCGTCACCGCCTCGCGCTCGGGCGATGCGATCCCGACCGATCTGATCGGTTCCTCGGTGACCGTGCTCGACAGCGACGCGCTCGCGCAGCGCCAGACGCGGATGGTTTCCGATATCCTGCGCGACGCGCCGGGCGTGGCGGTCAGCCGCTCGGGGGCGATCGGCGGGACGACGCAGGTGCGCATCCGCGGGTCGGAGAGCAACCACGTCCTCGTCTTCGTCGACGGGATCAAGGCGAGCGATCCTTATTACAGCGAGTTCGACTTCGCCGGGCTCGTCGCCGACGAGAATGCACGGATCGAGGTGCTGCGCGGCCAGCAGAGCGCGCTCTACGGATCGGATGCGATCGGCGGGGTGATCAGCTACGCCACGCTCACCGGCCGCGAAGCGCCGGGCATCACCGCGCGCGCCGAGGGCGGGTCGCAAGGCAGTTTCGCCGCCGCGGCGCGCGCCGGCGGGGTCGCCGGGGACAATGTGGATTACGCTGTGTCCGCCGCCTATCTCACCACCAAGGGCTATCCGGCGGCGCCCGGCGGATCGCGCGATCTCGGCGCCGACAATCTCGGGGTGTCGTTCAAGACCAACTGGACCCCCTCGCCCGTGTTCAAGCTCACCGCGGTCGGGCGTTACAATTACACCCGCGCCGATACCGACGATCAGGCGATCGCGCCCAATTCGCCGGTGGTGCTGGGCTATCCGGTGATCACGCTCGTCGACACCCCGGGGAGCTATTACAAGAACAACACCTATTACGGCCTCGTCAGCGCCGAGCTCAATCTGTTCGACGGCGCGTGGAGCAACATGCTGTCGGGGCAGATCACCGATGCCGCGCGCGACGGCTATACCAGCGCGGGCTACAGCTATGGCGATCGCGGCCGGCGCTATCGCGCGGCGTTCAACAGCACCGTCCGCTTCGGCAGCGAACATGTCCGCAACCGCTTCACTTATGCGGTCGATTTCGAGCGCGAACAGGCGCGGGTGATCGATCCCTCGGGCTATGCCTTCACCGGCACCAACCGGTCGGACACCACCGGCTTCGTCGCCGAATATGAGCTGACCGTCGACCAGCGGCTGTCGCTCGGCGCCTCCGCCCGGATCGACCAATATTCGCGCTTCAAGGGCGCGGAGACCTATCGCGCGACCGCAAGCTATCTGCTGCCGACTGGCACCCGGCTCCACGCCGCTTACGGCACGGGGATCAAGGCGCCGACGCTGACCGAATTGTTCGGCTATTCCACCGGCCAATATATCGGCAACCCCAACCTGCAGCCTGAACGGTCGAAGGGGTGGGAAGCCGGGGTCGAACAGATTTTCGCCGGCGGCAACGCCAAGATCGGCGCGACCTATTTCGACAATCGCTTCGAGGACGAGATCCAGACGGTCTATGTCTTCGCCAACGGCCAATATGTCACCTCGAGCGCCAACAGCGCCACCGCCACGTCGCAGAAGGGCGTCGAACTCTACGCCAATATCAAGCTGAAGGACTGGCGCGTCGACGCGGCCTATACCTATCTCGATGCGCCGCAATCGGTGCTGGCGGTGGCGCGCCCGGCGCCCGCCGACGGCAGCTATCAGGCGCCGGTGCCGGTGATCACCCAGGCGGTGCGGCGGCCCAAGAACAGCGCCAGTCTCAATGTGAGCTATGTGCCCGACGCGCTGCCGCTCAGCGTCACCGCGACGCTTCGCTACAATGGCGCGATGCGCGACTATGCGTTCAGCAGCAGCTATCAGACGCTGCTCGTCGACCTGCACGATTATGTGCTGGTCAACTTGAACGCGAGCTATGACCTG
The DNA here is from genome assembly GCF_001897045.1 of Sphingomonas sp. 66-10. Classification (NCBI taxonomy): domain Bacteria; kingdom Pseudomonadati; phylum Pseudomonadota; class Alphaproteobacteria; order Sphingomonadales; family Sphingomonadaceae; genus Sphingomonas; species Sphingomonas sp. 66-10. Next base: position 494,247 of record NZ_MKRR01000133.1, read on the forward strand.
ACCAAGCGCGTGCAGATCTTCGGCCGGGTCGAGAATCTGCTCAACCGGAAATATCAGGAGGTCTTCACCTATCGCGCGCCGGGCACCACCGCTTACGGCGGGGTGCGGATCAAGCTGTAGCGGAGGACGTCGACTTGTCCGGTCTCCTCTCCCCGTTCGCCCTGAGCCTGTCGAAGCCCTGCACTTCTTCTTCTTCAGCGGAAAGAAGTGCAGCCCTTCGACAAGCTCAGGGCGAACGGTTGGTTATGATATGAAGTCCTAATTCCGGTAGCGGCTCGGCGGAACGCCCAGCACGCGCCGGAACATCGTCGAGAAGCTCGCCGGCCCGTCATAGCCGAGATCGAGCGCGATCGCGGTGACCGGCTCCCCCGCCGCGAGCCGCGGCAGCGCGACCGAGAGACACGCCTGCCGCCGCCATTCGGCGAAGCTCATCCCCGTCTCGCGGCGGAACAGGCGGGTGAAGCGACGGCGGTTCATCGCCAGCGCATCGGCCCATTGGTCGATCGTCGCCGTCGCGCGCGGGCGCTCGAGAAAGGCGTGGCACCGCCCGGCGAGCGCGGCGTGCCGCGGGAACGGCACCGCGAGCGGGATCACCGGCGCGCGATCGATCTCGGTCGCCAGCAGGCGCATCACCAGCGCATCGCGCCCGGTCTCGTCATATTCGGCCGGAATCTCGGCCGCGGCGACGAGCAATTGCCGCAACAACGGCGAGACCGAGACGACGCGGCAATACCGCCCCAGCGTCGGGCACGCCGCCGGCTCGACCAGCACGCTGCGCGTCGTGACCGCGCCGACCATCCGCACGGCATGTGGCGTCCCTGCGGGAATCCACACCCCGCGCTCGGGCGGCGCCACCCAGGCACCCTCCAGGGTGCTCACCGCCACCACCCCGCGCGCCGCATAAAGGAATTGCCCGCGCCGGTGGCTGTGCTCGGCCAGTTCGAACGACGCCGGATAGTCACCGCCGATGCCGACCACGGGGCGCGGGACATGCTCGTAATCGTTGGCGTGGCGATGTGTCACTTTGTCCCACTCGCGAAATTGATTGACCCATATATGGATGCGGGACGCCGCGCGAGGGTCTAAATCGCCTCGCGGGTTCAAGGATCGACGATGCGCGACACGATGACGGCCGGCAGCAAGAGCGATGCGGCAGCGAATGGCACGGTGTTCGGCGTGATCGCCGCGATCAGCTTCTGCCACCTGCTCAACGACATGATGCAGTCGCTGCTGCCGGCGATCTATCCGGGCTTGAAGACCGATCTGGGGCTCAGCTTCGGCCAGATCGGGCTGGTGACGCTCGCCTATCAGCTCACCGCCTCGATCCTCCAGCCGCTCGTCGGGCTCTATGCCGACAAACGGCCGACCCCGCTCGCGCTGCCCGGCGGCACGCTCTTTTCGCTTGCCGGGCTTTCGGTGCTGTCGATCGCGCACAATTATCCGCTGGTGCTGGTCGGCGCGTCGCTGCTCGGGGTCGGCTCCTCGGTCTTCCACCCCGAATCTTCGCGCGTCGCGCGGATGGCGGCGGGCGCGCGGCACGGGCTTGCGCAATCCCTGTTCCAGGTCGGCGGCAATGCCGGGCAGGCGCTCGGCCCGCTCGCCGCCGCGATCGTCGTGGTGCGCTGGGGGCAATCGAGCCTCGCCTTCTTCGCGCTGCTCGCCCTGCTGTCGGGCACGGTGTTGTGGAATGTCGCGACCTGGTATCGCCACCACGGGCTCGAACGGCTTCACGCCGGGCGCAAGGCGGCGACCGCGATCCCGCTGCCGCGCGGCCACGCGACGCGGGGGATCCTGATCCTGCTCGCGCTGATCTTCTCCAAATATGTCTATCTCGCCAGCCTGACGAGCTATTACACTTTCTATCTGATCCACCGTTTCGGCGCGTCGGTGCAGAATGCGCAATTGCATCTGTTCGCCTTCCTCGCTGCGGTGGCGGTCGGCACCGTGCTCGGCGGGCCGCTCGGCGACCGTTTCGGGCGCAAATATATCATCTGGTTCTCGATCCTCGGCGCGCTGCCCTTCACCTTGCTGCTGCCGCATGTCGGGCTGGTCTGGACCGGGCCGCTGACGATCGTGATCGGGCTGATCCTCGCCTCCGCCTTCCCCGCGATCGTGGTGTTCGCGCAGGAGCTGGTGCCGGGCAAGGTCGGGATGATCTCGGGGCTGTTCTTCGGCTTCTCGTTCGGGATGGGCGGGCTCGGCGCCGCGGTGCTCGGCTGGCTCGCCGATCGCGCGGGGATCGACGCGGTCTATCAGCTCTGCGCCTTCCTGCCCGCGATCGGGCTGCTCACCGCACTGCTGCCGGACGCCGAACGACGGCGATAAGCCCCGAGTCTCGATGATATCGGGATGAACCCGCACGATCGCCGCGCGGCGCGCCGATCGGCGTGGAAATTTCTCGATGCCATCGACCCGCGCTGTTCGCGCCCTCGGATTTCACCCTATTTATCAACGAGATGCTGCCGCATGACGCGCGGCATCGATTAGTTGACACTGGGGTAAAAATTAGAAGTTTGTTAATATTCATGGGCGGATATTAACAAACGGAAACAAAGTGTTTCTATCTAAACTTCGGCAGCTCGGTCTGTCGGACAGGACCTTTGCGATGCTTTAGGCCCGGGTCCGACGAATGGATGGGTTTGTCGCAGGAGTATTGTACATGGCCGCCCCCACTGCGTCCACGCTCCTCTTCTCTATCCCTTCATGTCGATCGTTACGGACACGTCCCTAAAGACTTGTCCGGCATAGGTTCGCGAGTCGCCGATCATTTGCAGCAGAAGGATTCAGGAGGAAACCATGTCCCACCATTCTTCGAATGCTAAGCTACTCCTCGGCGCCGGGTCGGTCGTCGCGCTTTTGCTGGTGAGCGCCTGTGACAGCGCTGGCGGTTATCGCGTCGCCAGCGTCGGTGCACCCTCCGCGGGCAATGGCGGCTCGAACGGCAGCAACGGCGGCGATGGCTCGGGCGGGACCAACGGATCGAACGGCAACGGCTCCAACGGGAGCAATGGCAGCAACGGTTCCAACGGCTCTAATGGATCGAACGGTGCAAACGGCGCGAATGGCAGCGGGCTGCTGACCGATACGATCACCCAGGTCTCCCCGGTGCTCGCCACCGCCGGCAATGCGGTGCTCGGCGTCGCCAACGGTGCCGGGGCGGTCACCACCCCGATCGCCACCGCGGTGCCGCTCGCCCAGCCGATCACGGGCACGATCACCCGGATGTTGAACGATACCGGCACCGCGCTGGTCGATGTCGGCCAAGGCCGCACCCTGCTGGTCAACGGCGTCAAGGGCGTGGTGGGTGATGCGCTGACGATCGCGGTCGGCAACAATCCGGTGCTCACCGCGGCGAATGGCGCGCCCGGCGCGATCGGGGTCGCGGCGCTCGGCACCGCCGCGCCGGCCGGGACGCTCGCCACCGCAGGCGTGCTCAACGCGGGCAATGTGGTGTCCGCCACGGTCAACGGCGTCGCCAATGTCAGCGTCGCCAACGTCACCGCGCCGACCGGGGGCGCCTCGGCCAATCTGGTCAATCTGGCGCTCAACAACACCAATGTGATCGGCAACGGGCAACCCGCGCTCGTCAACGCCAACCTGCTCCCCGGCGGCGTGCCGACGACCGGCGGCATCACCAATGTCGCCAGCACCGTAACCGGGGCGGTCGGCGGGGTGCCCGTCGCCGGGCCGGTCGCCGCGGGCGTGGTCGGCGCGGTCGCCAATACCGTGGGCACCGCGGGCAATGTCGTGTCGCAGGTGGTGAACACCGCCACCTCGGCGACGGGCGCGGCAGCGCCGGTCCTCAGCACCGTCACCGCAGCGACCGGTGGGGCCGGCGCGACGGGCGCCACCGGCGGCTTGCTCGCCCCGGTCGGCACGATCGTCAACGGCGTGGTCTCCGCGCTGCCGGCGGTGAGCGCGGGCGCCTCGGCCAGCGGCGCGACCAACGGGCAGACCGGGCTCGTCTCGGGGCTGCTCGGCGGGAAGATCGGGCACTGACGCAGGTGAGCCGCCGCATCCGATCGATGCGGCGGCTCCACCGGCTCGATCCCGAGCCGCGTTGATCTTCATTCCAGGGGGATTCATGTCCGTAGCGACGGGCGTGCTGCTGCTGGCGGCCGCGCAAGGCAACACATTGCCACCGGAGGCGCAAGGGGCGCCGCTGATCATCGACCAGGGCCGCGCCGATCGCGTCCAGCCCGCGCAGCCGCTGCCCGACGAAGCGGTCAACCCGCCGGCGGTCGCTTCGCGGGTCGAGGCGCAGGGCAATGGCGCGCCGATCAAGGGCATTTCGTTCGAGGGGGTGAAAGTGCCCGCCGCGGTGGCCGATGCCGCCGCCGCGTTCCTCGGCAAACCCGCGACTGGCGCGACGCTCGAGGCACTCGCGGCGAAGCTTTCCGCCGCCTATGCGCATACCGGGATCGCGCTCTACACCGTCGCGATCCCGCAGCAGGATTTGTCCACCGGGCAAATCAAGGTGCAGGTCGCCGAGGGCTTCGTCGAGGATGTCGTCTATCCCAAAGGCGCGAGCCCGCTGGTTCGCGCTTATGGCGAGCGGCTGCGGCATGAGCGCCCGCTGTCGCGGCGGACGCTGGAACGCCTGCTCTCGCTGATGCGCGATATCCCCGGCGCCAAGCTCGACGCCGATCTGCAGCGCGGCAAGCAGGCCGGCGGGGTCGTCATCGTCCTCACCCCGCATCGCCGGCACAGCGATTTCGCATTCGGGGTCGACAATCGCGCGACCCAGGGGCTGGGCAGCGGGCAGTTCCGCGCCGAGGCGCACGGCTATAGCCTGTTGCGCGACGGCGATCGCACCGATCTGATGCTGCTCGCCTCGACCGATCTGAAGCGTTTCCGCTACGCCGCGCTGAGCCACGCCACCCCGATCGGCAACGACGGGCTGACGCTCGGCGTGTCGGGGGGCTATCTCGAAACCCGGCCGAGCGATCAGCCGGTCCGCGGCAAGGCGGCGACCGCGGGGGTCTCGCTCGCCTATCCGGTGATCCGCGGCTATCGCCGCAACCTATCGGTCAGCCTCGGGCTCGACGGGATCAACAGCGACGCCGCGGCGTTCGGCGCGCTGATCTCGACCGATCATACCCGCGCGATCCGCAGCGCGATCGGCTATTCCTCGGTCAACGAGAAAATGTCCCTGACCGGCGGGCTGACGGTGAGCCGCGGGCTCGACATTCTCGGCGCGCGCGGCACGCCCGGGATCACCGATACGGTTTTCACCAAGATCAACGCGCGCGCCACGCTCGATCGCGCCTTGGGCAAGAAATTCGTCGGCCGGCTGCGCGCGACGGGGCAGTACAGCCCCGACCGGCTCACGGCGAGCGAACGCTATGCGGTCGGCGGAACCGAGATCGGGCGCGCGTTCGACGCCGCCGTGCTCACCGGCGACAGCGGGTTCGGCGGGTCGGCCGAACTCGCCTTCCGGCCCGGGCTGCCCGCGCGGCTCAAGGGGAGCGAGATTTACGGCTTCGTCGATCACGCGCACATCTATGTCGAGCCGCGCTTATGGTATGCGGCGAGCGATTACAGCCTCGGCTCGGCCGGCGGCGGAGTCCGCTTGTCCTGGAACAGCAAAGCATGGCTGGAGATCGAGGGGGCAAAGGTGATAGATCACCCCTATCCCGCCGATCGCAGCGACTGGCGCGTGAATGTGAGCTGGCGCCTCTCGCTACACCGGCAATAACCGCCCCCGCAGGCCGAAAGAACGCTCCGCGACTCCTCCGAGTAACTGGACTAAAAGCCATGTTTCAGTCTACTATTCGCCGATGCCGTCTCCCCTCCCCGACCTCTCTGCGCCCGACTGGACCCTGTCGCTAGTCAGCGCGCTTGAGCAGGCCGCGCTGGCAATAAGCCGCTTGGATACACGTATTTCTGCCACTTCCGCCGATGCGGCGTGGCGGTTGCGTGCCTGCTGGTCAGGCTATGCCGCCGCGCTTCGGGCACAAGGGGTGGAAATCGACGAAATCGATATTTTTAGCCGGGAATATGACCTTCCGTTGCCCGGTCGCCGCCCGATCGCGACGCTCTACAACGAGCTGAGCGGGCTGGAATCGTGGCGTGACGAGCTGCGGCAGGCGCGGCGGCAACACTGGCGGGAGCTGATTCCGCTCTCGCTCGACCTCCCAGGGGATTGGAGTGATCGCCCGCTCCTGCTGCGCGCGCTCGAACTGGGGGCGCGTTATGCGCGCGCCGAGCGTAGCAGCGGCCCGTGGCTGGCTTTTCCCGCGCTGCTCGGCGCGCTCGGCGTCACCCGCAACGTGTTGCCGTGCCTGGTCCCCGCCGACAAAGCGTGGCGCCTCGCCCCGCGCGATCGCGCGGCGATCGTTCCGCGCTATCTCAAGTCGCTGACCCGGCTCGCGGAAGATGCGCTGGAGCAGCTTTCGGCGATCGAAGCGAGCCGCCAGGCCGCTGCCCGCGCCATCGCCGCCGAGCGGCGCCCCGGCGCGCTCGGCACGTTGCTCGCGCGGCTGATGATCGCCCCGCTGACCACCCCGCGCGAGGTCGCGCGCACGCTCGATCTCACCTTGTCCGGCGCAGGCAAGTTGCTCGCCCGCGCCGCGGCGCTCGATCTCGTCGTTGAGGTGAGCGCGCGGCAGAGCTGGCGGGTCTA
>NZ_MKRR01000133.1:500895-508409 GCF_001897045.1 Sphingomonas sp. 66-10
GTCAACGCCGCCGATCGACGACGCGCTCGCGCGATTCGACGCCGAAATGGCGGCGCTCGACGCCCAACTGGCGCGGCTCGGGGTCACCGCGCCGGCCGATTGACGTCACGCCGGCCAATGTTGGTCGAGCAGCCGCCCCAATTCGGCCTCCGCCTCGGCGCGCGACGCGCCGTCCTGCGGGAGCAAGGTCAGCGTCAGCGCCTTGCGCGTGCGGCGATCGATGCGCAGCACCGGGCGACCGCTGGTCGCGCCCAGCAAGGCGTCCGATCCTGACTTCTTGGGGGATCCTGACTTCTTGGGGGCGTCCGCCGCCTTGGTCAGCTGGCGGATCACGTCGCTCGCCGCGCTCGGCACCGCATCGCCCGCCGCACGTGCCGCGCCGAGGCGATCGGCCTCGGCAATGACTCGCGCCATCCGCTCCGCCGGCTTGAACAAGGGCTTGAGCTGCGTGACATGCTTGATGCGCAGATCGTGCGGCGAGACGAACGCGCCGATGATCACATCGGGCAGTCGCGCGAGATCGAGATAGCGGCTGAGCCAGCTCGGCGTGACGTGCAGCCGCTCGGCCATATCCTGCTGCCGGCCGCCATAATAGCTGCCGAGCGCGCGGAGATAGTCGCGCGCGCGCTCGTAATCCGAAATATCCTCGCGCGCGCGATTCTCGATGTCCGAGAGGCGGAATGCCTCCTCGTCGGTGAGATCGCGGATCTCGACCAGCAGGCGGAATTCGGGATAATTGTTGTTGCGCAGCCAGCTGATCGACCAATGCCGCCGCGCGCCCGAAATCACCTCGAATTGATAATCGGGATCGTCATGCACCCGGCGGACCAGCGCGGGTACCTCCTGCTTGCCCTGCGCCTTGAGGCTTTCGATCAGATCGCGGCAACGCTCTTCGCTGAGCGCGGCATAATCGCGATTATGGCCTTCCCACATGCGGCATTTCGCCGGATCGACCAGCTCGACGACGCGGTTGACCACCGAGCCGGTCGCGAGCTCGGCAAGCCGGTTCTCGCGCCCGGCGAGCACCCCCATGCCGAGCCGCGTCGGTCGTTTCGGCTGCTCGGGCGCGCCGTCGATCGCGCCGGCGAGATCCGCCGCGAACCTGCTGTTGTTCCTGCTCATCGCCTGCCTCTCCCAGCGAAAATTGCACCGGTGCAATTCGGATTGTTCATGCCAGCCCCTCACGCCGCAAACGCGCGTCGTGGCTTGGCCACATCGAGCGAATATCTATTTCAATCTCGGCATTTACGCCGTCGAGATAGGTCAGGCAGCGCTCGCGCACCGAACGGCTGGTGGTCGGCCCGTCAAGCTCGTAGACCGTCATCAGCCGCGCGCTGGCATTGTCGATCTCGGCCGAATCCTTGAGCGGGGTGCGCACCAGCGCGTGGCCGTAAAGCTGGCCCATCAGCCCCATCAATTCGCGCTGCATCGACTTGTTCTCGTCGACCTTCGACGCGACGAAGCGCAGGAAGGCGAGATCGGTTTCGAGCCCGTGCTCCTGGAGCACCTGCATCGTCTCGTCAAGCATCGCGAGGAACGCCGCGGTGGAGGAGAAATCCATCACCGTCGGCGGCACCGGGACGACGAGCGCGTTGGCGGCACGCAGCACCGACAGCGAGATCGCGCCGAGCGCGGGCGGCGGATCGATCACCACCACGTCATAGCGCTCGGACACCGAGGCGATGCCCTGCTGGAGCCGATCGAGCAACGCCCCCTGCCCGCGCGCCATCCGCGCCGCAATCTCATATTCGGACTGGAACAGCCGGAGGTTGGCCGGGATCAGATCGAGCCCGTCGAAATGCGTCCGTCGGATCGCATATTCGAGGCTGCGCCGCTCATCCTCGCGGAGAAAGGGATAAAGCGTCTCCGATTCGTCGAGATCGAGATCGGGGACATAGCCGAACAAGGTCGTCGCCGAAGCCTGGCTGTCGCAATCGATCAGCAACACGCGATAGCCACGGATCGCGAGATATTGTGCGAGATGCACCGATACCGTCGACTTGCCGACCCCGCCCTTGAAATTCTGCACCGCGACCACCGCGCACGGATCGTCGGGGCTGCGCCACGGCCGCGTCCCGAACACCCCGCGCATGTCGTTGAGCTGCGCCAGGGTGTAGCCGATGCGGCGGTTGGTTTCGGTGCGGTCGGCGATCGGCAGCCGGCCGTCCTTTTCCGCCTCGCGGATCGCCGCGGAGGAGCGCCCGACGAGATCGGCCGCGCGACTGATCGTGAACAACGGTTCGCGCCGGTCGTCGGCGCGCTTCGACTGCGCGCCGTCACGCAATCGTTCGAGAATTGACGAGCAACGCTCGGCGAGTGCACTCACCTGCGTGCGATCGGCATGTCCGGCCCTGCGGAGTACGGTCGCCATAGCGCTCCCTTTCACTAGTCGCGCTGTGGATGCCCGATTTGCACTTTTTCGTCAACGCAAGATCGATTTGTGCAAATCGCCGGTCGCTATGATCCTGACCGCAAGCAACCTGTCTTTTCGGGGGCGGTTTTGGTGCAAATTGCACCGGTGCAATTCAGCTCGCAGGGCCGCGGCGCGCGGCATAGCTTTCACAGAAGCCGCGCCAGCTCTGCACCAGCTTCGATCCGCTCAGCCGCGCCAGCCGGTCGCCCATCGACTGGCGATAGGCATCGGCGATCACGTCGACATCCCAGCCCCCGCCCGACCGCCGCCCGATCTCGAGCAATTCGGCTTCACCATAATGCAGCGAGCCGGTGGGAAAGCTCGTCACCTTCACCTCGTCGCGCGGACGTGACGGGGCGAGCCGCTCGGCGGTACGCGAGACAAGTGCCTTCACCGCCGCCGGGGGCGCCGCGACCGCCATCTCCTCGACCGTTTCCTCGCGACGCGCGCGGCGCCCGGCCGAATGCCGCTCGAGTTCCTCGACCGTGCCGACCTGCGCCGGCGCATCCTTCGCCTCGAAGCGGAATTCGAGCTCGACCACCGCCCGGCCCTGGCGGACCTCCTTCCACTCGACGCGGAAATGCGCGAGCTGGTCGATCTCGGCCTTGGCGGTCTGCAGCACCTTGCGGCGCAATTGCGCGAAATCCTTGTAGACGTCGGGCGCGATCCCCAGCGCGGCGCGCAACGCCGCCATATCGCAGCGCCACACTTTCAGCCGGCGGTGGATGCGGAGCGCCCCGACCTCGTAAAGCTTGAGCGCATAGCTCGATCGGAAACCGAGCACCGCCTGACGGTTGAGCACCGCATAGGTTTCCGATTCCTGGATCAGCCGCCGCGCGTCCGGGGTGAACTCCCACTCGATCCAGCCCGCCTCGACGCCTTCCTCGTCCTCGACCTCCTCGCGCGACATCTGGATCAGCGGGAAGCGCTTGGTCGCCTTTTTGCCGCGCCAGCTGCGGTCGTCCTCGGCGAACAAGGTGCGGTGAAGCTCCTCGAGCATGTCGACGATCCGCTCATTGCCCTTGTGGCCACGGCGGATATCGGCCTTGCGCATGCGATGCGGCATCTCGCGCCACGCGTCGCCGCCCGCCGCGAGGATCATCAGCGCAAGCAAGCGCGACGCGGTAAGGCTGAGCGACTGGCCGCGGACGAACCGCACCTCGACCAGCTTGCCGGGCTTGACGAATTCTTCGGTGCGGCGCGCGGCCAGCGCCGAGGCAACGCGCATCGCGCGACCCGCCGAGCCTTGATCCGCGACCTCATCGGGATCAAGACCAGGATCACGGTCGATCGGTTGCACGGATTCGGCCATTATCCCACCTATTCGGCGGTCTGGCTGCCTGACCTGACCTGTGAAGTCAAGTCAGGACAGGAAAGGAGGCGCCCGATATCCCCCAGGAGGTCAGGATAGAATCGGGTGCACCGGCACCGCTCATGCAACGCCCCCAAAAAGTCAGGATAGCCCCATCCGGTCAGGCCGATGCCCCCGAATCGTCAGGACCCCGCCCCCAGCAGGTCAGGATACCTCCCCCACGGGGTCAGGAAGGGCGCTCGCGAATCGCGGATTCGCGCGGGGTTGGCTGTCCCCGAATCTGAATCTCTTGAATCCTGAATCGACCGCTGCTCGCGCAGCGGCGTTGTAAATTGCTTGAGATATTGAAAGAGGGGCAACGGGAGAGGGCGGAGAAAAAGCCATGCCGATCGATCGACCCGAAGCCGCACCGGACGCTTTCGCCGCTGCCTGGAACGCGCACGACATGGCGATGCTCGCCGCGCTGTTCGACGAAGACGCGACCTTCGTGAACCGATTCGGCCATTATGTTCGCGGCGTCGATGCGATCATCGCGCTGCATCGGCCGATCCATGACACGATCTACAGCGATTCGACGCTGACCAACGAACTGATCGATGTCGTGCCGATCGGCGAGCGGCATGCGATCGTTCATTTCTGGAGCCGGCTCGCGGCGGGCGCCGCGCATCCCGCCGGACCGCATCTGGTCGATACCTTATTGCAGACGGTGCTGGCGCGCGGGGAGGGGGGCTGGCTGATCCGCGCCGCGGAGAATGTCACGCTGACGAATCCTCGAACCGGCGAGCCGACGCTCCGGCAGGATAGATGATGGCCGAACACGCGATCGTCGCGCCGGCGCGCACACCGCTCGATCCGGGCTTCGCCGCCGCGCTCGCGCAGCGATTCGGCACCGAATGTTCGTTCGCGGAGGCGATTTGCCGTCAGCACGGGCAAAGCGAAACGCATTTCCCGGAAACCCTGCCCGATGCGGTGGTGTTCGCGCGGTCGACCGCCGATGTCGTCGACCTCGTCCGGCTCTGCGTGGCGCATCGCGTACCGGTCGTGCCTTATGGCGCGGGGACCTCGATCGAGGGCAATGCGCTTCCGGTGCGTGGCGGGGTGAGCGTCGATCTGTCGAAGATGGACCGCATCCTTGCGGTCAACGCCGAGGATTTCGACTGCACGGTCGAGGCCGGAGTCCGCCGCGAGGAACTCAACGCCTATCTGCGCGATACCGGGCTGTTCTTCCCGATCGACCCCGGCGCCAATGCGACGATCGGCGGGATGGCCGCGACCCGCGCGAGTGGGACCAATGCGGTGCGCTACGGCACGATGCGCGAGGCGGTGCTCGCGCTCACCGTGGTGACCGCGAATGGCGAGGTGATCCGCACCGCGCGCCGCGCGCGCAAATCGGCCGCCGGCTATGATCTCACCCGGCTGTTCGTCGGCGCGGAGGGCACGCTGGGCGTGATCACCGAGGTTGCGCTGCGGCTCCACCCGATTCCCGAGACGATCAGCGCGGCGGTGTGCGGCTTCGCGTCGCTGCAGGGCGCGGTCGATGCCGTCGTGCAGGCGATCCAATCGGGGGTGCCGCTGGCGCGGGTCGAGCTTCTCGACGACCGGCAGATCGTGGCGGTCAATGCCTGGACGAAGCTCGATCTGCCCGAAGTGACGACCTTATTCTTCGAATTCCACGGCTCGCCCGCCGGGGTCGAGGAGCAGATCGCGACGGTGGCCGCGCTTGCCGCGGCGAACGGCGGGGGCGATTTCGCCTTTTCGAACCGGTCGGAGGAGCGCGCGCGGCTGTGGAAGGCGCGGCACGAGGCTTATTATGCCGCGCTCAACCAGCGGCCCGGCGCGATCGGCTGGTCGACCGACGTGTGCGTGCCGATCAGCCGGCTGCCCGCGTGCATCCTGGAGACCAAGCGCGATCTCGAAAGCTGCTCGGTGCCGGCGACGATCCTCGGGCATGTCGGTGACGGCAATTTCCATGTGATCTTCGCGCTCGATCCCGCCGCGCCGGACGAATTCGCCGAAGTCTCGGCGATCAACGCGCGGCTGATCGAGCGCGCGCTGGCGATGGACGGCACTTGCACCGGCGAACACGGCATCGGGATCGGCAAACAGCCCTGGCTCGAGGCCGAACTGGGCGATGCGGTCGATGTGATGCGGCTGGTGAAGCGCGCGCTCGATCCGCACGATCTGATGAATCCGGGGAAGATCTTCACCTTGTAGTTCCGCCCGCGAAGGAGTGCCTATGACCACGCTGCCGCTCGTCGATCCCGAATTGCGTGCCTTGCTCGATGCTTGGCCGACGGTTCCGGTCACCGCCGAGATGCTGGGGGCGATGCGCGAGCGGATATTGCCGGCGCCGCCGGTGCCCGACACCGATACCTTGGCCGAGCGGGTGACCGTGCCCGGCCCGGCCGGGGCGCCCGAGATCGCCTTGTCCATCTATCGCCCGGCGAGGCCCGCCGGGCCGCGCGGGTGCCTCTATCATATTCACGGCGGCGGCTATGTGGTCGGCAAGGCGGGCGATCTCGAATTCTTTCACCGCCCGCTCGCCGAAACGCTCGATTGCGTGATCGTGTCGGTCGATTATCGGCTCGCGCCGGAGACCCCGCATCCCGGGCCGATCGAGGATTGCTACGCCGGGCTCGCCTGGCTGTTCGCCAATAGCGCGCGGCTCGGGGTCGATCCGGCACGGATCGGGGTGATCGGGGAAAGCGCCGGGGGCGGGCTCGCGGCGGCGCTGGCGCTGCTCGCGCGCGATCGCGGCGAATATTGCCTTTCTTTCCAGCATCTTACCTATCCGATGCTCGATGATCGCACCTGCATTCGCCCGCCGCATCGCCACGCCGGGGAGTTCATCTGGCCGCCCGCCAGCAATCATTTCGGCTGGTCCGCCTTATTGGGGCACGCGCCGGGGCGCGACGACGTATCGCCTTATGCCGCGGCGGCGCGCGCGACCGATCTCGCCGATCTGCCGCCGACCTATCTGATGACCGGTGCGCTCGATCTCTTCGTCGACGAGAATATCGATTATGCGCGGCGGCTGGTCGCGGCGGGGGTGCCGACCGAATTCCATCTCTATCCCGGCGCGTTCCACGGCTTCGATCTCGCGCCCGATGCGGCGGTGGCGCAACAGGCGCGGGCCGACCGGCTGGCGGCGCTGCGCCGCGCTTTGGCGCCGGCCAGGGCATGACCGTCGCGGCAGCCGGGGCCGACGCCTTCGCACCGGCCCCGACACCCCCGGCCAGCGCCTAATGCTGATAGGCGCGGCGCGTATAGTTGAGCGTCACCGGGGTGGCCTGGAAGAAAACGAAGTTCAGCGGCACGCTCGCGCTCGCCTGAATGTCGATATAGGCGCTGCCGGCATTGGTGCCGTGGGTGATCGTCGGCCCGGTAACCGTGGCACGGCCGAGCAGGAATTGCGTCGCCTGGATCCGGCCGATGATCGCCGCGTCGCTCGGGGTGGGGTAGATGGTGGCATAACGCGCACCCTCGTCGATCGAGCTTTCGAGCCCGGCCTTGGCGCCGAACAGCAGCCCGAGCTGGATGATGATGAACGCCAGCATCAGGAAAATCGGCGCGGCGACCGCGAATTCGATGATCGCGGTGCCGCGGCGGTCGTCCGCAAACGTCTGCCGCCGGCGCGTCACTGGAGCCGCACCGACGAAAAGGCACTGAGCGGGATGCTGCCCTGCCCGAAGGGCAATGAGAAGGGCAGGGCGTAGGTGGCGCTGATCTGCACCGACACATAGCGCCCGACCTGCTGGCTGGCGTCGCAGGTCGTCGCGTCGTCGCGCT
>NZ_MKRR01000134.1:0-3213 GCF_001897045.1 Sphingomonas sp. 66-10
CATCACCCAAACCCGCGAGGCCTCGTCAGGCAATTAGGGGGCAACGACACTGGGTGCTGATCAACGATCTCAATTTCAACGCGATCGTCGACGGGCGCGTGGTGGTGGTCGATACCGCCTCGGCCGATCATCCGTTGAAGGCGATCGTCCGCTCGGCGCAATTCGGCAATTCGCTCTACTCGGCCAAGCGGCAAGAGATACTGACCGCCGAGACCTTCTATTCGCGGCTGACGCGCGGCGAGCGCACCGATGCGATCACCTTCTGGGACATGAAGGATCTGAAACCCAAGGGCGAGATCGTGCTCCCTGGCGGCAAGCGCCAGCTCTCGGTGGTCTATCCCCACCTGTTCCAGTTCACCAATGACGAGAAATGGGCGCTGGTCGCCAATTTCACCCCGGCGCAATCGGTCACCGTGGTCGACCTCGATGCGCGCAAGGTGCTCAACGAGATCGATCTGCCGGGCTGCTCGCAAATCTACCCGACCGGCCCGCGCGGCTTTTCCAGCCTGTGCGCCGACGGCTCGATCTTCAGCGCGACGCTCGACGCGCAGGGCAAGGTCGCGACGTCGAAGACGATCAAGGCGGTACAGGACATCGACAACCAGCCGCTGTTCAGCAACCCCGCGATGGTCGGCCAGACGGCTTGGTTCATCAGCCAGAAGGGTTTGCTCCAGGGCTTCGACCTTTCGGGCGAGGTGGCGAAGGTGATCCCCGGTTCGTTCAGCGTCGGCACCGCGCCGGGCGCCACCCCCGAATGGCGCCCGAGCGGCTGGCAGGTGATCAATTCGGATGCCGCCGGCCGGCTCTATGTGCTGATGAATCCCGCCGGCAAAGAAGGCAGCCACAAGGACGGCGGCACCGAAGTGTGGGTGATCGACCCCGCGAAAAAGGCCCGCGTCGCGCGCATCGCATTGAAGGGCCAGTCGATCGCGGTCGCGGTGACGCGCGAGGCGCAGCCGCATATGGTGGTGTCGCGCGCCGACGGCGCGATCGACGTCTATGACGCCGCGAGCGGCGCCTTCGTCCGGTCATTGGGCGCGACCGTCGCGTTCAGCCCGATGGTCATCACCCCGGTCGAATGATGGCGCCGCTCCCCCTGTTCCTCGCGCTGGTGCTGGCGGTGTCCGCCGCGCACAAGGCGCAGTCGGGCGCGCGGTTCGCTACGGCGACGGCGCGGTTGGCCGGGGTCTCCCCGTCGGCCGGACAATTGCTGCTGGTGGTCGCCGCGGCGGCCGAGGCGATCGCCGCACTTTGTCTCGTCATCCCGGCGGCGACCGTCGCCGGGGCGCTGATCGCCGCCTTGCTGTGGAGCGCTTATGCGCTGGCGCTATGGCGTCGGCGCGGCGAGACGCTCGACTGCGGGTGCGACTTCACCGCGCGTCCGCGCCCGGTCGGCGCGGGGCAGATCCTCCGCGCGCTGCTGCTCGCGGGGCTGGCGGCGGTGCTCATTGTGCTGCCGGCGCCCGAGGGGGTGCCGCCGGCCGAGGCGTTGCTGTCCGCGCTCGCCTTTCTCGCGCTCTATTTCGGCGCGTCCGAACTTCTCTCCATTCCCCATCCCGCGTGGAGGAAATCCTGATGCTGGTATCTCAATTGCTGCTGTGGGCGGCGGTGATCGTCCAAGGCGTGCTGATCGCCGCGCTCGCGCGCCAGGTCGGTATCCTGCACGAGCGCATCGCCCCGGCCGGTGCACTGACCCTCCACCAGAAGGTCGAGGTGGGCGAGGTCGCAAGCCGGATGACCGTCACCACGATCGAGGGCGTTCCGCTCGAGGTCGGGGGACGGCGCGACGGACGCAGCCAGCTTCTCTTCTTCGCCTCGCCCGATTGCCCGGTGTGCAAATCGCTGCTCCCGGTGGTGCGCTCGGCGGCCAGGGCGGAGAGCGACTGGCTCGACGTCGTGTTCGCCGGTGACGGGACCAAATCGGCCTACAGCCGGCTGATCGCCGAATATGGGCTCGGCGGGATGCCGCTGGTGCTGTCCGAAGCGCTCGGCCGCGCGTTCGGGGTCTCCAAGCTCCCCTATGCCGTGCTGCTCGACGAGGAGGGCAGGGTCGCCTCGCTCGGGCTGATCAACAGCCGCGAGCATCTCGAAAGCCTGTTCGTCGCCAAGGAGCACGGGGTCGCCTCGATCCAGGATTTCCTTGCCCGCCGCCAGAAGGAGGCATGACCGATGCGTGGTTTCGACAAGCTTGCCGAGCGCTTTGCCCGCTCGGTTGCGCGCGGCACCTCGCGGCGCAGCCTCTTGGCGACATTGGGGATGGGGATCACCGGCGCCGCGGTCTTCCCGGTGCTGCCGGTGGCGCGCGCCTCGACCCACCCCGGGGGCACCCCGCATCAGCCGGTGACCTCAGGCAATCCGCAGGACCCCGGCGATCGCACGACCTGCGATTACTGGCGCTATTGCGCGATCGACGGCTTCCTTTGCACCTGCTGCGGCGGATCGGTCAGTTCGTGCCCGCCGGGGACCGAGATGTCGCCGATCACCTGGATCGGCACCTGCACCAACCCCGCCGACAACCGCGCCTATATCATCAGCTATAACGATTGCTGCGGCGTCTCGTCGTGCGGCCAGTGCCTGTGCAACCGCAACGAGGGCGATCGCCCGCAGGTCCGCACGCAATCGAACAACGATTACAATTGGTGCCTCGGGTCGGAGAGCAGCGTCTATAATTGCTCGACCGCGGTGATCGTCGGCGTCGCGCTGGAGCAGCCGAAATGAGGCGGCTGATCCTGCTCGCCGCGCTCTTGCCCGCCGCGGCCGTGGCGGCGCCGGACGGCAAGGCGATTTTCACCCGCTGCGCCGCCTGCCACACCGCGACCGGCGCCGGGGTGCCCGGGGCCTATCCCCCGCTCGGCGGAGATTTCCGCGCGCTCGCCGCCAAGCCCGAGGGGCGGCGCTATCTCGCGCTGGCGGTGATCAAGGGGCTGGCCGGGCCGCTGACGATCGAGGGCAAGCCCTATCGCGGGGTGATGCCCGCGCAAGGCGGGCTCGACGAGGCGTCGATTGCCGCGGTGCTCAATCATGTCGGCACCGCGATCGCCAAGACCGGGCCGGCGTTCAAGCCGTTCTCCGCCGCCGAGATCGCCGGCTACAAGGCCAAGGCCGGGTCGATGACCGGCGCGGATGTCGCCAAGCTCCACGCCGGGCTGGAAGGCAAATGACCGATCGCCTCGCCCTCCTGATCTTCGGTCTCGCAACCGGGCTGATCGCGGC
>NZ_MKRR01000134.1:3243-14016 GCF_001897045.1 Sphingomonas sp. 66-10
CCGCCAATGCGGGATATGGTCGCGCGCTTTCTGTCGGTGCCCGGCGGGCGCGAATTTCTCGGCCGGGTGCCGGGCGTCGCCACCGCGGCCCTCGACGACGCGCGGCTCGCCAATCTCGTCAACTGGACGCTTTACACCTTTGATCGCCAGCACATGCCCAAGGATTTCCGACCGTACACAGCGGCGGAAATCAATGTGCTGCGACAAAACCCCCTCCGCCTTGAACGCGTCGAAACAAGAGCGCGTCTGGTGGCGGGTTTCATGCGGGCAGGAAAAGACCGGCACATCGAAAACTAGGGAGGGTTCACTTTATGAGGAATCATCTGTTGTTGCGGACGGGTGGTGCGCTGCTCGCCATGTCCGCCGCACTCGCCGCCACATCGGCGCTGGCGCAGACCGCCCCCGCGCCGCCCGCCACCCCCGCCGCGGATGCCCCGGCACCGGGCGAGATCATCGTGACGGCGACCAAACGCTCGGAAAGCCTGCAGTCGGTGCCGATCTCGGTGTCGGCGATCGGCGGCGACACCTTGTCGAAATCGCGCACCACCAGCGTCGACGATCTGACGAGCAAGGTCGCCAATCTCCAGATGACCGGCATCGTCGGCGACAATACCCCGATCTTCTCGCTGCGCGGCGTGTCGATGTCGGATTACAGCCTCAACCAGTCGAGCCCGGTCGCGACCTATTATGACGAGGTGTACAAAGGCAATTTCGCCTTCCTCGGGGTCGCGATGTACGATCTCGAGCGGGTCGAGGTACTGCGCGGGCCGCAAGGCACGCTCTATGGTAAGAATACCACCGGCGGCGCGGTCAACATCATCAGCCACGATGCGACGCTCGGCGAGACCAACGGCTATTTCAACCTCGGCTACGGCAATTACAATCGCGTCGACATGAGCGGCGCGCTCAACGTCGCGGTCGCCCCCAATCTCGCGTTCCGCATCGCGGGGACGTTCAGCCACGCCGACGGCTGGTTCAAGAATGTCCTGCCCGGCTATCCCGATCTCGGCGAGACGCGCGAATTCGCATTGCGCGGGACGATCCATTGGGAGCCGACCGACCGCCTCAAGCTGGTGCTGCGCGGCTCGGTGAGCGAGCAGACCCCGCATAATTACGGCATCTACGCGCAGAATGCCGATCAGTCGCGCATCGACGGGCTCGATCGCTATCACATCGCCTCGAACGTCGCGACGCGCCGCATCGCGCGGACGCAATCGGTCGCGCTGACCGCCAATTACGAGCTGACCGATGCGCTGACGCTGACCAGCATCACCTCCTACGACCACGGCACCTTGTTCTTCACCGAAGACACCGACGGGCGCGGCGACAAATTCCTCGAAATTCCCTATGGCGATCGGGCGAGCCAGTTCGCGCAGGATCTGCGTCTCACCAGCAACACCCACGGCCCGTTCGATTTCATCCTCGGCCTCTATTACGCGCGCGAGAAGGTGTTCAATTCGAACTCGTTCCAGATCATGAACGATGTCGCCTCGGGCGGCGATCTCAACGGCGACGGCGTGGTCAACCATCTCGATTGCCAGCTCAGCGGCGGGCTCGCGGGGTGCAAGATCGAGAACCATTTCGATCAGGTCAAGAAAAGCTACGCCGCTTATACCGACGTAAAATTCAAATTGACCGACCGGTTCACCTTGCGCGGTGGATTGCGCTTCACCCACGATACCGGGGTGCAGAGCAATTTCGAATCCAACGTCTATGGCGCCGACGATGTCTTCGTTCAGACCAATATCCCGCTCACCGGCGCGCGCTATTCGACCGACAATCTCTCGGGCAAGATCGGGTTCGACTATAAGCTCGCCGACGGCAATCTGTTCTACGCCAGCGTCAGCCGCGGCTATCGTGCGCCGAGCTTCAACGCGCAGGCGTTTTTCGATCCGAGCGAAGTGTCGGTCGCCAAGGCGGAGAAGGTCACCTCCTACGAAATCGGCGCCAAGACGCGCTGGTTCGACCGGCGCGTGACGCTCAACCTCGCGGCTTTCTATTACGACTATCGCAACCAGCAGTTCATCAACGTCAACCCCTCGACCGGCGCGCAGGATCTGTTCAACATCCCCAAATCGCGCATCTTCGGCGGCGAGGCCGAGCTGACCGCGCGCATCGCCGACTGGTTCCAGCTCCACGCCGGGGCGGGTGCCTTGTCGACCAAGATCCTCCAGGGGACGGTCAGCGGGGTCGATGTCGTCGGGCACAAGCTCGCCAATGCCCCGTCCTTCACCTTCAACGTCGGGCCGGACCTGACGCTCGCGCGCGGCAGCTTCGGGACGATCAGCGTGCATCCCGCATTGGCCTATCAGTCGAGCCAGTATTTCGAGGTGATCAACGAGCCGATCCTCAAGCAGAAGGGCTATGCGCTGCTCGACGCGCATGTCGATTACGAGAGCGCCGACGGACATTTCACCGCTTCGGGCTGGGTCAAGAATGCGGCGCAGCAATTCTATTTCACGTCGCGGGTCGATCTGCTGGCCGGGTTCGGCTTCATCTACAATCATATCGGCAACCCGCGGACCTATGGCGTGACCTTGGGCTATAAGTTCTGACGGGAGAGAGCGATGACTCATTATCGGATGCTGATCGGCGGCGCGCTGGTCGATGCGGACGCGCGGATCGAGGTGATCAACCCGGCGACGGGCGAGCCCTTCGCCACGGTCCCGCATGCCTCGACCGCCGATGCCGACGCGGCGATCGCTGCCGCGCGCGCTGCCCAGCCGGCGTGGGGTGCGCGGCCGATCGCCGAACGCCGCGCCGCGCTGGTCGCGCTCGCCGATGCGATCGCGGCGAACGGCGATGAGCTCGCGCGGCTGCTGACGATGGAACAGGGCAAGCCGCTCGCCGAGGCGCAGGGCGAGCTGGCGTGGACCGAGGGCTATCTGCGGCATTATGCCACGCTCGAGCTGCCCGATCGCATTATCCAGGACGATGCGACCGGCTATATCGCGGTGCGCCACCAGCCGCTTGGCGTAGTGGTGGGGATCATCGCGTGGAACTTCCCGCTGCTCGTCGCCTGCTGGAAGATCGGCCCGGCGGTGCTCGCGGGGAATGCGATCGTGCTCAAGCCCGCGCCGACCACCCCGGTCACCGCGCTCCGCCTCGGCGAGATCGCGCGCGAGATCTTCCCGGCCGGCGTGGTCAATATCATCACCGATGCCAATGATCTCGGGCCGCATCTGACGGCGCATCCCCACGTCGCCAAGATCGGCTTCACCGGCTCGACCGCGACCGGCAAGCGCATCGCCGCCAACGGGGCGGACACGCTGAAGCGCGTCACGCTCGAACTTGGCGGCAATGACGCGGCGATCGTGCTCGAGGATGTCGACGTACGTGAGACGGCGCAGGCGATCTTTGACAGCGCCTTCCTCAATTGCGGGCAGGTGTGCCTCGCGGTGAAGCGCGCTTATGTCCACGCCGATATCTATGACGCGATGTGCGCCGAACTGGCACGGCTGGCGAGCGAGGCGGTGGTCGGCGACGGGCTCGAGCAGGGCGCGCGGATCGGCCCGATCCAGAACCGCATGCAATTCGAGAAGGTGAAGGGCTTTCTCGAAGCGGCGCGCGCCGAGGGGACGATCGCGGCGGGCGGCAGGGCGATGGAGCGCGCCGGCTATTTCATCGAGCCGACGATCGTGCGCGACGTGACCGACGGCGCCAGAATCGTCGACGAGGAACAATTCGGCCCGATCCTGCCGGTGATCCGCTTCGAGGATGTCGAGGATGTCATCGCGCGCGCCAATGCCTCCGATTACGGGCTCGGCGGCTCGGTATGGAGCCGCGACGTGGATCGCGCCGCGGGGATTGCCGGGCGGATCGCCGCCGGGCAGGTATGGGTCAACCAGCATATCGCGATCGGCCCGCACATCCCGATGGCCGGTTTCAAGCAATCCGGCCTCGGCGCCGAGCAATCGGTGGAGGGGCTGGCGGAATATACCCAGCTTCAGGTGGTGAACATCAAACGATGACCGGACTTTCGATTGCCCGCGGCCCGACCGACACCCCGCTGCTCGACACGACGATCGGCGTCGCGCTGCGCGAAGCGGCGGCGCGCTGGGCCGACGATCTGGCGCTGGTTTCGCGGCATCAGGCGATCCGCTGGACGTGGCGCGAATTCGACGCAGAAGTCGATCGCGTCGCGACCGGGCTTATCGTGCGCGGGGTGAAGAAGGGCGATCGCGTCGGGATCTGGGCGCCCAATTGCGCCGAATGGGCGGTGATCCAGTTCGCCACCGCGCGGATCGGCGCGATCCTCGTCAACATCAATCCGGCCTATCGCATCAGCGAGGTCGAATATGCGCTCAACAAGGTCGGCTGCTCGGTGCTGGTCACCGCGGCGCGGTTCAAGTCGAGCGACTATCTCGCGATGCTGCGCGCGATCTGGCCGACGAACGTTCCCGGGCTCAGGCTGGCGGTCTCGCTCGGTGCGGAGGCGCATGACGGCTTCTTGCCGTGGGATAAGCTCCGCGCAACCCCCGACGAAGCGGCGCTGGCGGCGGCCGAGGCGGCGCTGCACCCCGACGACGCGATCAACATCCAGTTCACCAGCGGCACCACCGGGCTGCCCAAGGGCGCGACGCTCACCCACCGCAACATCCTTAACAACGGCTATTTCACTGCGCGGACGCTGCATCTGGGGCCGGACGACCGGATCTGTGTGCCGGTGCCGCTCTATCATTGCTTCGGGATGGTGCTGGCCAATCTCGCGGCGGTGACGAGCGGGGCGGGGCTGATCTATCCGGCGGAGAGCTTCGACCCGGAACGCGTGCTTGAGGCGGTCGCGGCTGAGCGCTGCACCGCGCTCTACGGCGTGCCGACGATGTTCATCACGATCCTCAACCACCCCGCGCTCGCGGCGACCGACACCTCGTCGCTGCGCACCGGCATTCTCGCCGGCTCGCCGTGCCCGCTGGCGACGATGCGCGAGGTGATCGACCGGCTCAACATGCGCGAGGTGACGATCGGTTACGGGATGACCGAAACCAGCCCGCTCACCACCCAGACCGCGACCGACGATCCGATCGAGGAGCGCGTCGGCTCGGTCGGGCGGGTGCATCCGCACGCGCAGGCCAAGATCGTCGGCCCCGGCGGCGAGACGCTGCCCTATGGCGAGCAGGGCGAATATTGCTCGCGCGGCTATGCGGTGATGCTCGGCTATTGGGACGAGCCCGAAAAGACCGCCGAGGCGATCGACGCCGACGGCTGGATGCATTCGGGCGACCTCGCGACGATGGATGCGCGTGGCTATGTCCGCATCACCGGACGGATCAAGGACATGATCATCCGCGGCGGCGAGAATATCTATCCGCGCGAGATCGAGGAATTCCTGCTCGGGCATGAGGCGATCGCCGATGCGCAGGTGTTCGGGGTGGCGGACGAGAAATTCGGCGAGGAAGTCTGCGCCTGGATCATCCCGCGCCCCGGCGCGGCGCTGACGCCGGATGAGGTGCGCGATCACTGCAAGGGCCGCATCGCGCATTACAAGGTGCCGCGTTATATCCGCATCGTCGAAAGCTTTGCGATGACCGTCACCGGTAAGGCGCAGAAATTCGAAATGCGCCGGATCATGGAAGCGGAATTGAGCGTATCGGTCTGATATTGTTGTAAAGTCATCTTACGCGGGGTTGCCCGCCGGGGATTTAATCGCCATCCCCGGCGACCATGGCGAGCAATCAGGCAGAACATATCCTGTCGACGGCGGCGCGCCTCGCGCTCGATCACGGGCTGGGGGCGCTGACGATGCGCGCCGTGGCGTCCGCCGCCGGGGTGTCGTCATCAGCGATCGTCTATCATTTCCGGACGCGCGAGGGATTGCTCGTCGCGATCCTCGAATATCTCGCCGAATCGATCGCTGCCGGCCGCGACCGGCTGGCCGGCGCCTTCGACGACGAACAGCGCGCGGTCGCCGGCCCGGCGGCGGGGGTGGCGGCGATCCTGTGCCGCATGGTCGACGAACAGGGGCTCGCCAGCATCACCGTCTCCGAGATCGCCCGGCTGTTGCGCGGCACCGATATGGACCGGCCGGTACAGGCGGCGATGGCGGCCGCGAACCAGCGCGCCGCGCATTTCTGGCAGGCGTTGCCGTTGCTCGCGCAGGAAGACGCGCAAGCGCGCGAGATCTGGGCGGCGTTTGGGCAAGGGGTGCTCGCACTCGCGATGCTCGATCGCAGTGCGGTGGCACGCAACGCGCGCGTCATCCGGCTGACCGCGCGGCTGGCGGACCGTCTTGCGGCGCGCGAGGTCGTGGTGCTGCCGGCGAGCGAAGCCCCTCAGCCGCTCGCGGCATTGGTGCGCCCGGCCGGCAAGCAGCAGATCGTCGACGCGACGATCCGGCTGAGCGGGGAGGGCGGGATCGAGGCGCTCACTCACCGCAAGATCGCCGCCGCCGCCGGGCTGTCGGTCGCATCGACGACCTATTTCTATCCGACCAAGGAGGATATCATCGTCGACGCCGCTTATGACGTCCAGGCGCGTGCGATGAATGCGGTTATAAATCAAAGCGTTGCTCCACCGAGCTTCATGTCGCGTATCACGCTCGACGATCGGCAGGAGGAGCGTGCCGAAATGGCGACGCTGAGCGCCTTCATGGCCGCCGCGGTGCGCAACCCCGAGCTGCTGCCGCTGGCCGAGGTGTTGCGACGGACCCGCGGCATCGACGGCGCGCGCTGGCTCGCGGCGCGCGGCTATCACGCCACCGATCGACTGGACGGAATCGTCTGGGCGGCGGTCACTTCGTTCCTTGCGCAGCATGCATTATTGCTGCCGGCTGCCGAGCGTGTCGCATTTCTCGATGATTTTTCAGATGCTTGGCTCCGCCGGCTGTTCGGCTGAGCGCCGCTGTACATTTGCACACCATATGGCTTGACCGCCTGTCGACGCCGGACATATGCTTAGTTCTGGTCGATTGCAGGGCCTCCCTGTACCGTTTTTAAGGTAAAACGGGCTGTTCATTTGTGCAGTATCGACCCGTGATGTGTCTCCAGTCGGGGTCGATGATGCGCCATTCTCTGTTTGCCGCTGCCGCGGTGTTCTTCGCAACGATCGCCGCCGCGCCTGTGTCGGCAACCGAGGAGGCGCCCGCGGCCAGCGCGGCCTTGCCCGCGACGGGGTTTGCCGCGGGCTTGTCGAATGCCGACATCGAGGCGCTGAGCGCCGAGGCCTTCTACTGGGGGCTCAACATCGCGGGCTTCTACGAGCTGCGTTACGTCTTCACCCAGCTCGAGGGAACGCCGGCGTTTCGCGGGCTCAACCGGGTGCAGGCCAACGACAATCTGATGGACGCATCGGCGCGCTATGCGACGACGATCAACGCCTCGACGCTCTATGCCGGCGGGATGTTCGACGTATCGCGCGATCCCCTGGTGATCGAGGCGCCCGCGGTGACCGACCAACGCTATTGGAGCATCCAGGCGCTCGACCAGAACGCCAATTGGTTCCTGATGGTCGGATCGCAATTCACCGGCAACGGCGCGCAACGCTATCTGGTCGTCGGGCCGCAGTGGCGCGGCAAGCTGCCGGCAGGTTTCCGCTCGACCGAAATCATCCGCGCGACCTCGAACAGCTTCTCGCTGACGACGCGGGTCGCGGTGACGACGCGCGATGCCGCCGATATGGCGGGCGCGCGCAAGGTGACCCACGGCGTCGCCGCAGCGCCGCTGTCGCTGTGGCAGGCCAATGGCGGGAAGGTGCCCCCGCTCGCGCAGCAGCCGACGGTGAGGGCAAATTACCGAACCTTCCCGCGGATGCGGCAGATCATCGATTACGGGCGGACGATGACCGCGGTCGATTTCCTCCAGTTGCTGAGCCTCTCGATCAACGACCCGTCGCTCACCCGCCGCACCGACTCGGTCAAGGAGACGGCGACGCTGGCGCGGCTGGCGAAGCTCGGGCTGCGCGAGGGGGCGTTGCTCGATCCGGCGAAGCTTTCCCCAGCGCAGGTCGCCGCGGCGCAGGCCGGGTTCGATCTCGCGCGCAAGAAGGCCAAGGCGGCGCTCGACGCGTCGTTGATCGACATGAACGGCTGGCGGCTGCAGTCGAGCCTGTTCTACGACGATCTCGACTATGTCGCCAAAGCGGGCGCCGACGATGTCGCCTGGGGCACCCCGGTGCCCTATCAGTCGCACAGCATCGCTTATGTCTTTCGCGACAGCCACGGCGCGCCGCTTGATGGTGCCAAACCTTACACCCTGACGCTCGATCTCGCGAACCTTCCCCCGGTGACCGAATTCTGGGAGCTGCCGGTGTACGATTCGGCGGGCTATTTCATTCCCAATGCGCTCAACCGCTACAGCGCGACGAGCTATCTGCTCGCCAGCGGCGCCTATGCGGTGCGCGACAATCGCGTCACTTTCTACCTCCAGCCCGATCGGCCGACCGATCCCAATCAAGCGCGCAACTGGCTGCCGACCGCGCGCGGCGATACCTTCCAGCTCGCAGCGCGCTTCTACGGGCCGATGGCGCCGCTGGTCGACGGCAGCTATCCGATGCCGAAGATCGAGCCGGCGCCGTGAGAAACATCCCACAGCCGCCACGGCCTTGAGCCTTGATGACGCAATGCTAGACAGCATTTCAGCTTATAGCGCTCATAAGTCATTCCGATGTAGCCACTCTCCATTTCCTCCTTGGTTCGGTGCTTGGCATATCGATGCCGAA
Organism: Sphingomonas sp. 66-10; assembly: GCF_001897045.1. Classification (NCBI taxonomy): domain Bacteria; kingdom Pseudomonadati; phylum Pseudomonadota; class Alphaproteobacteria; order Sphingomonadales; family Sphingomonadaceae; genus Sphingomonas; species Sphingomonas sp. 66-10. The sequence continues at coordinate 11,899 of NZ_MKRR01000134.1, forward strand.
GGCCCCGGCTGAGGAACGATATGAAAACGACGGCGCGAGTGGTGGTGATCGGCGGCGGCGTGGTGGGGGTGAGCACGCTCTACCATCTCGCCAAGCTGGGCTGGTCCGATGTGGTGCTGGTCGAGCGCAAGGAGCTGACCTCCGGGTCGACCTGGCATGCGGCGGGGCTGCTGCCGCTGTTCAACCTCAGTTATTCGGTCGGCAAGCTCCACCAATATTCGGTCGACTTCTATCCCACGCTGGAAGAGGAAACCGGACTAAATGTCGGTTTTTCCAGGGTTTCTAATATCCGCCTCGCCACCAGCCGCGATCGGCTGGACGAATATCGTTATTATGCCGGCGTCGCGCGGACGATCGGGGTCGACGTCGATTTCCTTACCCCCGACGAGGTGAAGGCGGCGTGGCCGCTCGCCGAAACCGACGGTCTGCTCGGGGCGATCCAGCATCCCGCCGACGGCTATATCCAGCCCGCCGATCTCACCCAGGCGCTGGCGTTCGGTGCGCGCCGCCGTGGGGCGACGATCTATCGCGAGACCACCGTCACCGGGATCACGCAGAAGACGAACGGCGAATGGGTGGTGTCGACCGACAAGGGCGATATCACCTGCGAGCATGTCGTATCCGCCACCGGCAGCTTCGCGCGGGGGACCGGTGCGATGGTCGGGCTCGATATCCCGGTGGTGCCGGTCGAGCATCAATATATCGTCACCGAACAGCATCCGCTGCTGATGGAGCGCCGCGCCAAGGGGCTGCCCGAAATGGGCGTGCTGCGTGAATCCGACGCGAGCTGGTATATGCGCGAGGAAGCCGGCGGGCTGCTGCTCGGGCCGTATGAGGTGGGCGCACCAGCCTGCTACGTGAACGGGCCGGCGGCGAACAGCGAGTATGAGTTGTTCCCCGATGCGCTCGAGCGGCTCGAGCCCTATATCCTCTCGGCGATCGCGCGCGTGCCTGCGTTCGGCGAGGTCGGGGTGAAGAAGGTTTATAACGGCGCGATTGCCTATACCCCCGATGGTTCACCGATCGTCGGCCCGGCGTGGAGCCGGCGCAATTTCTGGCTCAACGAAGGGCATAGCTTCGGCATCACCGCCGCGGGCGGGGCGGGGTGGCAACTCGCGCAATGGATCGTCGAGGGCGAACCGAGCATCGACATGATGGGCGTCGATCCGCGCCGCTTCGGCGATTATGCCGCCGAAGGCTATCTGATCGAGAAGAACGAGGAGGCCTATGCCAAGGTCTTCACCGTCCACTATCCCGACGAGGAGCGTGAGGCGGCGCGCCCGCTGCGCCGCACGCCCTGCTATGACCGGATGAAGGCACTCGGCGCGGTGTTCGGCAGCGTGTTCGGCTGGGAGCGCCCCAATTGGTTCGCGCCCGAGGGGTATGAGCTGAGCGACGCCGATCTCGATCGGGCGGATGTGATCCTCAACCACAATCACCCCGACGTGGCGGGCGAGCCGATCCGCGAGAAATGGTCGTTCCGCCGCTCCAACTATTTCGAGCATGTCGGGCGCGAATGCCGCCACGTCCACGAGCATGTCGGCATCCAGGACATGAGCGCCTTCGCCAAATGCCTGATTTCCGGCCCCGGTGCGGAAGACTGGCTCAACGGGCTGCTCAGCAATGTCGTGCCGAAGAAGGTCGGCAAGCTCTCGCTCTCCTATCTGCTCACGCAGGAGGGCGGGGTACGCGCGGAGTTCACCGTCTATAAAAAGGCGCCGCAGACTTATTATCTGGTCTCGGCCGGCGCGCTCGAGCGGCACGATCACGATTATCTGCAAAAGGCGCTACCGACCGACGGCTCGGTGCGCTTCGAGCGGCTGACGACGCAGATGGGGGTGCTGGTGCTCGCCGGGCCGAAGGCGCGCGACGTGCTCAAGGCGGTGACCCGCGCCGATCTGTCGAACGAGGCGTTCCCGTGGCTGACGGGTCAGCGCATCTCGATCGGCGCGGCGCCGGTCGATGCCCTGCGGGTCAATTTCATCGGCGAACTGGGCTGGGAGATCCACCACCCGATCGAGATGCAGAATTACATCTTCGACAAATTGATGGCGGCGGGCGCGGCGCATGATATCCGCCCGTTCGGGATCCGCGCGATGGACAGTCTGCGGCTCGAAA
>NZ_MKRR01000134.1:14049-19768 GCF_001897045.1 Sphingomonas sp. 66-10
GCCCGACTTTATCGGCCGCGCGGGGCTGCTCGCGCGCAAGGAGGCGGGGCTGAAGTGGCAATTCGTGACGCTGGAGGTGGATGGCGTGACCGACGCCGATGCGCGCGGGTCGGAGCCGATCCAGCGCGACGGCGAACTGATCGGTCGCGCCACCTCGGGCGGTTATGGCTGGCGGACGGGCAAGTCGCTCGCGCTGGCGATGGTCGCGCCGCAACATGCTACGCCGGGGACCGAGATGGAGATCGTCATTCTCGGCCAGCCGCATCGCGCGGTGGTGATCGCGGATTCGCCCTTCGATCCAGAGAACAATGCGTTGCGGAGCTGACGCGATGACCCGATTTGCCGCGATCGCCGATTTGCTGAAGCAGGACCGCCCCGGCTTCTCGCTGCCGCAGCAGCTCTATGTCGGCGAGGAAGCCTATCATTTCGATGCCGAGGTGATGCTGAAATCGGTGTGGCTCTATGCCTGCACCGTCGCGCATGTGAAGAACCCGGGCGATTTCTATCTGTTTGAGCTGGGCGAGACCTCGGCGATCATCGTGCGCGGGCGCGACGGCGAGGTGCGCGCGTTCCACAATACCTGCACGCATCGCGGCGCGAAACTGTGCGACGCGCGGACCGGGCACGTGCCGCGCATCATGTGTCCCTATCACCAGTGGACCTTCGGGCTCGACGGAAAATTGCTCGCCGCGCGCAACATGCCGCCCGAATTCGAGAAATCGGCCTATGGCCTGCGCCCGCTCGCGCTGGAGAATATCGGCGGGCTGATCTTCGTCTGCTTCGCCGAAAATCCACCGCCGATTGATCGGGCGAAGGCCGATATTGCCGAGCAGATCGCGCTCTACGACCTCAGCCGCCTCAAGGTCGCGGTGCAGGACGATCTGATCGAGCCGGCCAATTGGAAGCTGGTGATGGAGAATAATCGCGAGTGTTATCACTGCGATGTCAGCCATCCCGAATTGCTCAAATCGCTTTCCACCTATGGCTTCGGCAAAGGCCTGCCGGAGGATGGCGAGGCCGATGTGGTCGACGACGCGAAGTTCGACGCAATGCTCGAGGAACAGCGCCAGCGTTGGGAAGAACTAGGCTTTTACCGTGATTTGGTGGAGTTTCCTGACGGCTGGTGGCATCGTGTCGCGCGGTTGCCGCTGGCGCATGGCGCGGTGTCGCAGACGCTCGACGGCAAGGTCGCCTCGCAGAAATTGATCTGGCCGCACGGCGAGGAGCCGACCAGCCTGTCGATCTGGACCCAGCCCAATTCGTGGCACCATTTCTGCTGCGATCATGTCGTGACCTTCTCGCTCGTGCCCTTGGGACCCGACAAGACTTTGCTGCGGACGAGCTGGCTGGTGCATGAGGATGCGGTCGAAGGGGTCGATTACGATCCCGACAATCTCGCCGCGGTGTGGCGCGCGACCAACAAGCAGGACAGCAAGCTCGCCAGCCTCAACCACGCCGGAATCCGCGGCGACGGCTACCGCCAGGGGATGTATTCGGTCGAGGAGAAACTGGTCGACGCGTTCAAGACATTCTACGTCGAGCGCGGCGTCGCGGCGCTCGCGGTGCAGGGGGCGTGATGCGGCGCTTTTCAGCCTTCAGCCTGTTCGCCGAGGCGCTGCGCGGGCATCAGGACTGGCCCGAGCATTGGCCCGACAAACCGCCCAAATCGAGCTATGACGCGATCATCGTCGGCGCGGGCGGGCACGGGCTCGGCGCGGCTTATTATCTCGCCAGCCGCTACGGCATCCGCAATGTCGCGGTGATCGAAAAGGGCTGGCTTGGCGGCGGCAATACCGGGCGCAACACCACGATCATCCGCTCCAACTATCTCTACGACGAAAGCGCGCACCTCTACGATCACGCCGTCAAATTGTGGGACGGGCTGAGCCAGGAGCTCAATTTCAACGTCATGTATTCGAAGCGCGGGGTGCTGATGCTCGCGCATAACGTGCATGACGTGCAGAGCTTCAAGCGCCATATCCACGCCAACCGGCTGAACGGCGTCGACAATGAATGGCTGAGCGCGGAGGAATGCCGCGAATATTGCCCGCCGCTCGATATCTCGCCTAATGCGCGGCACCCCGTGCTCGGCGGCGCGCTGCAGCGGCGCGGCGGGACCGCGCGGCACGACAGCGTCGCCTGGGGCTATGCCCGCGCCGCCGCGGCCCTGGGGGTCGATATCATCCAGAATTGCGCGGTCACCGGGATCAGACGCGGTGTTGACGGCGCGGTACAAGGCGTTGAAACCGAACGTGGTTTTATCGCAGCAAAGAAGATCGGCGTCTCGGCGGCGGGCAGCAGCTCGCTGGTGATGAAGATGGCGGGGCTCGAATTCCCGCTCGAAAGCTATCCGCTGCAGGCGCTCGTGTCGGAGCCGGTCAAGCCGATCTTCCCCTGCGTCGTGATGTCGAACAGCGTCCACGCCTATATCAGCCAGTCCGACAAGGGCGAATTGGTGATCGGCGCGGGGACCGACCAATATACCAGCTATTCGCAGCGCGGCGCGCTCCACATCATCGAGCATAATCTGGCGGCGATCTGCGAGATCTTTCCGATCTTCACGCGGATGCGGATGCTCAGGAACTGGGGCGGGATCGTCGACGTGACGCCGGATCGCTCGCCGATCCTCGGCAAGACCCCGGTGCCGGGGCTGTACGTCAATTGCGGCTGGGGCACCGGCGGGTTCAAGGCGACCCCGGGGGCGGGGGATCTGCTCGCCTATACGATCGCGCATGATGCGCCGCACGCGATCAACGCGCCGTTCAACCTCGATCGCTTCCGCAACGGCGCGCTGATCGACGAGGCCGCCGCCGCGGCGGTCGCGCATTGAGCGGCGGGATGCCTGTCTCCTCCCTTGGTCGCCCCGGCCCCTTCGACCGCCTGCAAGGCAGGCGCTCGGGGCAGGCTTTGCCGGGGTCCGTTGTGCCTCGCAATGCTGCGGCCAGAGCCTCTTGTCCTGCGCCTGCCTCCCGATGGACCTCGGCTCAAGGCCGGGGTGACGGGGCGGTTGTGGCGCGCGCGCGATATCTCGAAACGGACCAACGATGCTGCTGATCCATTGCCCTTATTGCGACGAGGACCGCGCCGAGGTGGAATTCGTCTATGGCGGCGAGGCGCATATCGCGCGCCCGCTCGATCCGTCGGCGCTCGATGACACGCAATGGGAAAGCTATCTCTATCTGCGCCGCAACCCGCGCGGCCGGCATCATGAGCGCTGGCGGCATACCCACGGCTGCGGTCGCTTCTTCAACGCGGTGCGCGATACGGTGAGCGACGTGATCGAAACGACCTACAAGGCCGGCGAGGCGCGGCGGTGAGCGGCTATCGGTTGCCCGCGGGAGGGCGGATCGATCGCAGCCGGGCGATCGCCTTCACCTTCGACCGGCGCGGCTATCGCGGGTTTGAGGGAGACAGTCTCGCCTCGGCGCTGGTGGCGAGCGGGGTCACTTTGTTCGGGCGGTCGTTCAAATATCACCGCCCGCGCGGGCTGCTCGCGGCAGGGGTGGAGGAGCCCAATGCGCTCGTCACGGTGACGCGCGGGACGGGGCGAACGACGCCGAACCTGCGCGCGCCGTCGGTGCCGCTGCATGGCGGGCTCGTCGCCGAAAGCCAGAACCGTTATCCCTCGCTCGGCTTCGACCTCGGCGCGATCAACGACCGGCTCGGCGCCTTTTTCCCGGCCGGTTTCTACAACAAGACCTTCATGTGGCCGCGCTCCGCGTGGGAGAAATTATACGAGCCGGCGATCCGGCGGATGGCGGGGCTCGGCGAAAGCCCCACGACGCGCGACGCCGATCATTATGCCGCGACTTACGCGCATTGCGAGACGCTGGTGGTCGGTGGCGGCCCGGCCGGCATCGACGCCGCGTTGACGGCGGCAGAGGCCGGCGGCCGGGTGATCCTGATCGACGAAGGCGAGGAAGTCGGTGGCGGCGCGCTCGCCGATCCGGGACAATGGGCGTGGCTGGCGGACGCGCTGGCGCGGCTCGCGGCGATGCCCAATGTGCGCATCCTGTCGCGCACCACGGCGTTCGGTTTCTATCACCAGAATTTCATCGGCGCGGTCGAGCGGTTGACCGATCATCTCGCGCCCACCGACGCCAACGGCGCGCGCGAGCGGCTGTGGCGGATCCGCGCGGGCGAGGTCGTGCTGGCGCAGGGCGCGATCGAGCGGCCGCTGGTGTTCGACGGCAACGACGTTCCCGGCGTGATGCTCGCCGGGGCGGCGCGGACCTTGGCGCTGCGCTACGGCGTCGCGGTCGGGCGGCGCGTGGTGGTAATGGCGGTCCACGACAGCGGCTGGCGCGACGCGCTGGCGCTGGCCGAAGCGGGGGTGGTGATCGCAGCGATCGTCGATCTGCGCGAGACGGTCGATGCGGCATTGCTCGCTGCGGCGAAGGCGGCGGGGATCGCCTGTCATCTCGGCTATGCGGTGACCGGGGTGACGGGGCGCAAGGCGGTCAGCGGCGTGACGATCGCGCCGGGCGGCACCGGTGCCGCGCAACGCATCGCGTGCGACGCCTTGCTGATGGCGGGCGGCTGGACGCCGAGCGTCCATCTATGGAGTCAGGCGCGCGGTCCGCTACGATGGGATGATAGCTCGGGCGCCTATCTTCCTGATAAATCAATTGAACGGGTGCGCTGCGTCGGCGCGTGCAGCGGCGATTGGGATTTCGGCGGCGGCGTGGCGGTCGCGGCGCTGCCCTCGGCCAAACCGGCGCATCAGCAGAAGGCATTCGTCGATTACCAGAATGACGTGAAGTCGCGCGATATCGAGCTCGCGGTACGCGAAGGCTATCGTTCCATCGAGCATATCAAGCGCTACACCACCAACGGTATGGCGACCGACCAGGGCAAGACCTCGAACCTCAACGGCCTGCGCATCGCCTCCGAGGCGCTGGCGCGGCCGGTGACCGAGGTCGGGCTTACCACCTTCCGCCCGCCCTATACTCCGCAGACCTTCGGCGCGCTGATCGGGCATCACAAGGACGCCTTGTTCCAGCCGCTGCGCAAGACCGCGATCGACGATTGGGCGGCGACGAACGGCGCGGTGTTCGAGAATGTCGCGCAATGGCGCCGCGCGCGTTACTTCCCGCAGGGCGGCGAGGATATGCACGCCGCGGTGGCGCGCGAATGTCGCGCGGTGCGCGATGGCGTGGGGATGTTCGACGCCTCAACCCTCGGCAAGATCGAGGTGGTCGGCCCCGATGCCGCCGAATTCCTCAACCGCATGTACACCAACCCGTGGAAATCGCTCCAGCCGGGCCGCTGCCGCTATGGCCTGCTGCTACGCGAGGACGGGTTCATCACCGATGACGGCGTCGCGGGGCGGATGGCCGAGGATCGTTTCCACGTCACCACCACCACCGGGGGCGCGGCGCGCGTGCTGGCGATGATGGAGGATTATCTCCAGACCGAATGGAGCGACCTCGACGTCTGGCTGACCAGCACGACCGAACATTGGGGGGTGATCGCGGTACAGGGCCCGCGCGCGCGCGACGTGATCGCGCCGCTGGTCGAGGGGATCGACCTTTCGCCCGACGCCTTCCCGCATATGGCGGTGCGCGAGGGGCGTATCTGCGGCGCCCCGACGCGGCTGTTCCGGGTGAGCTTCACCGGCGAATTGGGTTTTGAAATCAATGTCCCGGCAGGTGATGCTCGCATGGTGTGGCAGGCGGTTCACGCCGCCGGGCAGCGTTTCGGCATCACCCCCTACGGC
>NZ_MKRR01000134.1:19864-29091 GCF_001897045.1 Sphingomonas sp. 66-10
TCGTGGCGAGCGGGCGAAAGCAGCTTGTCGGACTGTTGACCGAAGACCCCGATGAGGTGCTCGAGGAGGGCGCGCAGATCGTTGCCGATCCCAACCAGCCGGTGCCGATGACAATGCTCGGGCACGTCACCTCTTCTTATTGGAGCGCGACGCTCGGCCGCTCGATCGCGCTGGCGCTGGTGCGCGACGGACGCGCGCGGACCGGTGAGACGCTGCATGTGCCGATGCCGGGGAAGACGATCCGCGCGGTGGTGGGCCCGACGGTCTTTTACGATGCCGAAGGGAGCCGGCTCAATGATTGAGATCACGCCGCTTGCCGTTTCGGCGGCAGACCTTGTGGTCGGCACCGCGCCAGTCTCCGGGCATGACGTGCGCTTGAGCCTCGCACCGGCCGCCGCGCGCTATTCGCTCCGCGCGCGCGATCCCGCGACCTTGGCCGGCGTGATCGGGCGAGCGCTGCCCGCGCGGATCGGGGATATGCAGGGCGGTATCGCCTGCCTCGGCCCCGACGAATATTATGCGCTGCTGCCCGCCGGGGAGCGCGTGCCCGACGGCGCGGGGCTGCCGGTAAGCGTGGTCGACGTGTCGGACCGGGCGCTCGGCTTCGTTGTCGAGGGGACAGGGGCCGCGGCGGCGATCGCGACCGGCTGCCCGCTCGATCTCGATCGTTTCGCGGTCGGGCGCGCGACGCGCACATTGTTCGAGACGGTCGAGATCATCCTGCTGCGCGAGGACACGACGCGCTTCCGCATCGAGGTGTGGCGCAGCTTCGCGCCGTGGCTGTGGCATGCGCTCGTCGCGACGATTGCGGATCGCTGAACGCTGTTCCGCCGCGCCCAGAAAGAACAAATATGGTTCTTTCTATCGGTTACTTGGTGTCTGTCGCCGATTAAGGCCCGGGCCTGGCGTCCAGTCGACTGGACGCGGGCGGTGACTCAATCGGGTCGGGGCATGGTTAACTATGGATGACAGGGTCTGGTTTAAGAAAATACTATTCGCCTATATACCGATCAAGCCGGAAGGGTTTTTGGTATTATTCGGGCTCGCTTCAATATTCTTTCTGTTATTCTCGATCATCAGCCTCGCCGAACGGTATTTTTCGCAGGTCGATCTCGACATATTGAAGCTGCTGTCGTTCGTTTCATGCGCTTTCGCCGGCTATCTGGTGGCCGAACGGCGCAGTTAGCGCCGCCAGCCGGCGCCGTGCAGCGCGCTCTTCTTCATTTTTTCCTTCAATCTCTGAGTGTTGTTTGCGCGCGCTGGAATTGATCCGACAGGAATTGGTCGAGCGCGGCGATCACCTGGGGCGCGAGGCGGACGAAGGCCCGCCGCCGGTCAAGCGGATCGGGCTCGCGCGTGAAAATCCCACTGTCGATCAAGGCGTTGACATGGCGCAACGCGGTCGATGTCGGCGCCCCGGCGGTCGCGCATAGCGCGGTGATCGAGACCCGGCGCTCGACACCGTGATGAATATACAGATCGAGCAACAGGTTCCACGCCAGATCGCCGACGTCGAGATCGGGGAAGACCGTCTCGCGCCTGCGCCTGATCGACAGCATGAAGCTCGCAAGGGCGATCGATCGCGGGGAGGATGCAGCTAGGGTCATGTGGACTTTGATCCGGGTTCGGGGTGGCCTTGGCTCATAACAAGCCCGCGGCGCGCATGCTCAGCGCGCCACTTTCGGTGACGATCCAATGATCGACGAATTCGATCGAAAGCAGGCGGCTTGCCTCGGCAAGAATACGCGTGCTCTCGATATCGTGCGGCGTCGGTTTCCAGCGGCTCGACGGATGATTGTGCGCGATGATGATCGCACTCGCGTCGAACAGGATGCACTTACGAAGGATTTTATGGATTTCGACGCGAACCTTCCATCGCGTGCCGCTCGCGACGACCTGATCCTTTATCAGCCGATAGGATGAATCCAGGTACATCACCCGGATCTGCTCGACCGAGAGGCTTCCCATTTCGTGCGTAAGGTATCGCTCCACCAGCGCCGGCTGGTCGAGCAGCATCGTATTCTGGAGCTGCTCGCGGAGCAGCTGGGAAAACAGCTGCTCGGTCTGGCGGAGGTGCTGGACGCTCGGTCGAAGCTGGTCCGGGAGCGACGCGGTGTCGGCGCCGAGGATCTGGCGGAGGCCGCCGAAGGTGGCGATCAGTTCGGCTGCGACTTGCTCGCTTTGATGCCCGGCGATCGGCCGGATAAGCGCGGCCACCAGCGCGCGAGACGCTTCCGCACGGGCGGCCAGTCGCGCAACGTCACGAATTGCAGAAGGATCACGATCGGCCATGACCAGGAAACCGTCCCCCGGACATAGACCCAGGGGGCGATACCCGGCATCAGCCCCGCAAGATGCGACAACACCGTCACGCCTTGCAGCGCGGCGATCCAGGAAGGCCAGCGTGCTTCGGAACATGCGACAACGCCTAAAAGGGCTAACCAGGTCACCACATCGACCGTGACGAGCTTCCAGGAAATGTGCACGACGCGCTCGGACCCGGTAAACGGGATGAGCCAGGTCGCCAGGGCGGCCAGGGTCAGAATGACCCCGATCCGTCGCGCATTCCGGTCACCGATCAGGAGCGCCGACAGGACGCTGGTTACCAGAAGGATTGCAAAGATCGTCATCCGCATGGCTTGACCGGATCATGGAGCCATGAGCCGGTCAAGCCGACAATCGGTCTCAGGCGACCGCGCGGAGCACTTTCTCCTCGACGCCCGTCGGCAACGAGCTGCAGCAATCGCCGAACGCGCTTGGACCCTTGCGGATGACCGTGCGGAATTCCTTGAGCTGCAGGTGCGCTTCGGATGCCTGGTTGCGCGCCTTCATCGCGAGTTCGAGCGTACCGAACAACGACGCGATGATCGGCTGCGAGACAGGGGCGGCGATGCCGATGTCATTGCTCTTGACCGTGGCGGCCTTGAGGAGATCGCATCCGTCGGCCAGCGCCGCGTCGATACTGCGCTCGAAGCCGCGAAGCACGAGGCCGATTTCGCGAAAATCCTGTTCATATTCAGACATAGAGCCTCCTCAGGCGACAGCATCCGCTGCGCCTTACGTATGTGGCTCCGAGGAACCCCCTGGAGCGATTAACGAGACAGCTGGGCGTACATGTTGCCGAGCGCGATCGTCGCCAAAACGAGGGCCAGGGTTATCGCCAGCGACCGCCACACCCGGCTCCAGATGACCCCCGGGGTGGTGCCCGTTGGTCCCAAGGCCGCGGGGGCCAGCGTTTCATTATTACCCGCCGATATCGCGCCGAAAGTGAGTTCGGTATCGCGAAAGGTCAGCGAGATATCCCCGTTGATTGCCTGATCCCGTTCGTTCGACGAGGACGTCTTTGCGCCCGATTGCCGGGGGGACAAAAGGTCCTCTGGCGGGAGGTCCAATCGGTGGACCCCCTGGCGCGCCTCGTATTCGGCGAACTGACGCGCGGCGTCGAAGCGCGAATTCGTCCCGATCCGCTCCATCGCCTGTTTGATGACCTTGTCGATCGCCGCCTTCGATACCTCGTTCCCGCGCTCGCGCTCGGCACGCGCGATCTCGGCCGAATTCTGTCGAATCAGGACCGCGCGCAGATAATGCCGCTGGCGCTCGTTGAGCTTGTTGAAGCGATCGTCTCCAGTCACGCCCCCAAGCATATAGCCCCAGAATGGGGAGGAAAAGTTGGCTCTTCGGCGCGGGCCGGGCGTGGCGGGCCGATCGGGCCGGCACAGTATCAACAGAGCCGCGCACAGGTCTTTGTCATGCTCGCCGAAGCGCCAGCGGTTCAAATATCTCGGGGGCTGGCCCCGCGCGTATGCGAGAATTTTACCAGTAAAAAAAAGACGGCCGGGCAAAACGCTGCCCGGCCGCGTTCTGGGAGGTCCCGCTGAACGGGATTTCTATTTGCCATGATCATCACGGGATTTTCAAGATGACGCCTTCAAAATGAAGGAGATTGTCGATCGCTTGCGCGTGATTTCATCGGCGCGAGAAGATGGTTAACGAAAAGGGCCCACGATGTGGAGACGGGCGGCCGAAGAAAAAAGTTCGACCGGCCGCTAGCGGGCGACCGGCGCCGCCCACGGCAATCGCGCGAGCACCGGGGGAAGCGCCTGTTCGTGGATCACCGCGCGCGCGAGGCCCGCGGTGCTGGCGGCGAGATCGCCGAGTTCGCCGGCCCGCGCGACGACCTGGATGCGGCGGGAGAACCGCCCACGCGGCATCGGCTCGACGCGCAGCTGCGGGATCAATCCGGGCATCGCCGCGAGGCACAGCAATGAGGTGATGCTCCAGCCGATCCCCAGCGCGACGATCGTGAGCTGCTGGTGGATGATGTCGACCTCGATCACATTGGGCAGCGCGAGCTTCATCCGGGTGAGCTGGCTTTCGATCCGCTGCCCCATGCCGGTATCGAGCGAATAGCGCACGAAGGGGAGCCGCCCCGCCGCTTCGGCCGGATCGGGCGACCCGTGATAATCGCCAGGAAAGACGAGCACGAACGGATCGTCGGTAACGTCGTGATGCTCGATCCCGGGGTGTTTTTCGAGCGTGTTGCTCCCCGTAACCAGCATGTCGCACCGGCGGGCGAGGAAATCCTGTTGCTGGTTGAGCGATATCCCCGAGCGCACCCGCCACCGCCCGACCCTTTTGCCGGCGTGGTGGAGCAATGGGGCGGTGAGCAGGGTGGCCAGGGTTTCGGCCATGCCGATCGTGATCTGGTCGATCGGCTGTTGCGCGCCTTCGCGCACCTCGTCGACCACGCGCCGCGCGGTGGAGAGCAGGGTACGCGCGCGCTCGTACAAGGCGCGCCCCGCGGGGGTGACGCCCAAGGGGCGCAGCGATCGATCGAAGAGCGCGGTGCCGATGCCCTGTTCCAGCCGCGTGATCGTCTGCGACACCGCCGATTGGGTGATGCGCAATTGCTGCGCGCTCGCCGTCATCCCGCCCAGCTCGACGGTGAGGACGAACACCTCCAGCGCGTGAAGATCGAACTCGGGCGGCAGGCGCATCAGGCAGGCTCCGCAATAAAATTACCTGAAACTGTATATTACATGTTCTTATGAAAAGCCAGTCGACTTTCCGCCTTCCGGGCGCATGCGTAGATGCTAGAGCGGTGAGGGATGACGGGGATGAACATGGCCAAGCCCGATTTCGTGTTGCTGGTGTCGTGCGTCGATCGGAAGGGGATCGTCGCGGCGATCGCCAATTCGATCGCCGCACAGGATTGCAACATCGTCCATAATGCGCAGTTCGGCGATGCCGACAGCGGGCGCTTCTTCATGCGCGTTACCTTCACCGGCCCGACGGGGATGACCACCGAGAGCTTCGGGCGCGGCTTCCTGCCGGTCGCGGCGGCGTTCGATCTGCAATGGCAGGTCCATGATCTGTCGGTGAAGCAGCGCGCGCTGATCATGGTCAGCAAGGGCGGCCACTGCCTCAACGATCTCCTCTATCGCGCGGTCACCGGCTATCTGCCGATCGAGGTGACCTCAATCGTCTCCAATCACGAGATCTGGCGGCGGCGCGCCGAGCACGAAGGGATTCCCTATCACTATCTGCCGATCACGCCGGCAACCAAGGCCGAGCAGGAGCAGAAGCTGCTCGCGTTGATCGAGGAACAGCAGGTCGATCTGATCATCCTCGCCCGCTACATGCAGGTCTTGTCGGATTCAGCCTGCCGCGCGCTACAGGGCAAGGTGATCAACATCCACCACAGCTCGCTCCCCGCCTTCAAGGGCGCGCGGCCCTATCATCGCGCGTGGGAGCGCGGGGTGAAGATGGTCGGCGCGACCGCGCATTATGTCACCCCCGATCTCGATGAGGGGCCGATCATTGCGCAGGACGTGTCAACGGTCGATCACGCCGATACGGCCGACGATCTCATCGCGCAGGGGCAGGAAACCGAAAGCCGCGTGCTGACCCGCGCGGTCAAGGCGCATTGCGAGCATCGCGTGATGCTCAACGGCCAACGGACGGTGGTGTTCAAATGAGCGAGGAAGCGCTGCGCCTTGCCTTTGCCGATCGCGGGCTGGGCTGGGACGTGCTCGAACATCAGGCGGTGTTCACCGTCGAGGAGAGCCTGGCGATCCACGCCGCGATGCCCGGTGCGCATACCAAGAACCTGTTCCTCAAGGATTCGGGCGGCGCCTTCTGGCTGGTGACGGTCGATCACGCCAAGAGCGTCGACCTGAAGGCGCTCGCCGGGGTAATCGGCGCGAAGAAGCTGAGCTTCGGCAAGGCCGAGGATATGCAGGCGCTGCTGGGGGTGGCGCCCGGATCGGTTACCCCGCTCGCCGCGATCAACGACCGCGAGGCGCGGGTGCGAGTGGTGATCGACACCGATCTCGCCGAGGCCGCGCAGGTCAATGTTCACCCGTTGCGCAACACCGCGACGGTGGGGCTGCCGGGTGCGACGCTGCGCGCATTGCTTGCCGGCTGGGGGCACGAGCCGCTCGTGGCGACGATCCCGCAGCGCGGCTGAGCGCCCTGCGGTTAATTGGGATCACGTCGAGCCGCCCTTGCGCTCCCGGGAAGGCGGGAGCACAAGGAAGAGCGCACCACCTCGGCAAAGACCGGGGTCCAGTCGCGACCAGCTCCGGCCTGTGCCGGGGTGGATCACTTCGTCAGATAGCGCGCCCGCAATGCCTTAATGTCGGCCTCGGTGAGCCCGAGCCCGTGGCGGATATAATTGTCGAACGAGCCGTAGCGATGCTCGACCTCGTCGAACGCCGCCTGGATATAATCGGGGCGCACCGTCATCGCCGCTTCGAGATAGGCGGGTTTCATCGGCGACCCCGATTTGGCGAGCGCGGCGAGCGCCGCATCGTTCTTGGCGCGCAGATAGGTGTTGCTGAGCATATAATCGTGCAGCACCGTCTCACGCGGGACACCGAGCAGGGTGAGGATCACCGCGCTGGCCCAGCCGGTGCGGTCCTTCCCAGCGGTGCAATGATAGAGCAGGGCATTGGTGCCCGGTGCTTCGAGCTTCTGGAGCAGGTCGCGGTAGCCAGCGCGCGCGCTGGGCAGCGAGACGAACTCGCGGTTGGCGTCGACCAGCATCTCCGCGGCATGCCCGGAGGCGATCGCCGCCATCGCGCCGCGCATGTCGCCGCCCAATGAGCCCTGGCTGTCCTTGGCGATATCGAGCACCAGCGGCTCGGCGCCCGCCGCGACGCGATCGGGTTCGCGAGTGCGCTCGGCGACGGTGCGCAGATCGGCAATGGTGGTCAGTCCGAGTCTGCCCATCGCCGCGAGATCGGCATCGCTCAGCCGGTTGAGCTGATCCGAGCGATAGATCAGCCCCATCTTCACCCAGCGGCCGTCGCTGGTGCGATAGCCGCCGATGTCGCGCAAATTGGGCACCGTCGCGAGATGCAGCCCGCGATCGGCGACGACCAGCGGCTCGCCTTCCGCGGGAACGAGCGTGAAGAACCAGCGATGATCGGGGGCGAGCCCATCGACCGTCACCGCGGCGGTACCCAGCCCCTCCGCCACCGGCTTGCCGGTCGATACCGGATCGGGGCGCTCGCTGGCGAAGACGCGTACCGTGCCGGCATTCTGCCCGGTCCATTCGATGCGGTAGCCGCCGCCCGCGCGGGTGACCGAGGCGGCGGTGAACGGGATCGCGGCGACCCGTGCGGCGGCGGGGCGTGCGACTTGCGCCTTGCCGCGGGCGATCAGCGGGGCGGGGGCCGATACGGCCAAGGCCAGCGCCGTCGCGCCGATCAGTTTCCGCGAGATGTTCATCGATTGCCTCCGCCGGTTAGCCCTCGGCGCCCGTTTCCGCTGGGCGAGCGGCGTGAGTCAACCGCTTTGCGTAGGCGTGTGTGAATTTTTCTCCGCAAATCGGCGCACCGTTGGGGCAACCTTGTGCTCCCGCGAAGGCGGGAGCCCAGACTGGGTCCCCGCCTTGGGTTCCCGTCAAAGTACTACTTTGACGGGGCCCCTTCGCGGGGGACACAAGGGGGATCACATTTCGCGCCCGATGCGCTAGCGCCGCGCCCAGGCGCAGATGCCGAGCGTCGCGCCCTTTGCCACCAATCCCTCCGCTTCTGCCTTGGCCACCGCCCGCGTCTTGCCGGCCTCACAGATCACACTCTGGTCGGCGAAACCGGCGAGTTCGATCAGCACCTGATCCCAGTGGCGATATTGCACGTCATGCGCTTCGCCGGGGAAGACGCGGAACGAGGCGACATTGGGATAATGGCTGCGCCAATATTCGGCCTGGTCGATCTTCACCAAGGGATCGGCGCCGCCCTGATAGATATGCACCGGCGCGGTGACCTTCGAGACATCGGGGGCGGGGCCGCAATAGCGCAGCATCTCCGCCGCCTCGGGGGTGGGATCGCCCATCTGGCCGCGGATGAAGAAGGTGCGTGCGCCTTCCTCATAAGCGCGATCGGAGAAGCCGGGGATGCGGAAGGTCGGGCTGTTGGCGGGGAAGGCCCACCAGCTTTGCGGGTTCTGTACCGAGGATCTGACCCCCGCGGTGGCCTGTTCGAGCGATACCTTGCACCGCGCCGAGCCCGCCGAGGTGGCGGCAGTGGCGAGCATATGGACCGAGATCAACCGCTCGGGCATCGCCCCGGCGACCGCCGCCATATACGGCCCGCCGCCCGAGATCGCGACTCCGGCGAAGCGCTTGACCGCGAGATGATCGAGCACCGCGCGCACCTCACCGGCATAATCGGCAAACCCCCAATCGGGCTTGAATGCGGTGTCGCCGAAGCCGTTACGCTCGACGGTGATGAAGCGCAGCTTGAGCTGCTGGCGCAATGTCTTGAGGAAATCGGTCATCCCCGCAGCGCGCGCGCTGGTGCCTGTGCCGCCGATGAACAGGACGGTGCGGCCGCCGGCCTCGCCGGTGTCGGTATAATGGACCACCCGGCCGGACGGCAGGGTCAGCGACTGCACCGCCGGGCCGAAATCGTCGAAGTCGGACTGGATCGCGCCGATCGCCGGCACCGAGGGCGGATCGGCCAGCGCCGGGGTCGCCCCGATCAACATGGCCGGCAGCGCGAGCAATCCGATCTTCATCATCCTCTCCTCTTTATCGTTTTCGACTATTTCCCCGGCATCGAAATCCGTCGCCCGGCGCCGTCGGGCGGGGCAAGCCCGGCCTGCGCCTTGGCCAGCGCCGCGACCTTTGCGGCGGGCGTCCCCGAGGCGGGGCCGCCACGCCCGGTCCTGGCGTCGACGTGGAGCAGCATCTGTTCGGCGGTCGCGACGCAGGCGCCGTC
>NZ_MKRR01000134.1:29177-45168 GCF_001897045.1 Sphingomonas sp. 66-10
CGTTCGCGAGATAATCGGCGTCGACCGACAGATAGCGCAGCAACGCATCGGTCGTATCGCCGAACACCTGCAGATAGCGGTGCTCGGTCATATGGCCGTTATAGTCGATCCAGTCGGCCGCGACTGGCGCCTCGTGCAGCGCGAGCGGCCTCGTCTCGTCCACCTCGGTCGCCGGGGCGGGCAGCTTCGCCATCAGCGCGCGAGCATAATCGGCGAGCGTCTTGCCCGCGCCATAATCCTCGCCGCGCAGCCCCGAGAGCACCGCGATCAGCGCGTCGTCGCGGATTCGCTCCAGCTCGCGGATCGAGGTGCCGCCGGCCTGATCGTCGGATTGCTCGGCGACGCGATCGACCAAGGCATCGGTCAGCTCGGGCGCCTCCAGCTTGGTCCAGGGCAATTTCAGCGCGGGGCCGAATTGCGCGAGGAAATGCCGCATCCCCGCCTCGCCGCCGGCGACGCGATAGATCAGGAAGGTGCCCATGAACGACCAGCGCAGCCCCGCGCCGTAGCGGATCGCGTCGTCGATCTCCTCGGTGGTGGCGATGCCGTCGTTGACCAGCCACAAGGCCTCGCGCCACAACGCCTCGAGCAGGCGATCGGCGATGAAGCCGTCGATCTCCTTGCGGACGTGGAGCGGATGCATCCCGAGCGAGATGTAGAAATCCGCCGCCCATTGCTTGGTCGCGTCGGAGGTCGCCGCGCCGCCGCAGATCTCGACCAGCGGGAGCAGATAGACCGGGTTGAACGGATGCCCGACCACCAGCCGCTCGGGATGCGCCATCCCCGATTGCAGCCGCGTCGGGAGCAGCCCGGAAGTCGACGAGCCGATCACCACATCGGGACGGGTCGCGCGATCGATGCGGCCGAGGACGTCGATCTTGAGGTCCTCGCGCTCGGGCAGGCTCTCCTGGACGAAATCGGCATCGGCGACGGCATCCTCGACCGAAGAGGCGAGCCGCAACTTGCCCTCGGCGGGAAGCCCCGCCGGGATCAACCGCTGCCACGCGCGCCGCGCGCCGGCGAGCACCGTCTCCACCTTGCGCCCGATCTCGGGATCGGGATCGAAGATCGCGACGTCGATGCCGTTGAGCAGCAGCCGCGCCGCCCAGCCGGCGCCGATCACCCCACCGCCGACCAGCCCGGCCTTGCGCACCGTGGCGATCATGTCAGGCGGCCTTCCTGAGCTTGAGCTTCTCGCGCACCTCGGCCGGGCCCATCACGCGGACGTTCATCGCCTCGATGATCGTCTTCGCGCGGGTGACGAGATCGGCGTTCGACGCCTTCACCCCGCGCTGGAGATAGAGATTATCCTCCAGCCCAACGCGGACGTTGCCCCCCGCCAGCACCGCCATCGCGACGAACGGCAATTGCCGCGAGCCGATCGAGAAGCCGGAGAAGATCGCGCCCTCGGGCAATTGGTTGACCAGCGCCATCGTCGTCATCGGATCGTCGGGCGCCCCATAGGGGATGCCGAGGCACAGCTGGATCATCAGTGGGTTATCGAGCAGCCCTTCCTTGATGAGATCCTTGACGAAGACGAGATGACCGAAGTCGAACACTTCGAGCTCGGGGCGGACGCCGAGTTCCTGCACCCGCTTGGCCATCGCGCGCAGGTGGCTGGGGGTGTTGGTCATCACATAATCGCCGGCCGAGAAATTCATCGTGCCGCAATCGAGCGTGCAGATTTCGGGCAGCAATTCCTCGACATGCACCAGCCGCTCGAGCGGGCCGACCATATCGGTGCCCTTCGGGTCGAGCGGCAGCGGGTTCTCGCCGGGACCGAACACCACGTCACCGCCCATCCCGGCGGTGAGGTTGATGATGACGTCGGTGTCCGACGCGCGGATCCGCTCGACCACTTCGCGATACAGCGCGGGATCGCGGCTCGCGGCGCCGGTTTCGGGATCGCGGACGTGGATATGCGCGATCGCCGCGCCCGCCTTGGCCGCCTCGATCGAGGCGTCGGCGATCTGCGCGGGGGTGATCGGAAGCCCGGGATGCCGGCTGGCGGTATCGCCCGATCCGGTGACCGCGCAGGTGATGAACACTTCGCTTTGCATGGGGCTTTGCATGTGGGCCTCTCGCTAATCTGCGAGGAAATCTGCGCCGCGTTTCGATATTACGTGGGGCATTAAACGACATTGTTGGTGCATTTTACGACAATATGTGATTGGTGTTGTTCATGGCCGACGGCATCGAGACGGTGGATTTCCTGTTGGTCGAGGGCTTTTCGGCGCTCGCCTTCTTCTCCGCGGTCGAGCCGCTGCGCGTCGCCAACCGCATCGCCGGGCGGACGATCTTCGCCT
Source organism: Sphingomonas sp. 66-10 (assembly GCF_001897045.1). Taxonomy (NCBI): domain Bacteria; kingdom Pseudomonadati; phylum Pseudomonadota; class Alphaproteobacteria; order Sphingomonadales; family Sphingomonadaceae; genus Sphingomonas; species Sphingomonas sp. 66-10. Next base: position 31,484 of record NZ_MKRR01000134.1, read on the forward strand.
GGCGACTCCACGCCGAAGACGGCGCGCCGGTCGCCGCGTCGAGCGGGATGCGCTTCCCGGTCGATCGCGCGCTGGCCGAGGTCACCGCGCCGGGCACGCTGATCGTCTGCGCCGGTTTCCGCCCCGACAAGGCGATCGGCCGTGCCGGGCTCGCGACGCTGCGCCGCTTCGCGCACGACGGCGGCCGGCTGGGCGCGCTCGATACCGGGGTGGAAATCCTCGCGCGCGCCGGGGTCGCCGGACGCGGGCCGGTGGCGATCCACTGGGAGGCGGCGCCCGAATTTCGCGAGCGCTGGGCGGACATCCCCGTCACCGACGCGCTCTACGCTATCGGCGAGCGGGTGTTCACCTGCGCCGGGGGGACGGCGGCGCTCGACATGATGCTCGAACGGCTCGCCGACAGCCACGGTCGCGCCTTCGCACATGCCGTCTCGGAACAGTTCATCCACGATCGCATCCGCCGCGCCGGCGAGGCGCAACGCATGGCGCTCGACCGCCGGCTCGCGGTGCGCAACCGCGCGGTGCTGGGGGTGATCGCGGTGATGGAGGCGCATCTCGACGCGCCGCTCGCCTCGCCCGCGCTCGCGGCGCGCGCCGGGCTGTCGGTGCGGCAGGTCGAGCGGTTGTTCGACACGCATCTCGGGATGGCGCCACAGGATTATTACCGGCGGTTGCGGGTCGAGCGCGCCCGCGCGCTGATTGAGACGACCGACCTCAAGGTGCTCGATATCGCGCTGGCAACCGGGTTCGACTCGGCCTCGGCGCTGGCGCGGGTATTCCGTCGGACGTTCGGCACGAGCCCGGCGTCGCTGCGCAAGCAATCTCCGTCAGCCCGGCCCTAAGCCGGGATGACGGGGCGCGCAACAACCCCCTTGCTAACCTCGTTCGACCCACCCCAGCATCGCGTGCGTATACGGGCGCGCACTGGAGCGACGCCTGACCATATGGGGGAGCGGGCTATGTCCAGTCAGCCGCTGATCGAAGTGCGTTCGATCGATTTCGTCCCGCTGGAAGAGCGGCACGGCAAGGTTTGGCATCTCTGGCCGATCTGGTTCGCCGGGGATGCGCATCTTGCGACGCTTGCCACCGGCGCGCTGGGCATCGCGATGGGGGCCAATCTGTTCTGGTCGATCGTCGCGATCGTCGGCGGGTGCGCGCTCGGCACTTTCTTCATGGCCTTCCACGCCGCGCAGGGGCCGCAGCTCGGCCTGCCGCAGATGATCCAGTCGCGCCCGCAGTTCGGGCATCTCGGCGCGCTGCTGGTATGGGGCGTCGCACTGGTCACTTATATCGGATATAACGCCTTTAATCAGGTTCTTGCGGGCCAGACGATGCACGAGCTGGCCGGGCTGCCGACCCGCCCGACGATGGTGGTGTTCACGCTGATCGGGCTCGCCGTCGCATTCGTCGGCAACGATCTGATCCACACCGCGCAGCGCATGCTGGCCTTCACGCTGATCGTGATCCTCGCCGCGTTCAGCATCGGCGCGCTGATCGCGGTGCCGCTCCCTGCGGGGCAGCTCGATCCGGCGCGTTTCCTGCTCGTGCCGTTCATGATGCAATTTTTCGCGGCGGCCGCCTATCAACTGAGCTGGTCAATCTACGTCTCTGATTATTCGCGCTATTTGCCACCGAATGTCGGGGTGAAGGCGGCCTTTTGGTGGACCTTCGCCGGGGCGATGCTCGGCGGGGTGTGGATGATGCTGGTCGGCGCGCTCGCGGTCGCGGCCTTTCCGCAGATGAACGTGATCGCCGCGGCGCGCGCGGTGGGCGACGCGATCGTCCCCGGCTTCGGCACGGTGCTGCTGGTGGTCGCCTTCGCCAGCCTGATCACCGCCACGTCGCTCAATTTCTACGGCGCCTCGCTCACCCTGCTCAGCATCGCCGACGCATTCCGCAAAGTCGCGGCGACGGTGAAGAACCGGGTGATTTCGCTGCTGATCGTGATGCTTGCCTCTTCGGCCTTGTCCTTCTCGGCCTCGGGCAGCTTCATGCACCAGTACGAATTGCTGCTGTCGATCCTGATCTATCTGTTCACGCCGTGGACCGCGATCAATCTGGTCGACTTCTACATTGTTCGAAAACAACATTATTCGATCCCCGACATCTTCGATCCCGACGGCATCTACGGCCGGTGGAATGCAGCGGGGCTGATCGCCTATCTCATCGGCTTCGTGGTGATGGTGCCGTTCTTCAGCACGCATCTGTTCACCGGCGCGGCCGCGAAGGCGATCGGGGGGATCGACGTCTCGATGCTGGTCGGCCTGCCGGTCTCGGCAATCGCCTATCTGTGGCTGTGCCGGCGCGAAAAGATCGGCGAGTTTGCGGCGCAGTCGACATGAACTATTAGGAAAACGCGACTTGACCATAAGAGGCCCTGCTGAATAGCCTTCGGTCAAGCCCATTTCAGAACAAGACGAACCGTAACAAAGACAGCCCGAAGACCGGCCCTCCAGCGGCCGTTTTTCGGGAAGGGGGATCGGCGCGCTGCGTTGATCGACAGGCTTATCGATAGGGGGGAATATGCTTCGACATCAGCTTCTTGCCGGGGTCGCACTGGTTGGCGCGCTCGGGCTGCCTGCACTGCCCGCCACGGCGCAGACGCAACCGCGCACGCCCGACGGCGCGATGCAGGAGGATATCGTCGTCTACGGCAAGGGCGAGACTCGCCAGGTCCAGACGCTGACCGCCGCCGACATTTCTGCCGCCGCGCCGGGCACCAGCGCGCTCAAAGTGCTCGAAAAGCTGCCGAGCGTCTCGTTCCAGTCGGCCAATGCGCTGGGCACCAACGAATGGTCGACGCGCATCGCGGTGCGCGGCTTCACGCAGAACCAATTGGGCTTCACGCTCGACAATGTGCCGCTCGGTGACATGAGCTATGGCAATTTCAACGGCCTGCACATCAGCCGCGCGATCGCTTCGGAGAATATCGCGCGCTCGACGCTGGCGCAGGGCACCGGCTCGCTCGATACCGCGTCGAGTTCCAACCTCGGCGGCACGCTGCAATTCTTCAGTAAGGCGCCCGAGGATGTGATGGGCGGCGATGTCGAGGCGAGCTATGGCAGCGAGAACGCCTATCGCCTGTTCGGCCGGATCGAGACCGGTGATCTCGGCGGCGGGGTGAAGGGCTATGTCAGCGGCTCGTGGCTCGATTCGCCGAAATGGAAGGGGCAGGGCAAACAGCAGGCGTGGTCGGTCAACAGCAAGTTGGTCGTGCCGCTCGATACACGCGGCAGCATCAGCGCCTTCGTCAATTATTCGGACTTCAAGGACGACGACTATATGGATACGTCGCTCGCCCTGATCAAGAAATACGGCTGGGACTGGGATTATATCCGCAACGATTACCCGACCGCGCTGGCGATCGCGAAGAACCTCCAGTCCGATCTGGTGAACTATACGGGATATTGCGCGAAATATCCCGGTTACTCCCAGACGATCTGCGCCGACGATACCTATTATAACGGCTACGGCCTACGCAAGGATCTGCTGGTCGGCGCCAATCTGGACTATAAGTTCAGCGATACGGTTTCGATCAAGCTGACCCCCTATTTCCACCGCAACCGCGGCATCGGCACGTGGTGGACGCCTTATACCCCCACGCCGGGCGGCGCCGCGCTGTCGATCCGCTCGACCGCTTATGCGATCAACCGCGGGGGCGCGACCGGCGGGCTGACGTTCCACTTCGGCGACCACCAGATCGAGGTCGGCGGATGGTTCGAGCGCAACGGCTATACGCTGACGCGCGAATTCTTCCCGTTGGCGAACAGCAATGTGTCGAGCATCGACAATCGGCAATGGCCGGAGAACCCGTTCTATATCCAATATCAATACGATATGACGATCACCACGGGCCAATATTATGTTCAGGATACCTGGCAGGTGACGCCCGATTTCAAGATTACCGCGGGCTTCAAGGGGCTGGATGTCAAGATCGTCAATAAGTACGATCCGGTCAGCCAAGCGTCGGCGGCGTCGCGCGATACGAGCGGCACGCTCGAATCGAAGAAGATGTTCCTGCCGCAGGTCGGGTTGAACTACAGCTTCTCCAACGCCGTCGAGGCGTTCGCCGGCTATGCCGAGAATATGCGTGCCTATACGACCGAACCGTTCGTGACCAACCAAGCGGGCTTCCAGGCGATCCAGGGCAAGATCAAGCCGGAAACCTCATGGACGCTCGAAGGCGGCCTGCGTTTCCATCTGCCGAACTTCGACGGATCGCTCGCCGGCTATCACGTCAAGTTCAGCAACCGGCTGCTGTCGGTCCAGCCGTGCGCGATCGTGGTCGGATGCGCCTCGGTCCTGTCGAACGTCGGTTCGGTGACGACCAACGGCGCCGAGCTGGCGGGCACCTATCACCTGACCCACGCGCTCTCGCTCTACGGCTCCTACGCTTATACCGACGCACAATATGACGATGATGTGCTGAGCGGGCAGGTGTGGGCGACCAAGGGCAAGCAGGTCGTCAGCATTCCGAAGCATCTCGCCAACGGCGAGATCGCCTATGACGACGGCTCGATCATCGCGCGCATCGCGGCCAACTATCAGAGCCGGCGCTATTATACCTATACCAATGACGCGAGCGTGCCGGGCCGGGTGCTGGTCGATTTCGCGCTCGGCTATCGCTTCCACGATACCGGCAGCGCACTCGACGGGCTGGAGATTCAGGGCAATGTGACCAACGTGTTCGACAAGAAATATGTCGGCACATTGGGGCAGAACGGCTTCGCTTTCTCCGATCCGGGCGGCACGCTGCAATCGATGCTGGTTGGCGCGCCGCGGCAGGCGTTCATCACGCTGCGCAAGAAGTTCTGATCGTTACGCTTCGGCGCGACGGAAGGCCCCGTGCGGCACGCGCCGCGCGGGGCTTTTCGCTATTAGGCCGCATAACCGTTGATCCCGGCGCCGAAACGGTGTTGCTGGCGGGCGATATCGCCACGTCCAGCCAGAAAGACCGCCCTGATGCATCAAACCGCCGGTGCCCGAACGGCACCCCGCCAGCAACAAGGGCGTCTGTGGTCGATCTTGGGCGGATCGGCGGGCAATCTGGTCGAATGGTACGACTGGTACGTCTATTCGGCGTTCACGCTCTATTTCGCGCCGGCCTTTTTCCCGGCGAGCGACCGCACCTCGCAATTGCTCAACGCCGCGGCGATCTTCGCGGTCGGCTTCCTGATGCGGCCGATCGGCGCGTGGCTGATGGGGCTCTACGCCGACCGCCACGGGCGCCGCGCCGCGCTGACGCTGTCGGTGACCCTGATGTGCGCCGGGTCGCTGCTGATCGCGCTGACCCCGTCGTTCGCGACGATCGGCGTGATGGCGCCGATCGTGCTGCTCGCCGCGCGGCTGATGCAGGGGCTGTCGGTCGGCGGCGAATATGGCGCCAGCGCGGTCTATCTCAGCGAGATGGCGGGGAAGAAGCATCGCGGATTCTTCTCCAGCTTCCAATATGTCACGCTGATCGCGGGGCAATTGGTCGCGCTATGCGTGCTCCTCATCCTCCAGGGCGTGTTGAGCGAGGCGGAACTCCATCTGTGGGGCTGGCGCATCCCGTTCGCGATCGGCGGAATGCTGGCCTTCGCGGTCTTCTACCTGCGGCGCGGGATGGACGAGACCGACTCGTTCCGCCGGGTCGAGGAAAGCCGCGCCGAGCGGGTCAGCAGCCTCAAATTGATGCGCGATCATCCACGCGAGGTGCTGCTGGTGATGGCGCTCACCGCGGGGGGGACGCTCGCTTTCTACACCTATAGCGTCTACCTCCAGAAATTCCTCGTCAACACTTCGGGCTTTTCGGTGCAGACCGCCTCGCGGGTGATGACTGCGGCGCTGTTCATCTACATGCTGCTCCAGCCGCTCGCGGGGGCATTGTCCGATCGGATCGGGCGCAAGCCGCTGATGATCGCCTTCGGCATCGCCGGGGTATTGGGCACGGTGCCATTGTTCACCGCGCTGGAGACGGTATCGAATTCGTTCAACGCCTTCCTGCTGGTGCTCGCCGCGCTGGTGGCGGTGACCGGCTATACCTCGATCAACGCGGTCGTGAAGGCGGAGCTGTTCCCGGCCGATATCCGCACGCTCGGCGTCGCGCTGCCTTATGCATTGGCCAACACATTGTTCGGCGGGACCGCGGAATATGTCGCCTTGTGGTTCAAGCGTGCCGGGTTCGAGAAGGGCTTCTATTGGTATGTCACCGCGATGATCGGCCTGTCGCTGATCGTCTATCTGCGGATGCGCGAGACGCATCACAGTGGCACGCTGGCGGTGGAATATGCCGAGGCCGAAGGGAAGGGTGAATGAGCCAGAGAACGATCGCCGCGCTGCAGATCGGTGCGTCGCCCGACGGCACCGAGGCGACGCTGGCGCAGATCCTGTCGTTCGAGGGGGCGATCGCCGATGCGGGCGCCGATCTCGTCGTGCTGCCCGAAGCCGTGCTCGGGGGCTATCCCAAGGGCGAATGGTTCGGCACGCGGCTCGGCTATCGCCTGCCCGAGGGGCGCGAGGCGTTCGCGCGCTATCACGCCAGGGCGATCGACCTGCCGGGGCCGGAGACCGCCGAACTGGCGGCGCTGTCGCAGCGCACCGGCGCGAGCCTTGTCGTCGGGGTGATCGAGCGCGACGGCGGGACGCTTTACTGCACCGCCTTGTTCTTCACCCCGGCCGAGGGGCTGGTCGCCAAACACCGCAAATTGATGCCGACCGGGACCGAGCGGCTGATCTGGGGGCAGGGCGACGGCTCGACGCTGCCGGTGGTGGAGACCGGCGCGGGGCGGGTCGGCACCGCGATCTGCTGGGAAAACCATATGCCGCAATTGCGGCTGGCGATGTACGCCAAGGGCATCGACATATGGGCCGCGCCGACGGTCGACGAGCGCGAGATCTGGCAATGTTCGATGCGGCATATCGCGCATGAGGGGCGCTGCTTCGTGGTCAGCGCGTGCCAGGTGCAGCCGTCGCCCGCGACGCTCGGCCTCGATCTGCCCGGCTGGGACGCCGATCGCCCGCTGATCCGCGGCGGCAGCCTGATCGCCGATCCGCTGGGCGAAATGCTCGCCGGCCCGCTCTACAACGAGACCGGGCTGGTCGCCGCGACGATCGACACCGGCGCGATCGTGCGCGGGCGCTACGATTTCGATGTCGTGGGCCATTATGCCCGCCCGGACGTTTTCTCGCTGACCGTGGACGAGCGCGCGCGGGCGGCGGTGCGCTTCACGCGCTGAGGCGGGAAGATCGCGCATGCGAACCTATCGCATCCGGCATTATCGGATCGACTGGGGGCTCAGCGCCCTGCTCGGGTTGCAGGTGCTGACGCTGTTCGTCGCGGTACCGCTCAACACGCAATATGCCGGCGCGCATCTGTTGCTCGACGGGTGCCGGCTGGGATTCGCTCTGGTCTGCGTCACCGTGCTGACGCGACATCGGCTGCTCCAGTTGTTGCTCCTGCTTTCGCTGGCGGCGCCGCTGTTCGGGCCGCTCGTCGCGCGGCGATTGCTGCTCGATATCGGGATCGATGCCAGCCCCGGCTTCCAGCACGGGGTGATCGAGGTCGCCGCCTTCTGCTTCAACGCGGCGGTGACGGCGCTGGTCGCGCGGCACGTCTTCGGGCCCGGGCGGGTGACCGTCCATCGCATCCAGGGCGCCGTGCTGATCTATCTCAACATCGCCGCGCTGTTCGCGATCGCCTTCAATGCGATCCTCACCCACTCGCCGGGCGCATTGGTCTCGACCACTGCGACCCCGCTCGCGCTGGGGCAGGGGGAGCGGACCGCGGTGCTGACCTATTTCAGCCTCGCGACGCTCACCACCACCGGTTATGGCGATATCGTGCCGGTGCTGCCGCTGGCGCGCAGCCTCGCCAATCTGGAGGCGGTGATCGGGCAATTGTTTCCCGCGACATTGCTCGCGCGGATCGTGGCGCTCCAGCTCGAACATAGCCGGCGCACCCCGGATGCGTGATCAAAGCGCAGAGATCGCCTCGGCAATCGCATCATAAGCACGATCGAGATCGTCGTCGCCGATGCAATAAGGCGGCATGACATAGACGGTATTGCCGAGCGGACGGAGCAGCAGGTCGCGCTCGCGGAAATGCGCGAGGAGCCGCGGGGCGAGGTTGGAGAGATAGCCGCCGCCCGCCGGATCGACGAGATCGACCGCCGCGATCGTCCCGATCGACCGCGGGTTGGCCACCCCGGGCAGCGGGGCGAGCCGCGCCAGCCGTTGCGCCTGCCGCGCCGCGAGATCGGCGATCCGCGCCGTCACCGGCTCGTCGCGCCAGACCGCGAGATTGGCATTGGCCGCCGCGCAGGCGATCGGATTGGCGGTGTAGCTCGACGAATGGAAGAACATCCGCGCGCGATCGGGCGAGAGATGCGCCTCGTAGATCGCCGCGCTCGCCAGCGTCACCGCGAGCGGGATCGCCCCGCCGGTCAGCCCCTTTGAGAGGCACAGGATATCGGGCACCACCCTGGCCTGTTCGCATGCCAGCAACGTGCCGGTGCGGCCCCAGCCGGTCATCACCTCGTCGGCGATGAACAGCACGTCGTGTCGCGCGCAGATCGCGCGCATCTCCGCCAGCACCCACGGCGGGTAGATCAGCATCCCGCCCGCGCCGAGCACCAAAGGCTCGACGATCAGCGCGGCGGGCGCCTCGCGGCACGCCGCCTCGAGCGCGTCGAGCGTCGCCTGTTCGTTGCCGGCGGTGGGAAAGGGGAGCGTGCCGACATCGAACAGCAATGGCGTATAAGGCGCGTTGAACACCCCGCGTTCGCCGACCGACATCGCGCCGATCGTATCGCCGTGATAGCTATGCTCCATCACCAGGATGCGGTGCCGCGCCGTGCCGCGATTGGCCCAATAGCCGAGCGCCATCTTGAGCGCGACCTCGACGCTGGTCGAACCCGAGTCGGAGAAGAATACATAGCCGAGCGAGGGCGGCATGATCGCGGTGAGCCCGCGCGCGAGCGTCTCGGCGGGTTCGTGGGTCCAGCCGGCGAAGATGATCTGGTCGAGCTTCGTCGTCTGCTCGGCGATCGCGGCCATGATGCGCGGATGGCAATGGCCGTGCGTCGTCACCCACCAGGAGGAGATGCCGTCGATTACCCGTCGCCCGTCGGCGGTGTAGAGCGCGGCCCCCTCGGCATGGGTGACGAGGGGAATCGGCTCGTTCAGGCCGTGCTGGGTGAAGGGGTGCCAGATCGGCGAGCGCGTCATCGGAAATCCCTCGGATCGAAATGCGCGGCGAAGGCCGCCGCCAGCGTGTCACGGTCGAGCGGATCGAGCAGCGGCAGCCGGCCGAGTCGCTTGACCTGGCCGATGCTGGCGATCGTCTCCTCGCTGTCGGGCTGCGGGTCGCCGATGAAGGCGATGCCGAGGATCGGCACGTCGCGCCGGCGCAGCGCCTCGATCGACAGCAAGCTGTGGTTGATCGTGCCGAGCGCGGTCCGCGCGACGATCACCACCGGCGCGCGCCAATGCGCGAACAGATCGGCGAACAGCAAGGTGCGCGACACCGGCACCATCACCCCGCCGGCGCCCTCGATCACCAGCGGCCCCGCCACTTCGGGAACAGCGAGCCGCGCCAGTTCGATCGTCACCCCGTCGATCTCCGCCGCGCGGTGCGGCGAGCATGGCGTGGTCAGGCGATAGGCCTCGGGCAGAGCGCGGTCGGGCGACAGGCCGGCGAGTGCCGCGGCGCGCTCGATATCGCCTTCGGGATCGACCCCGGCCTGCACCGGTTTCCAATAATAAGCCCCGAGCGCCCCCGCCAAAGCGGCGGAGAAGATCGTCTTGCCGACATCGGTGTCGGTGCCGGTGACGACGATCCGAGGATGGGTCATGAGCGGCATGTCCTGATCGTATCGGCGAGTGCGACGATGTCGGCCTCGGCGACGTTGAGGGTGATCGAGATGCGCAGCCGCGCGGTGCCGGCCGGGACGGTGGGGGGACGGATACCGCGCACGTCGAAGCCCGCCGCCTGCACCCCCGCCGCCAGCGCCATCGCCGGGGCGTCCTCGCCAATCACCAGCGGCAGGATCTGCGATCCGGTCGGCGCCACGCCGCAATCGGCCAAGGTGCGCTCGGCAAAGGCGATCAGCGCGGCGAGCCGCGTGCGGCGTTCGGGCTCGTCGGCGAGGATGTTCAGGCTCTCGCGCACCGCGGCGGCGATCAGCGGCGAAGGGGCGGTCGAGAAGATGAAGCCGCGCCCGCGATTGATCAGGAAATCGCGCACCACGCGCGGGCCGCAGATCAGCGCGCCCTCGCACCCCAGTGCCTTGCCGCAGGTGCGCAGGGTGACGACGTCTTCACGCCCTTCGAGCGGTGCGGCGAGCCCGCGGCCGCGATCACCGAACACCCCCGTGGCATGTGCCTCGTCGATCAGCAAAATCGCCTCGTGCTGCGCGGCGATCGCGGCGAGATCGTCGAGCGGGGCACGGTCGCCGTCCATGCTGTACAGGCTTTCGACCGCGATCCACGGCCGCCCGATGCCGCCAGCGGCGCGCCAGCGGCGGATCGCCTCGTCGAACGCGCCCGCATCGTTATGCGCCGCCGCGACACGCTCGGCGCGGGCGAGCCGCATCCCCTCATGCGCGCTGGCATGGACCAGATCGTCGTGGACGATCAGGTCGCCGCGCTGCGGCAGCGTCGAGAGCAATGCGGCGTTGGCGGTGTAGCCGCTTGAGAAGAACAAGGCCGATTCGCTGCCGAAGAACGCCGCCGCCTCCGCCTCGAGCGCCTCGTGCTCGGCATCATTGCCGCGCAGCAGCCGCGAGCCGCCCGAACCGACCGGCACGCCCCGTGCCAGCGCCGCCGCCACCCCGGCGCGCAGCCGCGGCGCATCGGCCAGCCCGAGATAGTCGTTGGACGAGAAATCGCGCCCGGTGCGGGGCTGCAAATGCCGCAACCGCGTGCGGTCGGCGAGGGCGCTGAGATCGCGTTGCTGGGCGGCGAGGAGACTCATGAGCGCGCGCTATAGCGCATTGCGGCCGCGGCGCACCTCATCCAATGTACGAAAACCGGGAGTCTAAGTTTACGGTGTAAACTTTTTGATTGACGCGCTTCGCGAGGCGTGTCAGATCGATGTTAACAGTGATAATATCAAGGGTCCCGAGATGCTCCGCCAATTGAAATTCGCCGCCGGTCCGCTGCTGCTCGATTCGCTCGGGGTGATCATCTTTGCGGTGCTGATGGCGCTTCATGCCAGCGTGTTGGTCGCGACGATATGCGGGGCGACGATCGCGGTGGGAATGGTCGTCAGCGATATCGTGTGGGGCAAGCCGGTGCCGGCGATGCAATGGCTCAGCCTCGCGCTGGTGGTCGTGTCCGCAGGCGCGACTTTGCTGACGCATGACCCGCGCTTCGTGATGGCCAAGCCCTCGATCATCTATTGGGTGGTGGGATGCGCGATGCTCCGCCCCGGCTGGCTGAACCGCTATGTCATCCCCGAGGAATTCGCGGTGATCGGCGATCTGATGACCGCATTTGGCTATGTCTGGGCCGGGCTGATGTTCGTCACCGGGATCGCCAACCTCGTGATCGCGATCGCCTTCCCGCAATGGTGGCTGACCTTCCTCGCGATCTTTCCCACTGCGTCGAAAGTCGTGCTGTTCGCGGTGCATTTCGCCACGTTGCGCATCATCGGACGGCGCCGGGTGCGCGCCGCCGCCTGAGCTTTACTGCGGCTTCTTCAGCGTTTCGTCCAACGCCTTCGCGCTACGGCTGACGATCGCGTCCGCCTGCGCCGCCACCGCGAGGAATTCAGCCTTCGAGACCGGCGTATAATTGCAGCCGACGAACAGGGTGGTGTTCGCCGCGTCGGGCTTGGCCTCGCCGCCGAACAGCAATTCGAGCGAGTTATCGGTCGGGGCGAAGGCACCGAGCATCGGCCCCTCTTCATCGGTGATGAAGCGATAATATTGCTCGGTGATGCGGATCGGGGCGCGTTCCAGCTTCTGATCGCGGACGATCGCGTCGGCCGCCTCGCGCGGCAGCTCCACCACCACCCATTGTTTGAGGAACGACAACGTATCGACGCTGCGCCCGAAAACCTCGATCGGCCGGTCGAGGCGATAGGTCCACAGCCCGAGCATCCCCGGATGCCCGTTGTCCGACACCGGCTTGAGCCACGCCGGCCGCTGCTTGTTGCTGAACAATGCCTCGCCGAATGCGCCGAGCGTCGCGAGATCACCACGGCATTCGATCGTCCGCTGCAACGCCTCCGGCGACAGCTCGGGCTCCGCCGCAACCGCCGGAGCGGCGAGCAGCAACGTCAGGATCGCCGGGATGATACGCAACTGAAACTCCGTCATTATTTACGTCCGCCTAGCCGCACGACTGGGCGCACGCCACCGTTCCAATCGTTGACAGCGAGATGCCCGTCCCACTAGATGATGCATATGCATCATGATACCGACTCGCTGACCGCGCTGCCCTGTATCTGTACCGCGCTGCGCAAAGCCTCGCGAGCCGTGACCCGCGCCTATGACGAGGTGATGGAAGAGGCGGGGATGTCGGTCGCGCAATTCTCGATCCTGCGGCACCTCGCGCGGCACGGCCCGCTCCCGCTCAGCCGGCTCGCCGAATTGCTGGTGATGGAACGCACCACGCTCTACCGCGCCCTCGGCCCGATCGAACGGCACGGCTGGGTGACGATCGCCGAGGGGGCGGGGCGCGCCAAGATCGCGACGCTCAGCCCGGCCGGGCATCAGGCGATCGCCGACGCCACCGCAGGCTGGGCGAAAGTGCAGACCGCGATGCTCGAACAGATCGGCGCCGACGACTGGCAGGAGCTGGAAGCGGCGCTGGCGCGGATCGTCGCCGCGACGCGGGAATGCGGCGCATGAGCCGGATGCTCCACCGCACCGGGCTGGTGCCGAGACGGGTTCATATCTTCCTGGTTGTCGCGGCGACGTTCGTCGCGCTGCTCGTATCGGCGGGGCTCCGCGCGACCCCCGGGGTGTTGATGCAGCCGCTCGAACTGCATTTCGGCTGGGACCGCGCGACGATCTCCTTCGCCGCGGCGGTCGGCATCTTCCTGTATGGGCTGGTCGGGCCGTTCGCGGCGGCGTTGATGATGACGTTCGGGATCAGGCGGACGATGCTCGGCGGGCTGATGCTGATGGCCGGCGCGACCTTCGCCAGCCTGTGGATGCGCGAGCCGTGGCATTATGTGCTGAGCTGGGGCGTGATCTCCGGGATCGGCAGCGGGGCGGTCGCTTCGGTGCTCGGCGCGGCGATCGTCAACCGCTGGTTCGCGACGCGCCAGGGGCTGGTGATGGGGCTGCTCAGCGCGAGCACCGCGACCGGGGCCTTGGTGTTCCTGCCGCTCCTCGCCTGGCTCTCGACCGGCGGCGCATGGCGCCCGGTGGTGATGGCGGTGAGCCTTGCCTGCCTCGCGCTGGTGCCGATCGTCGCGCTGGTGGTGCCCGAACGGCCCGGCGACATCGGCAACGGCCGCTTCGGCGAAGAGCCGGGGAGCGCGCCGCCCGCGCCGCTCAAACAGGCGGGCACCGCCGGGCTGGCGATCTCGGTGCTGCTGCGCGCGGGGCGCAAGCCGGTGTTCTGGCTGTTGTTCGGTACCTTCTTCGTTTGCGGGCTCACCACCAACGGGCTGGTCGGCACGCATATGATCGCCTTTTGCGGCGATCACGGCATCGCGCCGGTCGCCGCGGCGGGCTTGCTGTCGATGATGG